>JAHEKJ010000004.1:0-34865 GCA_024638385.1 Gammaproteobacteria bacterium | reverse complement strand
AGGCGTCCCGAGCGACAGCGAAGGGATCTCCCGACGCTTGCCGTCATTGCGAGCTGCGAAGCAGCGAAGCAATCTCCCGAGATCGGGCCGGGTCCGCGAGATTGCTTCGTCGGCTGGCGCCTCCTGGCAATGACGCGGCGCTATGATGAATATGACAGGTTAAAGCAAGTGCCATTCGGGTCAGGCGGGGGCGAGGGGGTCGCCGAGCAGATTGGAGACGTTCGGAACCTGCTCGAGCGCCCAGCTCAGCTGGTCGCGCAGCGCCGACGACAGATCGTTCGGCGCGACGCGGTTCGACGGCGGGATGCCGGCCTCGATGTCGACCAGCTGCTGTTGCAGTATCGCGTTGATCAGGATGCGGTGCGCCTCGCTGACGTTCTCGATCGTCGTTTGCATGTTCGCCATCAACGGCGCGACCGCGGCATAGCGGCCCGGCGTCGACTGTACCCGGATCGCGTGGGTGATCGCGAGCACGCGCGCGGTCGAGAACAGCGGCATAATGCCGCCCATCTTCAGGTCCATGCGCCCGTCGGCGAGCTTGAAGCGGCCGAACAGGCCGAGCGGCGGCCGGTTCTTGGCCGCGTTGATCGACATCAGCTGGATAAACTGTTTCGCCTGTGCGCCGGCTGCGAACGCATGGGCGAGCACCTCGTCCGCCAGCCGCGTGTCGCCGTGCACGCAGGTCGAATCGAAGAAAATATCGCAGTTGAGTATGTCCTCGGGTGACTTGCGCCGGATCCAGGATTCGATCAGCGCCTGCCAGCCGGCGCGCGAATGCCGCCAGTCCGGATTGCTCGCCATGATCTTGCCCTTGCAATAGGGCACGCCGGCGGCGTCGAGCATATCGGCAACGCGCCCGCCAAGCGTGCCGAAATACTGGTCCTCGGCGCCGCCCGGATCGCCGTCGGCGAACACGATCGCGTTGTCCTGGTCCATCGCCAGCAGGCTTTCGCCGCGGCCGCCGGAGCCGAGCACGAGCATCGCGTAGGGGCAGGGCGGCGGCGAATCCATCTCGCGCTCGGCGAGCACGCAGGCGCGCCGCGTCAACGCGCACAATTCGCGCGAAATCACCGCGGCGACGTCGCGCGCGTCGACGTCCTCGGCGACCAGCGCTTTCGCGACGAGCACGATCTTGCCCCAGACCTCGGCCATCTGCCCGGCGGAATTCGCGGCGTCGATGTCGTCGCCGAGCAGCACCGCGTCGTCGGCGCGCTGGCGTAACAAATCCCGCGCCGACAGCGCGCCGACCAGCCGCCCGTCGGCGGCGTGCACGCCGAGGTGACGCACGTGCAGACGGCGCATGCGCGCGATCGCGCGGTAAACGAAAGCCTCCTCGGGCAGGCTCTCGAGCGGATACACCGCGACCTCGCGCAGGCGGCGCTCGAAGGCCGCCTCGCCTTCCTTGCGCAACTGGCGCAGCAGATCGCGCTCGGTGATGATGCCGTGCGCGCCGCCGTCCTCGCGCGGTTCGACGTAGAGCGAGCTGACCTTGTCGTCGATGAGCCTGGCGAGCGCGTCGCGCAGGCTCATGTCCGGCGCGACGATCAACGGCGGGCTCGACATCAGTTCGCGCAGGCGGTGGCGGTACGGAAAGCTGTCGATGCGCGCGAGCGCCTCGCGCCGACGACGCGCGGCCTGCGGATCGAGCCAGCCGATACGGGCTTCCTGCACGCTGGTCTCGGCGAAGCGTTCGCAGGCGCGCTCGGCCTCGGCCAGCGTGCGAATGCCGGCCTCGCGCAACCGCGGAATCAGCTCGACGAAGATCGTCGCGGTCGTGACCGCGTCGCCGAGCGCGGTATGCCGTTCGTGAACCTCGATGCCGAGCCAGCCCGCGATCGTGTCGAGCGAAAAGTCGGGCAGGTTGGGCTTCAGCAGGTTGACGAGAAAACGCACGTCGAGGCAACGCGGCGGCGTCCACTCGAGCCCGGCGAGTTGCTTTTCCCGCTTCAGCATCGCCAGGTCGAAGCCGCTCGCGTAGCCGATCAGCACGGCGTCGTCGCGCCACCGGTCGAAATCGGCGACGACCTCGGCAAACTTGCGCGCGCCGGCGACGTCGGCATCGCCGATGCCGTGAATCGCGCGGCTCTCGTCGGGGATCGGTTCGCCCGGGTCGATCAGTTCGTCGAAACGCCGCTCGGGGTCGACCTTGCCGTGGACGATGCGCACCGCGCCGAGCTGGATCATCCGCGCTTTGCCGGTGTCGAGCCCGGTGGTCTCGCTGTCGAAGGCGACCGCGTCGAGCGACAGCAGCGGCACCGACGCCGGGTTGTGCGACCCCATTCAGCGACCTCCGGAGATATCGATGAAGCTGCCGGTGGTGTACGACGAGGCGTCCGACAGCAGCCACAGGATCGCCTCGGCCACCTCGACCGGCAGGCCGCCGCGCTGCATCGGCACCTGCCCCTTGAGCCGGTCGACGCGACCGGCCTCGCCGCCGTCGGCGTGGATGTCGGTGTAGATCAGGCCGGGCTTGACCGCGTTGACGCGAATGCCCTGGTCGCCGACTTCCTTCGCCAGGCCGATCGTCAACGCGTCGATCGCGCCCTTGGCAGCGGCATAGTCGACGTACTCGTGCGGCGCGCCGAGGTCGGCCGCGCGCGACGACAGGTTGACGATCGCGCCGCCGTTGCCGTCGCGGCGCGTCGACATGCGCTTGACCGCCTCGCGCGCGCACAAAAAACTGCCGACGACGTTAACGTCCAGAATGCGCCGCCAGCGCGCCGCGTCCATGTCGACCAGGTCGCTCTGCGGTTCGAGTATGCCGGCGTTGTTGACGAGGCCGTCGAGCTGGCCGAACTCGGCGTCGATCGCGGCGAACAGGGCTTCGACCTCGGCTTCGTCGGCGACGTCGGCCTGGTGCACGAGCGCGCGCTGGCCGAGCGTGCGGACGCTGTCGGCCACGGCCTCGACGGCCTCGGCGTCGCGGCGATAATTGAGGCAGATTGAATAGCCGCGGCTTGCGGCGAGTCGCGCGGTTTCGGCGCCGATACCGCGCCCGGCGCCGGTGATCAGGATGACTTTGGACATAGGGGGCCCTCTGCCGGCGATTGTAAACGATCCGTGGCGTCGATGGTCCGGGCGCGCGCGAGCTGCTAGATCCAGGTCAGTCGCGGGCCGGGCCGGTCAGCCGGATTTCAGCTTGCGGCGCAGAATTTCGTTGACCTGCGCCGGGTTGGCCTTGCCCTGCGACTGTTTCATGACCTGGCCGACGAAGAAGCCGAGCACCTTGTCCTTGCCGGCGCGGAACTGCTCGACCTGCGCCGGGTTGACGGCGATGACGTCGTCGATAAGCGCTTCGATCGCGCCGCTGTCGGTGATCTGTTGCAGGCCGCGCGCGGCGATGATGTCGTCGGGCACGCCCTCGCCCTGCCAGCAAGCCTCGAAGACCTCTTTCGCAAGCTTGCCCGACAGCGTGCCGTCGGCGATGCGCGCGACCAGTTGCGCGAGCGCCGCCGGCGCGACCGGCGCCGCGACGATTTCGAGGCCGTCCCTGTTGAGCGCGCCGGCGAGGTCGCCGAGCACCCAATTGGCGAGCTGTGTCGCCTCGCCCGGTACGGCGTCGAGCGCGGCTTCGAAATAAACGGCGGTGTCGCGATTCGCGGTCAGCACGTCGGCGTTGTATTCGGACAGGCCGAGTTGGTCGATGTAGCGCTGCCGCTTGGCCTCGGGAAGTTCCGGCAACGCGGCGCGAACCCGCGCGAGGTCGTCGGCGGTGACCGCGACCGGCAGCAGATCGGGATCGGGAAAATAGCGGTAGTCGTTGGCCTCTTCCTTGCTGCGCATCGAGCGCGTCTCGTCGCGATCGGCGTCGTAGAGCCGGGTCTCCTGCACGATCTCGCCGCCGGCCTCGAGGACGTCGATCTGGCGCTCGATCTCGAAATTGATCGCGCGCTCGAGGAAGCGGAACGAGTTGATGTTCTTGAGCTCGGTGCGCGTGCCGAGCCGGGTTTCGCCCCGGCGTCGAATCGACACGTTGGCGTCGCAGCGGAACGAGCCTTCCTGCATGTTGCCGTCGCAGATTTCGAGGTAGCGCACCAGCGAGTGAATCTGCCGCGCATAGGCCACGGCCTCGTCGGCGCTGCGCATGTCGGGTTCCGAGACGATCTCGAGCAGCGGCGTGCCGGCGCGATTCAGGTCGATGGCGGTTTGCTCGGGAAACTGGTCGTGGATCGACTTGCCGGCGTCTTCCTCGAGGTGCGCGCGGGTGATGCCGATTTCCTTGCGGTTGCCGTCGGCGGTCGTGATGAAGACGTGGCCGCGGCCGACGATCGGCAGCTCATACTGCGAAATCTGGTAACCCTTGGGCAGGTCCGGGTAGAAGTAATTCTTGCGCGCGAAAACCGAGCGCGGCGCGACCTCGGCGTCGATCGCGACGCCGAAACGCAGCGCCATCTCGACCGCGGCGCGGTTCAGCACCGGCAACACGCCGGGCAGACCGAGGTCGACCGCGCAGGCCTGGGTATTCGGTTCGGCGCCGAACGCGGTCGATGCGCCGGAGAAGATCTTGCTTTTGGTCGCGAGCTGAGCGTGGATCTCGAGGCCGATGACGGTTTCCCAGGCGCTCATGCCGCGGGCTCCCGCAGGTGCCAGTCGGTCGCCTGCTGGAACGCGTGCGCGGCGGCGAGGATGCCGGCCTCGTCAAAATAATTGCCGATCAGCTGCAGGCCGACCGGCAGGCCGTCGACGAAGCCGGCCGGCAGCGACAGGCCGGGCAGACCGGCGAGGTTCAGCGAGATTGTGTAAATGTCCTGCAGGTACATGCTGACCGGATCGTCGGATTTGGCGCCGATCCCGAACGCGATCTCGGGTGTGGTCGGGCCGAGGATCAGGTCGACGTCGGAGAGCGCCTGCTGAAAGTCGTCCTTGATCAGCCGCCGGAGCTGTTGCGCCTTGAGGTAGTAGGCATCGTAGTAGCCGGCCGACAGCGCATAGGTTCCGATCATGATGCGGCGCTTGACCTCGTCGCCGAAGCCCTCGCCGCGCGAGCGCTCGTAGAGATCCTCGAGATCGACCGGGTCGGCGCAGCGGTGGCCGAAGCGCACGCCGTCGAAACGCGACAGGTTCGACGAGCACTCGGCCATCGCGATCACGTAGTAGGTCGGGATCGACAGGCCGGTGTTCGGCAGTGAAACCTCGCTGATCTCGGCGCCGAGACGCCTGAATTCGTCGATTGCCGCTTCGATCACCGCGGCGACGCGCGCATCGAGGCCGTCGGCGAAATACTCCCTTGGCAACCCGATCCTGATCCCGTCGAGCCCGCGTTCGAGCTCGGCGGCGAAATCCGGCAGCGCCGCGTCCGCCGAGGTCGAATCGCGCGGATCGAAACCGGCCATCGCCGCCAATAGCAGCGCGCAGTCGCGTGCGCTGCGCGCGAACGGGCCGCCCTGGTCGAGGCTCGACGCGTAGGCGATCATGCCGTAGCGCGAGACCCGGCCGTAGGTCGGCTTGATCCCGGTGACCCCGCACAGCGCCGCCGGTTGGCGGATCGAGCCGCCGGTGTCGGTGCCGGTCGCGGCAGGCGCCAGGCCTGCCGCGACCGCGGCGGCCGAGCCTCCGGACGAGCCCCCCGGTACGCGGGCGTGATCCCACGGGTTCTTGACCGCGCCATAGTGCGAGTTCTCGTTCGACGAACCCATCGCGAACTCGTCCATGTTGGTCTTGCCGAGCATGACCGTGCCGGCGTCGCGCAGCTTCGCGACCACGGTCGCGTCGTAGGGCGCGATGAAATTGTCGAGCATGCGCGAGCCGCAGGAGGTGCGCACGCCGTCGGTGCAGAACAGGTCCTTATGCGCGAGCGGTACACCGGTGAGCGGCCCGGCGTCACCCGCGGCGAGCCGCGCGTCGGCGGCTTTCGCCTGCGTCAGTGCGATTTCGGGCGTGGTCGTGACGAAGCAATTGAGCGCCGGGTTCGCCTGCTCGATGCGGTCGAGGTAGTCGCGCGCGATTTCGACGCTGGAAAACTCGCCGGCGTCGAGCCCGGCGCGAATCTCGGCGATGCCGCGCGCGCTCATTCGATCACCCTGGGCACGCGGTAGAAGCCGTCTTCGACGTCCGGCGCGATGGCCTGGAACTTGTCGCGTTCGTCGGTCTCGGTGACGGAATCGTCGCGCAGGCGTTGCTCGGCGTCGAGCGGGTTGGCGAGCGGTTCGACCGCGCTCGTATCGACTCGTTGCATCTGTTCGACGAGGTCGAGAATGCTGCTCAGATCGGTCGCGTAGCGCTCGATTTCGTCATCGGCCAGGTGCAGCCGGGCGAGGTGCGCGATGCTGCGAACGTCGTCGCTCTTGAGGGCCATTCGGGGAAAATCCGGGTCCGCATTGATAAAGCCGGCAAACTTACCACAATTTCACCGGATGTATAAGCAAAAGACTGATTTGTAAAGAATTCTGCCTTGTTAAAATCAAATCCCGTAGCTATAGTACGCTCGACTTGCGCGAATTTGGCGCAAAGGCTTTGGAACCGGTGCTGAAGCACCGCCTATCTAACACGACGGGTTAAGAAAAAAACAGCATGTTTGGCGCCATTCGCGGCCTGCTATCCAATGATTTGTCGATCGATCTGGGTACGGCCAATACGCTCATTTATTCCCGCGGCCAGGGCATCGTGCTGAACGAGCCGTCGGTCGTGGCGATTCGCCAGGACCGTGGGCCGGGCGGGCCGAAATCGATCGAGGCCGTCGGCACCGACGCGAAGAAGATGCTCGGGCGCACGCCCGAGAACATCACCGCCAAGCGGCCGATGAAGGACGGCGTCATCGCCGACTTCACCTACACCGAGAAAATGCTGCAGCACTTCATTCGCAAGGTCCACGAAAATCAGTTCATGCGGCCGAGTCCGCGGGTGCTGATCTGCGTGCCTTGCGGTGCCACGCAGGTCGAACGCCGCGCGATCCGCGAATCGGCGCTCGGCGCCGGCGCGCGCAAGGTCTACCTGATCGAGGAGCCGATGGCGGCGGCGATCGGCGCCGGCATGCCGGTCGACGAAGCCCAGGGTTCGATGGTGCTCGACATCGGCGGCGGTACATCCGAGGTCGCGGTCATGTCGCTGAACGGCATCGTCTACTCGGCGTCGGTGCGCATCGGCGGCGATCGCTTCGACGAGGCGATCATCAATTACGTGCGCCGCAACTACGGCATCCTGATCGGCGAGGCCACCGCCGAGAAGATCAAGGTGCAGATCGCCGCGGCCTATCCGGGCAAGGACCTGCTCGAGTTGGAGGTCAAGGGCCGCAACCTGTCCGAGGGCGTGCCGCGCAGTTTCACGCTCAACAGCAACGAGATCCTCGAGGCGTTGCAGGACCCGCTCTACGGCATCATCTCGGCGGTCAAGAACGCGCTGGAGCAGACCCCGCCCGAACTCGGCTCCGACATCGCCGAGCGCGGCATCGTACTGACCGGCGGCGGCGCGCTGTTACGCGACCTCGACCGGCTGATCATGGAAGAGACCGGCCTGCCGGTCATCATCGCCGAAGATCCGCTGACCTGCGTCGCCCGCGGCGGCGGGCGCGTCCTCGAAATGATCGACGAACACGGGCTCGACTTCCTCGCCGTAGAGTAGCGCCGCGGTCCGAATCCCTGCATGAATATCGTTATCCAGGCACGCGGCGCAACCCTGCAAGCCCTGTTCCTGGTGATTCTGTGCGTCGCGCTGATGGTGGTCGATCACCGCTTTCATCATCTCGAAGTCGTGCGCTCCAACATCTCGCTCGCGCTGTCGCCGCTGCGCTATCTCGTCAGCCTGCCGGCGATCGCCGGCAACTGGGTCGGCGAGTGGTTCACGTCGCACACCGAGTTGCTCGACGAAAACGCCGCGCTGCGCGCGCAAAGCCGGATTCTCAATGCGCGCCTGCAAAAGCTCGAAATCCTCGCCGAGGAAAACGCGCGCCTGCGGCTGCTGCTCGGCTCGTCGCGCAAGATCGCCGACGACGTTATCGTCGCCGAGCTGCTGTCGGTCGACCAGAATCCCTACCGCCAGCTGATCGAGATCAATCGGGGCAGCGGCGACGGCATCGAGCTGGGCTACGCGGTGATCGACGACTTCGGCGTCATGGGCCAGATCGTTCACGTCAACCCGCAGTCCGCGACGACGATGCTGATCTCGGACCCGGAGCACGCCACGCCGGTGCAGTTCGTCCGCAGCGGTACGCGCTCGGTGGCCTTCGGCCGCGGTTCGACGACCCAGCTCGAGCTGCGTTACCTGCCGGCGACGGCCGACATCATGATCGGCGACGAACTCGTGACATCGGGCCTCGGCGGCCGCTTTCCGGCCGACTACCCGGTGGCGAAAGTCGTCGCGATCGACGAGGACCGCGTGCACGGTTTCGTCACGGTCATCGCCGAACCCAAGGCTCGTCTCGATTCCAGTCGCGAAGTCCTGGTCATCAAACCCCGCGATTGAGCGCGCGTGTCCCAGCTTCGCTATCTCGTCATTTACCTGAGCCTGCTGGTGGCCGTGATCCTCGCGATCATGCCGCTGCCGGTGTGGGCCCAGCTGTACCGGCCCGACTGGGTCGCGCTGGTGTTGATCTACTGGAGCATGGCACTGCCCAAGCAGGTCGGCCTGTGGTTTGCGTTCTTCACCGGGATCATTCTCGACGTGTCGCAAGGCACGCTGCTGGGGCAACATACGCTGGCGCTGGTCGTGGTCGTTTTCGTCAACCAGAATTTTTACCAGCGCATTCGCGTGCTCGCGCTCTTGCAGCAGTCGATCTACGTGTTCGCGCTGCTGCTGATCGACCAGGTGCTGGTGGCCTGGGTCGAGGGCATAATGGGTCGGCCGACGCCGCTGCTCGCATTCTTCGGCGCGCCGCTCATCGGCATGCTGATCTGGCCCTGGGTCTTCGTCGTGCTGCGCGATATCCGGCGCAAGGCCATGTTGAGTGACCGGCATGAGTGACGACCGCGACTTCGATTTCATCGACGATAGCGACGAACTCGGTCGAACCTGCGCCGACATTGCGCACGATCGCGTCTGCGCGATCGATACCGAGTTCGTGCGCGAGAGCACCTACTACCCCGAGCTGGCGCTGATTCAGCTGGCGTCGGAATCCCGCCTCGCCTGCGTCGATCCGCTCGCGCTCGACGATCTCGCACCGCTGGCCGCGTTGCTCGCCGACGCCTCGGTGATCAAGGTGTTCCACTCGCCGTCGCAGGATCTCGAAATCCTCTACCAGAAGTTCGGTGCGGTGCCGGCGCCGGTGTTCGATACCCAGCTGGCCGCGGCGGTGCTCGGCTACAGCCACCAGGTGTCCTACGCGGACCTCGTGCGCGACGTGCTCGGCGTGTCGCTGGACAAGAAACATACCCGCGCCAACTGGACGCGGCGGCCGTTGTCGGCCGACGAGCTCGACTACGCGATGGACGACGTGCGCTACCTGTTGCCGCTCTACGCCGAGATGCACGCGCGGCTCGATGCCGGCGGCCGTCTGGCGTGGATCGAAAAGGACCTTGCCGAATTCGAACGCGCGGAAAACTATTCGGTCGACTTCGATCAATTGTGGCCGCGCCTGAAGGGCGTGCAGAAACTGAAGGGCGAAAAACTCTGGATCGCGAGCGAGTTGTGCCGCTGGCGCGAGCAGGTCGCGCAGCGACAGAACCGGCCGCGCCGCTGGATCGTCAAGGACGAGGCGCTGGTCGAGATCGCGCGTCGCAAACCGGACGCCGCCGCCGAACTGGCGCAGGTTCCGGATCTGCCCGACAAGACCGTCAAGCGCTACGGCGACGAATTGCTGCGGATCGTGCGCTCCGCCGCGCGGATCGATCCGCAGGATTACCCGCGCCACGACAAGACCTTGCGATTGAGCGACGCCGAGCTCGCGCTCGGCGATTGCCTGATGGGGCTGTGTCGCGCGATCGCCGCCGACAACGGCGTCGCGCTGGCGACGCTGGCGACGCGCAAGGACATCGACAAGCTGCTCGCCGGTCGTCGCTCGAGCCGCCTGTTGCAGGGCTGGCGCTACGCGATGGCCGGCGAAAAGCTGCTTGCCTTCATCCACGGCCAGGCAAAAATTGGCGTCGACGACGACGCGATCGAGCTGATCGTCGACCCGCCCGCCGACTGATACGTCGAAACTGTCCCCTTTTTTCCTACTGCACGAGAATGCTCGAGAACAGGACTTCCGAAATTTCGGCGTCGTCCGACAGTTCGGCGATCAATTGCTGGACCTCGCTAGTCACCTGCTGGCGAATCTCTTCGCGTTTTGCCGGGGATTTGATATCGCCGGTTTTTTGCTCCGACAGCAACATGATCAGCTTGTGCCGGATCGCCGGTACGTGCAGCTTGACTTCGTACTGGTCGTCCGAATCGCCGACCAGTACGTCGGCGCTGATTTGCAGAAAGCTGAGCTTGCGTCCGCCGTCGAGATTCAGCACCAGCGGCTCGCCGAGCGAGACGTAGGCGCCGGAGCCGGCCGCCGGCGCGGCGTCCTCGGTTGCCTGCGCCGACCCGAAGCCGAGCAGTCCGGCGATAACGATGAGATGGATTTTGTGCATGGTTTTTCCTCGCGCCTCTAGTAAACTTGTTTGCCGTCGGTTCTACCGCTCTCGACCATGACTCCAGAACAGATTCAGCAACTCATTGCCGAACGCATGCCGGACGCCCACGTCGAGGTCAGCGGCGGCGACGGCAAGTACACCGCCAACGTGACCAGTGAAGCCTTTACCGGGCTGTCGCCACTCAAGCGCCACCGGCTCGTGTACGCCTGCGTCAACGACGAAATCGCGTCCGGCGAACTGCATGCTTTGACCATCGTCGCGAAGACTCCCGCCGAAATCGCCTAGTCGGCGATGAACTGGCAGTTGCGTCCGCTGCGCTTGGCCTTGTACAGCGCCTGGTCGGCGCGTTCGTAAATACTCTCCGCGTCGTCGCCGGGCCGCGTTTCGGTTATGCCGGCCGACAGCGTGATCTGCACCGGCTCGCCCTTGAAATGAAAACTCGATTCGGCGATCGCTGCGCGCATCTTGGCGATCGCCTGGTCGGCGCGTTCGGCCGCGGTGTCGGTCATCAGCAGGACGAATTCCTCGCCGCCGATACGAAACACCGCGTCCGACTTGCGTACGTAGTCCTGCATCAACTTGGCGATGATCTTGAGCGCCTTGTCGCCGGCGCTGTGACCCCAGGTATCGTTGATGCGCTTGAAATGATCGAGGTCGACGATGACGTAGCTGAACGGCGAACGATAGCGGTTCCAGCGCGCCAGTTCCTGCTCGATGCGCTCGTCGTAGGCGACCCGGCTGTAGACCCCGGTCAGGGAGTCGTGCAGTAGCTTGACACGGTTTTCCTTCAACTGGAATTGCAGCGTCTGGGTTTCCATCTCCATTTGCGTCAGCTGCTCGGTGAGTCGCTGGTTGCGTTCCTCGGTCGCTTCGTGACGCGCGTTGATGCGGTTGACGAAATCGTCGACGCCACCGCGGATCTGGTCGATGTTTTGCTCGATCGCGTCCTTGATTTGCCTGATGTCAGTCGACGTCTGAAAGTTTTTCTGGATCAGGTTCATGCCTTCTCGCACGAAGCTGTGCAGCGATTGCGTGTCGTCGTGGTCGGATTGATGGTCCTTGTGATCCTCGGCGATCAGCTCGGTGATTTCGCCGAGTTGCTCGGTGACGCTGACGATGAAGGCCTCGAGTTCGCGTTTTTCGCGATCGAGGTTTTGCAGCGAGTCCGATACCGTGCCGACGATGTCGTTGAGCGTGTCGACCCAGGCTTCGCCGTCGACGCCGTCGCTGATTTTCGCCTGGATCTGGGTAATCTCGTCGTTGGCGCCCTGGACGATTGCGAGCCGCTCGAGCAGCGTCGACATGACGTCGTCGATCGACGCGTTGTCGCCGCGATTGCCGAGCTGGGCGTTGAGCATCTCGGCGAGTCGATGCAGCTCGGCCTCGCGGAATTCTTCGGCATCCTGCAGCAAGAGGTGGATCTGGTTGCGTCGCTCGGCGTCGAGATCGAGCAGGTCGAGCAGCTGAAACACGATCTTTGCCGAGTTCGACGTGACCGAGAGGTTGTCGAAGTTTTCGTTGATCAGCGCAGCGAGCTGTTGGATGTAGCCGGCGACGACGTCGCGCTCCTGGCCCCGGGCGACCGACATGAGCAACTCCGAGCAAATTTCGCGCAAGTGTTGGCGTTGCGACTTGTCGAAATGGATGCCGTGCAGCAGCTCGAGCAGAAACCTGATCGGGTCGGCGCGGTGCTGCTTGCTCGCATACTGCGGGTCATCGAGGGTCGTGACGATTTCGGACAGCGCGTCGAGCGCCTGCGCGAGGTTCTCGTCGCGTTTTTCGCGCGTCAATTCGTGGATCTGCTCGAGTTGCTCGTCGAGACGCGCGTCGAGCCCGCGGCCGGCGATACTGAGCCGACCGATGGCCTTGCGCAACAATTCCTCGATGCCCGTCCACTCGAGCCGGCGCGCGTCGAGTTCCTCGAGCGCGGCTTGATATTTCGACTTCCAGTCGCTAGTTTGGGGCACCGGATCGAGCATGAGGATTGATCGCCTGTCTTCTCCTGAAACCATTTGCCTGCGAAATTCCGGCAACGCGATTCTCTGGCCGCGAAGCCACTTCGGTTGTATCGGCCGCACACGCGAATGGTTGAGTCCTTAAATGACCGAAATGATCCGAATCTGCGAACTCGATCGCATCGCCGACCCGGGGTCGTACGGATTTTCGCTGACCCGGGGCGACCGCTTCGTGAACGGGTTCGTCGTGCGTCGCGGCAAGGAGTGCTTCGCCTATCGCAATTCCTGCCCGCATACCGGATCGCCGCTCGACTGGGTCGATCACCAGTTTCTCGACCGTGACGGCGCGCTGATCCAGTGCGCGGTGCACGATGCGCGCTTTCTGATCGATACCGGGGAGTGCATTCTCGGCCCGTGCCCGGGCGCCTTTCTCGAAGCCTTGCCGATTCGGGTCGAGGGCGGCTCGGTTTATTTACTCGGCGAAGCGTAGAGATCGTAGGCATCGGCCGCGGTGATCTCGACGTCACAGAAATCGCCGACCGCGAGCGGCTCGTTGCCGGCGACATGGACCACGCCGTCGATCTCGGGCGCGTCGGCGTAGGAGCGCGCGGTCGCGCCGCCGTCGTCGACGCGTTCGATCAGCACTGTCATTCGCGACCCGACCCGCGCCGCGAGCTTGCGCGCGCTGATCCGCTGTTGTCGCTGCATGAAGCGATCGAAGCGTTCCTGTTTGATTGTGTCGGCAACCGCGCCGGGCAGGTCGTTGGCGGCGGCGCCTGCGACCGGCGAATAGGTGAAACAACCGACCCGGTCGAGCTCGGCGGCGTCGAGGAAGTCGAGCAGCTCCTCGAAATCGGCCTCGGTTTCGCCGGGAAACCCGACGATGAAGGTGCTGCGGATGACGAGTTCGGGACAGATTTCGCGCCAGCCGGCGAGGCGCTCGAGCATGCGCTCGCGATCGCCCGGCCGGCGCATCGCCTTGAGTATCCGCGCGCTCGCATGCTGCAACGGCATATCGAGGTACGGCAGGATGCGGCCGTCGGCCATCAGCGGGATGACGTCGTCGACGTGCGGGTAGGGATAGACGTAGTGCAATCGAACCCAGATGCCGAACTGGCCGAGCGCTCGCGCAAGGTCGACGAACCGGGTCCTGAGCGGCTGGCCGCGCCAGAAGCGGGTCGCGTAACGCGTATCGACGCCGTAGGCGCTCGTATCCTGCGATATCACGAGCAGCTCGCGGATGCCGGCGTCGACCAGCGCCGCCGCCTCGTCCATGACGCCGTCGATCGGCCGGCTGATGAGGTCACCGCGAAGTGACGGAATGATGCAAAAGCTGCAGCGGTGATTGCAGCCCTCGGAGATCTTGAGGTAGGCGTAATGTCTCGGCGTCAGCCGGACGCCCTGCGGCGGCACCAGGTCGACGAACGGGTGGTGCGGCGCCGGCAGCTCGGCGCGGACCGCGTGCATGACTTCTTCGGTCGCCTCGGGTCCGGTGACCGCGAGCAGGTCGGGGAAGCGGTCTTCGATCAGCCCGGCGCGCGCGCCGAGGCAGCCGGTGACGATCACCCGACCGTTCTCGCGCAGCGCCTCGCCGATGGTTTCAAGCGATTCATCGATCGCGGCGTCTATGAAACCGCAGGTATTGACGATCACGAGATCGGCCGACCCGTAATCGGGAACCAGCGCGTAGCCCTCGGCGCGCAGCTGAGTAATGACGCGTTCGGAGTCGACCGTCGCCTTGGGGCAGCCGAGGCTGACGAATCCGATACGGGGCGCGGTCGGGGGCATGGCGGACGGCTTCATCCGGCGGTGGCGGCGAAAAGACGCGGCATTATCGTCGAAATTGTGAAACAGCGCAAAATTGCGGCTATAAGTACACTGGATGGTGCAACCGATCCATGATCTAATCCTCATCATCAGCAAATCACGGTAACAGCATGAAATTTCTCAACTTGCTGCTGGTATCAATAGTGCTCGCCGGTGCCGGCCAGACGGCCCGCGCGGAACTCGCCGACCAGGGCCTGAACTCGATCATGCAGATCATCGACAAGGCTATCGAGCGGCTCAATGCGCCGCCCGCCGAGGATGACGACGAAGCCGCGGCCGCGCTCGCGAATGCGGCAACCACGGTCGTCAACCTGTCGCGCACCCTCGGTACGCTCAGCTACTCGCGCCTGCAATGCGGCGAAGCCGGCGTGCTCGCCGAATTCACGCAGCGTGTGCAACTCGTGCCCGAAGCCAACCGTGACGCGATGCGCGACGCGTTTCAGGAAGGATTCGACAAGAGCAAGGACGAGACCGAGTTGCTGTCGGAGGACGAATGCGAGCGCCTGACCCGCTCGCGCCAGCGCGCCGAAACGGCCGACGAGGCGAACGTTGTCGAGGATCCGAAAAAAGCCCGCAGCGAAGAACCCGAAGCGGCCCAGGCCGAACCGGTCGAGCCGGCCGAAGACCCGAAGCTGCGCCACCTGCGGATCGCCGAACTCAGCGGCCAGCTCGCCTTCAAGCGCAAGTTCTGCGACAGCGACAAGGTCTTCAACCGCGACTACAACCAGTTTCTCGCCTCGGTGCCGGCGGAGTATCTCGACGAGGTCAAGACGGCCTACTGGAAGGGCTACCAGCGCGGCAAGCGTCTCAACAAGAACCTGACCCGCGAGCACTGCGGCCCGCTCGGCTGACAATCAAACCACACAATTAGGGGGACAGTTTACCTAACTACCTTAATTAAGTTTCAATTGGCAACGAAATTAAGGTAGTTAGGTATACTGTCCCCCTATCTCAGGGGTTGTCGAGGTAGCTGCTGAGCAGTAAATACAGCCCGGGTACGAACAGCACCGCGCTGATCAGAGGCACCAGGATCGGGCCGCCGCCGATCATGATCGGCGCGATGCCGTCCAGCCCCATGATCACGCTCGCGCTGATGACGAAACTCGCGCCGATCGTCGCGCGCACGCCGCGCCGGTTGGCGGCGCGAATCTCCTGCTTCAGGGCCTCGAGTTGGGCCGAACTCATTTCGACCTGCAGCTTGTCGTTTGCGATCCGGTCGAGCGCCTTGAACGCGAGCTGCGGCAGGTCGGGCAGGTGCTCGGCGATGTATGGCAGATTCTGCCGCAGCCCCTTGATCAGCGCGCGCGTGCCGAGCTGTTCGGACAGCCAGCGCTCGAGGAACGGCTTGGCCGTATCCCACAGGTCGAGTTGCGGGTAGAGCTGGCGGCCGATGCCCTCGATGTGCAGGAAGGTCTTTTCGAGCAACAGCAACTGCGGCTGGATTTCCATGTTGAACGCGCGCGCGGTCTGGAACAGGCGCACGAGCAGCTGGCCGAAGGAAAACTCGGCGAGCGGTTTCTGGAACATCGGCTCGCAGACGGTGCGCACCGCCGCCTCGAACTCGTCGATGCGGGTGTCGGGGTCGACCCAGCCCGAGTCGACGTGCAGCTCGGCGACGCGGCGATAATCGCGATTGAAAAAGGCGACGAAATTTTCCGCGAGATAGCGCTGGTCGCTCCTCGACAGCGAACCCATGATGCCGAAATCGACCGCGATGTAGCGCGGATCCTCGGGCGAGCCCGGATCGACGAAGATGTTGCCGGGATGCATGTCGGCGTGAAAGTAATTGTGCTGGAAGACCTGGGTGAAGAAAATTTCGACGCCCTTGCGTGACAGCACCTCGAGGTTTACGCCGTGCGCGTTGAGGCGCGCGAGATCGGTCACCGGAATGCCGGCGATGCGCTCCATAACCAGCACCCGGCGGCGGCAAAAATCCCAGTAGATCCGCGGCACGTAGAGATCGGTCGAACCGTCGAAGTGGCGCCGCAATTCGTTGGCGTTGGCCGCTTCGCGCACGAGATCGAGTTCGTGCAGGATAGTGGTCTCGAACTCGCGCACGATCTGCACCGGCTTGACGCGCGGCGCCTCGTCCCAGTAGCGCTCGGCCAGGCGCGCGAGTAGCAGCAGCAACTCGATGTCCTGGCGGATCCGGCGCTCGATGCCCGGGCGCACGATCTTGACGACGACGGCCTCGCCGTCGGCGAGCTGCGCGGCATAGACCTGGGCAATCGAAGCCGAAGCGATTTCGCGCTCGTCGAAGGACTTGAAGGCCGTCTCCAGCGGCATGCCGAGTTCGCGCTCGAGAATCGCGAGCGCCTGTTGCCACGGAAACGGCGGTACCCGGTCGAGCAGTTTCTCGAGCTCGTCGGTGATTTCGTCGCCGAGCAGGTCGCGCCGCGTCGACAGCATCTGCCCGAACTTGATGAAGATCGGGCCGAGCGATTCGATGCAAAGCCGCAGGCGCACGGCCTGCGATTGTTCGCGCGAGCGGAACCAGTTGAACGGGTTGATCAGGCCGAGCCAGTAGAGCGGGCGGAAGAAATGAATCGACAGGACGATTTCGTCGAGCCCGAAGCGCGCCATCGTAAAGTTGACCGCAACCAGGCGAAACAGGTTGCGCATCAGTCGTCGCGCTCGCGCAAGGCGTCGAGCAGCAGCTGCACGCGGGCTTCGAGGCGCGCGGCATCGTGCTTGAGCGTGGTGATGCCGGCGGCGAGACGATCGAATTCGGTGCGCGTCGGCGTGAGCCGCGCTTCCTCGCGCAGGAATTCGCTACTCGTCGCGAGCAGCGAGTCGGCGCCATCGCGCAGGCGCGCGCGCAGTTCGCGCCAGCCTTTGTTGAGCTGATAGGCGAGCACGTCGCCGGTGTATTCGGCAAGCACGTCTTCCCAGTCGATGTCGAGGCCGGCGACGATTTTCTGCATGCGCTGGGCGAGCGCAACGTCGCCGTGATAGCTGACCCGTTCCTGCATCGAGGTCGACAGCTTGTCGTCTTCGGCGGCGAGATTGACCAGCGCCATCAGGCGCCCCGATATGGACGCGTCGATCTCGCGCGGTGGCGCGTCGCGCGACAGGCGGATGCCGGCGGCGCCGGGATGGCAGTAAATCCGGAAATCGAGATCGCTGATCTCGAGCGAAATGCAGCGGCCCTCGAGCTTGCGGCAACGCTCGAGCGCGTCCGGATCGTAGCCGAGCAGGCGGTTGCCGCCGATCTCGAGCGCGGCGACGAAGCCGTGTTGCAGGCTGTCGAGCAGCGTCGCGCCGGGATTCACCTGGGTCGACATCGAACGCGGCGGCCTAGTACTTGAAGGCGCGGTGCAGCGCGACGATGCCGCCGCTGAGATTGTGCACCTCGACCTCGTCGAAGCCGCCGTCGTCGAGCATCATCCGGCGCAATGCCTGTTGGTCGGGATGGCGACGGATCGACTCGGCCAGGTACCGATAGCTCGCGCGGTCGCGCGCGATCCACTCGCCGAGACGCGGCAATACCTGGAACGAGTAAAAGTCGTAGGCCTGCTCGAGCGGCGCGCACAGCGGCTTCGAAAACTCGAGCACGCAGGCGCGGCCCCCGGGCCTGAGCGCGCGCCGCATCTCGGCCAGCGCCTTCGCCTTGTCGGTGACGTTGCGCAGGCCGAACGCGATGGTGATGCAATCGAAACTGTTGTCGGCAAACGGCAGCGCTTCGGCGTTGCTCTGGATCGCGTCGATGCCGTCGATCAGGCCGGCGTCGATCATCCGGTCGCGGCCGCGGCGCAGCATCGACGCGTTGATGTCGGCCAGCACGACGCTGCCGCCGGGCATGACCCGTCGCGCGGCGCCGAGCGCGAGGTCGCCGGTGCCGCCGGCGAGATCGAGCACGCGCTGGCCCGGCCGCAGGCCGCAAAGTTCGAGGGTGTAGCGCTTCCACAGGCGGTGCGCGCCGAGCGACATGACGTCGTTCATCAGGTCGTAGCGCTCGACAACCGAGTCGAATACCGCGTCGACGCGGGCCTGCTTGTCGCCTGGCGGAACGTCTTCGTAGCCGAAATCGGTGGTCTCGTCTTGCATGCCGGAAACCATAGCACGGCTCGCAATCCGCGTCATCGCTCCCGATTTCGGGGATTTCGGGAGCACGATACCGATTACCTAAACAGGGTGGGCAGCCGTCAAAACGGATTCCGCTCGGCGTATCGGGTTAGTGGGTATTGTGTCCCCGAACCAGCGAGCGTCCGGGGGCGTTCTCAGGTGTCGGCTTTGCGCTTGTGGCCGGCTTCTTCGAGCCTCTGGAGGTAGTAATCCCAGCGCTCGGCGTAGGTTTCGCCGAGCTCGTGCAGATATTTCCAGCTGTAGATGCCGCTGTCGTGGCCGTCGTCGAAGATCAGCTTGATCGCGTAGTGGCCGATCGGCTCGACGTTTTCGATCGCAACGTCCTGCTTGCCGATCTGCAGCACTTCCTGTCCGGGCGCGTGGCCCTGGACCTCGGCCGACGGCGAATAAACCCGCAGGTACTCGGCCGGCAAGCCGAAACTGGCGCCGTCCTCGAAAGTGACTTCGAGTACACGCGAGACCTTGTGCAGGTTGATCGCGGTCGGCTTCATCAGAGGATGTATTGCGACAGGTCCTCGTCGAGCGACAGCTCGCCGAGGTGTGCATCGACGTAGGCCGCGTCGATCGTCAATTTCTGCTCGACCATGTCGGAGGCCTCGAAGCTGATTTGCTCGAGCAGGCGCTCCATGACGGTATGCAGACGCCGCGCGCCGATGTTTTCCTGCTTTTCGTTGACGCGGAACGCGACCTCGGCGATACGCGCGAGCGCTTCGTCGGTGAAATCCAGATGCACGCCTTCGGTGTCGATCAGCGCCGAGTACTGCTCGGTCAGGCTCGCGTCGGGCTCGCGCAGGATTCGCCTGAAGTCGTCGACCGTCAGCGCCGCGAGTTCGACGCGGATCGGCAGCCGGCCCTGCAGTTCGGGGATCAGATCGCTCGGCTTCGACACGTGAAAAGCGCCCGAAGCGATGAACAGGATGTGGTCGGTATTGATCATGCCGGCCTTGGTCGACACGGTGCAGCCCTCGACCAGCGGCAGCAGGTCGCGCTGCACGCCCTCGCGCGATACGTCGGCGCCGTGCGTCTCCGAGCGCCGCGCGACCTTGTCGATCTCGTCGATGAAAACGATCCCGTTTTGTTCGGCGTTTTCGAGCGCCGACAGCTTGAGTTCTTCCTCGTTGATCAGCTTGCCGGCTTCCTCGTCGGTGAGCAGCCTGAGCGCGTCCTCGACGCGCAGCTTGCGCGTGCGCGCTTTACCGCCGCCGAGGTTCTGGAAAAGCCCCTGCAGCTGATTGGTCATCTCCTCCATGCCGGGCGGCGCCATGATCTCGACGCCGACCGACGGCAGCTGCAGGTCGATCTCGATCTCCTTGTCGGCGAGCTTGCCCTCGCGCAACATCTTGCGGAACTTCTGGCGCGTGCCGTCGCTGTCGTTGGCGCGGGTTTCGCCGTCGAAATCCCTGGGCCGCGGCAACAGCGCGTCGAGCACGCGCTCCTCGGCGGCATCCTCGGCGCGATGACGCACGCGCCCGACCTCGGCCTCGCGCATCTCCTTGATCGATACGTCGACGAGGTCGCGAATGATCGATTCGACGTCGCGGCCGACGTAACCGACCTCGGTGAACTTGGTCGCCTCGACCTTGATGAAGGGCGCATTGGCGAGCCGCGCGAGGCGGCGTGCGATCTCGGTCTTGCCGACCCCGGTCGGGCCCATCATCAGGATGTTCTTCGGCGTGATCTCGTTGCGCAGGTCTTCGCTGACCTGCTGGCGGCGCCAGCGGTTGCGCAGCGCGATCGCGACCGCGCGCTTGGCGTTGTCCTGGCCGATGATGTGCTTGTCGAGCTCCTGGGTGATCTCGCGCGGCGTCATCGGTGAATGGGTCAAGACCTTACTGTCCATGGCAATCTCAGTAGCTCAATTCTTCGAACGTCAGGTTGCGATTGGTGTAGACGCAGATGTCGCCGGCAATCGCGAGGCCTTTCTCGACGATCGCGCGCGCATCGAGCTCGGTCGTGTCGAGCATCGCGCGCGCCGCGGCCTGCGCGTAGGGGCCTCCCGAGCCGATCGCCATCAGGCTGTCCTCGGGTTCGATGACGTCGCCGTTGCCCGAGATGATCAGCGAAGCCTCGGCGTCGGCGACGCACAGCAACGCTTCGAGGCGGCGCAACGCGCGATCCGAGCGCCAGTCCTTGGCCAGTTCGACCGCGGCGCGGACCATTTGCCCGCGATGCTTGTCGAGCTTGGCCTCGAACAGCTCGAACAGCATGAACGCGTCGGCGGTGCCGCCGGCGAAGCCGGCGATGACCTGGTCCTTGTAGAGTCGCCGCACCTTGCGCGCGTTGCCCTTCATGATCGTGTCGCCCATGCTGACCTGGCCGTCGCCGCCGACGACGACGCTGTCGCCGCGGCGCACGGAAAGAATCGTGGTGCCTTCGAATTGCTGCAAAACCGCTTCCCGGGAGGTCGTGTGTCGGTAGATATTGTCACATATGGCCGCCGCCGCCAATTGCAACCGCCCCTCGATTTCGGGTCGGAGCAAAATTTAGCTCGGGTCAATGACTCGTTCGTAATATTTGCTCTGACCCGGATTCGGGTACGCCAATTTTTTTACTCGCAGTAATTTCCCTGAGTAAATTTATTGGGGTTCGGGTTTGGCGGATTTGCGCCTGGCGCGGGGGTGGGCGGCGTCGTAGGCCTGGGCGAGGTGCTGGAAATCGAGGTGGGTATAGATTTGCGTCGTCGCGATGTTGGCGTGGCCGAGCAACTCCTGCACCGCGCGCAAATCGGAGCTCGACTCGAGCAGGTGGGTCGCAAACGAATGGCGCAGCACGTGCGGCGACAGGTTTTGCTCGAGCGCGCGCCTTCGAATCAGGCGTTCGAGCCGGCTTTGCACGTTGCGCGGCGAAATGCGCCGCGCCCGGCGGCTGACGAACAACGCCTTCTCGTCGTCGCGCGCCATCGCCCGGCGGTGTTCGAGCCAGCGTGCGACCGCCGCGGCCGCCTTGCGCCCGACCGGCAGCTGGCGAGTTTTGTTGCCCTTGCCGGTCACCGTCAGCCGGCGTGCGCGCAAATCGATGTCGTCGAGGTCGATGCCGACGAGTTCGGCGAGACGCAGGCCCGACGAGTAGATCAGCTCGAAAATCGCGAGATCGCGCATCTCCAGCGGATCGCCGTCGTCGGCGGGCCGCAACAGGCGATCGAGCGCTTCGGCGTCGCAGGTTTTGGGCAGCGGCTTGTCGGCCCTGGGCGCCTTGACGTCACGCGCCGGGTTGTCGGCAACGACCCGATGCCGGATCAGATGCTGGTAGAAACTGCGAATCGCCGACAGCTCGCGTGCGATCGTTCGGCTCTTGCGCCCCTCGCGGAACCGCCGCGCGGCATAGGCGCCGACCTCGTCGTGCGCGACCCGCCGCCAGTCGTCGATGCCGCGCGCGCGCAGGTGCGCGGCGAATCGTTCGAGATCGCGGCGATAGTTCGACAGGGTATGGGCGGAGGAGTAGCGTTCACTGCGTAACATCTGGATGAACTGCTCCAGAGCTTCGTCCACGCTTTACTCCACCTGCATCAGGCTGTGCAATCGATGACTGACGAGCTCGCCGAGCTGTTGCAGGAAGATCGTGCCCATCGCCAGGCCGAAGCGGTCGGCGCTGACGCTGCCGAGACACAGCAGGCCGAGCGGCCGCGCATGGTAGAGCGGGATCAGCGCGCTCGAGCCGATGCGGATATCGGGGCCGAACAGCTCACGGATGATTTTCTCGTCCTGGCGGCCGCAAACGGGTTTGCGCGCGTCGAGCCACGGTTTGACGCTGTCGAGAATGCCGCTGTGGTCGTCGAGGTAGAGCCCGTCGAGCGCCTTGCCGGCATTGCCGACGCCCGGCAGGAAGCGAAAACAGACGAAATCGGTATAGAAGAAGGTCTGCACCTGGTCCTGCACCATCGCCAGCACGTCATGCAGGGCGTCGGTGCTCATCAGTTCCAGCGCGAGCCGGTGGAAGCGCTGGTTGAGCTCCTCGTTTTCGCGCGCGATGCCGACCAACTCGTCGATCTTGGCCTTGAGCTTCTGGTTTTCCTCGCGCAGCAGCTTGAGCTGGCGTTCGACCAGCGAGGTCGCTCCGCCGGTCTGGTGCGGGATCGCGAGCGTCGAGAAAATCTCGGGGTAAGCCATTAATATTTCGGGGTTTTTCTGCAGAAACCGGATGACGCGCGCCTCCTCGGCCGCGTCGTCCCGCGCCTGTTCCGCGCCGACGTCACTCATATTCAATCTCGCCGTGATAGACCATTGCCGTATCGCCCGTCATCATAACGGGGTTTGCGCCGCCTTGCCATTCCAGTTTGAGTTCGCCGCCGCGCAGGCTCGCGGCCGCGGTCGAATCGAGCCGGCCGAGCGACACACCCGCGACCATCGCCGCGCAGGCGCCGCTGCCGCAGGCGCGGGTTTCGCCGACGCCGCGCTCGTAGACGCGCAGGCGGAAAGCGCCGCGGTCGACGAACTCGACGAAACCGACGTTGATCCGCTCGGGAAAAAGCGGGTGCGACTCGAAGCCGGGCCCGAGGGTGTCGACGGGCGCGGTATCGACGTCGTCGACCGCGATGACCATGTGCGGGTTGCCGATCGAGCAGGCGAAGAACTCGACCTCGCGGCCGTCGCATTCAACGTGGTAGAGGTCTTGTCGCGCATCGACGGCAAGCGGGATCTCGGCCGGCTCGAAGCGCGGCACGCCCATGTCGACGCGGAAACGGCTTGCGTCGATCGCTTCGAGCACCAGCGAGCCGCTGCTGGTCTCGACCGGTATCCGCTCGAGATCGGTCAGGCCCTGCTCGCGCACGAAGCGGGCGAAACAGCGGGCGCCGTTGCCGCACTGCGCGACCTCGCCGCCGTCGGCGTTGAAGATTCGGTATCTGAACGCGGCGGCGGAACCCTCGGGCCGCTCGACCACGAGCATCTGATCGAAACCGACCCCGCCGAAGCGGTCGGCCCAGCGGCGGATCAGCGCCGGCTCGGGCTTGAAAGCCTGGTTGATCGCGTCGATCACCATGAAGTCGTTGCCGAGGCCATGCATCTTGGCGAAGCGCAGTTTCATGGCAGCAGCGATTCGCCGCGTATCAGGTCGTAGAAGCGCTCGCGCTCGCGCACGCAGTAGTGCCTGTCGCCGTCGACCATGACCTCGGCCGCGCGCGGGCGCGTGTTGTAATTCGACGCCATGCCGAAACCGTAGGCGCCGGACGAGCGCACCGCGAGCAGGTCGCCCTGCGCTATCGCGAGTTCGCGCTCCTTGCCGAGAAAATCGCTCGATTCGCAAACCGCGCCGACGACGTCATAGACACGCGTCGGCGCATCGCCGCCTTCGGTGACCGGAATGATCGCCTGCCAGGCGCCGTACAGCGCTGGCCGGATCAGGTCGTTCATGGCCGCGTCGACGACGGCGAAATTCTTGCCCGGCGACGGCTTGAGGTAGTTGACCCGGGTCAGCAGAATGCCGGCGTTGCCGGCGATCGCGCGCCCGGGCTCGATCAGGATCGTGCCGGCGAAGCGCTCGAGGCGCTCGCCGAGCGCGCTCGCCCAGTCGGCCGGCAAGGGCGGCGCCTCGTCGCGATAGCGGATACCGAGCCCGCCGCCGAGGTCGAGGTGGGAAATGTCGATGCCGTGTGCGCGCAGTCGCTCGATCAGTTCGAGCATGCGGTCGAGCGCGTCGATGAACGGGGCGAGCTCGGTCAGTTGCGAGCCGATGTGGCAATCCATGCCGATCACTTCGATCGCATCGAGCGCCGCCGCCTTGCGATAAATGCGCTCGGCCTCGGCGTAAGCCACGCCGAACTTGTTTTCCTTGAGCCCGGTAGAAATGTAGGGATGCGTTTTCGCGTCGACGTCGGGGTTGACGCGAAACGAGACCCGCGCCGTGGTCGAGCGTGCGCTCGCGATCTCGGCGATCCGCTCGAGCTCGGCTTCCGATTCGACGTTGAAGCAGAGAATGCCGACCTCGAGCGCGGTATCGATCTCGGCCGGCAACTTGCCGACGCCGGAAAATACGATCTTGCGCGGGTCGCCGCCGGCCTGCAGCACGCGCTGCAATTCGCCGCCCGAGACGATATCGAAGCCCGAACCGAGGCGTGCGAGCAGGTTCAGCACGGCGAGGTTGGAGTTGGCCTTGACCGCGTAGCAGACGAGGTGATCGCGCCCGGCGAGCGCGTCGTCGAACGCGCGCCAGTGGCGCTCGAGCGTCGCCCGCGAGTAGACGTATAGCGGCGTGCCGTAGGCCTCGGCGAGCTCGGCGACGGCGACGTCTTCACAGTAGAGCTCGCCGTTCCTGTATTCGAAATGATCCAATTAGTAAGTCCGGGTCTTGCGCTGCTCGCGTTCGTCGTCGGGCAGCTCGAGCGGGCCCTTGTTGCCGCAACCGCCGAGCGCCAGCAGCAGGCCCAGGATCGGGAGCCACGCAATGAGTCGATTGCCGTTCATGGCGCCGAGATTACACGTTTCGCGCCGAGGGCCCAAACGCCGGCGCCGCACAACAATCCGCCGCCGACGAGCCCGTAGGCGCGCTGCGCGCGCGGCGTCGCCAGCCAGCGACGAATCGACGCGGCGAACAGCGCGTAGCAGCCGGCGCCTGCAATCGCGAGCGCGACGAAGGTCACGCCGAGGATCACGAGCTGCGGCAGCAGGGCGAAGTCGGGGCTGATGAACTGCGGCAGCAGCGCGATGAAAAAGACGATGCTCTTCGGATTCAGCGCGGTGACGACGAAGGCGCTGGTAAACAGCCTGCGGGGTGACGCCCGCGGCGCGTCGGTGGCGGCGTGCAGCGCGTGCGGCCGGCGCGCGTCGCGCAGTAGCCGGATTCCCAGGTAGATCAGATACAGCCCGCCGAGCCACTTGATGACCGTGAACCAGAACGCCGACGCCGCCAGCAACGTGCCGAGGCCGAGCAGCGACAGCGTGATCGCAACCGAGTCACCGAGCGCGACGCCGGCCACCAGCGGCGCCGCCGCGGGGCGGCCGTGCGCGATCGCGTAGCTCAGCACCAGCAGGATCGTCGGCCCGGGGATCGCGAGCACCACCGCGCTGGTCGCGGCATAGGCGAGCCAGAGTTCGAACGGCATGCTCAGGCCTCCGCGAGCAGCCGCGCGCTGCGCGCGCGGAACGCGTCGAGCGTCTGCGCCGGCGCCGCGCAGAGTTGCTCGCGCGCGGCGTCGATATGGGCGCGCAATTCGGCGTCGAGATCGGCCGGCAGCTCGTCCTCGTCGAGCACGCGGCAGCGCAGGTCGGGCGTGATCAGCACGTCGACCGCGAGGTCGCGCCACGCGATCTCGCTGGCGCCGAGGCGGGTGCCGTCGCTGATATTGAAATAGAGCGCGAGCGTACGGCCGTCGTCGTCGAGCCAGTGATAGGCGTTGAACGGCTTGTGCGCCCAGAAATAGCCGAGGCTGATGGAGTTTTCAGGCAGCCTGACGTCTTCTAGCTCGACCTCGCGCGGCATGCGGTAGACGACGACCGTCTCGGACTCGTCGCGCGCCAGCAACTCGCAGTCGAAGCGCTTCTCTTCGCCCGCGAGCGTGGTCTTGATTTCGGTAATGGTCTCGGCCATGGTTGAGTCGCCGGTTGCGAATTCTCAATTCTACCGCATGCCGGTCAGCGGAACACGATCGGCTTGGCGCCCTGCCACAGCGTCGCGATGCCGATTTCGCGCAGCCGCTCGAGATCGGACGTGATCGTCGCGAAGTGGTTGCCGGCGAGCGTACCGGCCTTCGACGCGAACTGCACCGATCCGTAGGCAATCAGGATCTCGGTCTCGCTCCTGCCCTTCGGGTAGAGCAGGATTTGCCCCGGCGCCGGGTAGCTGGTCGCATCCTCGTAGCCGACGCCGAAATCGAGCTCGCCGAGCGGAATCCAGACCGCCTCGCCGCTCCAGCGCACGTGCACGATCTGGCTCGAAAACGGCATCGCCGCGCGGAATGCCGCGCAGGTCGCCGGCGAGCGGTCTTCCTCGAAGCGCGCGCTGAAAGCCATACCGTCGATTTCGATCTGCATGTTGTCAGTCCTCGATGAAACGCACCGATCCGGAAACGCGAATCGAGCTCCCGGGTTGCGGCCCGATCTCGGCGTGCAGCAACGAGCGCGCGCCCATGTCCTCGCCCTGGATCACGTCGATCGCGCCGCCGTGCCGCCAGCCGATATCGCGCAGGTAGCCGCCGAGCGCGGCGGTCGCGGCGCCGGTCGCCGGATCTTCGTAGACCCCGCCGGCGGCGAACGGATTGCGCGTGTGCCACCGGCGCGGCGTCTCGGCGAAGCCGAACAGGATCGTCGTGAGGCCCTCGCGCAGCATCAGCTCGCGGCCGGCATCGAGATCGTAGGCGAGCGCGGCGAGCGCCGCGCGCGAGGTCAACAGGAAGGCAAGATGATCGGCGCCGGCGTGGACGCGCGCCGGCGGCATCGCCGGGTCGAGGTCGGCCGCGGCATAGCCGAACAGCGCCAGCACTTCGTTTACGAGCGCGTCGTCGATCGGTGCACTGCGCGTCGCTGGCGACTGCAGCGCGGCCCACGGGCTGCCCGCCTGCGCGCGGCCCTCGACCGTGATTGCGGCGTCGTTCAGGACCAGGTCGAACACGCCGTCGCCGTGGTCGAGCGCGAGTTTCGCGCCGAGCGCGATCGTCGCGTGGCCGCAAAACGACACCTCGGCCGCCGGCGCGAAGTAGCGCACGCGCCAGGCGCCGTCTTGCGGCATCGCGAACGCGGTCTCGGAATAACCGACCTCGGCGGCGATGCGCTGCATTTCGGGCGCGGGCGGGTGCGCGTCGGCGATGACGACACCGGCCGGGTTGCCGCCGGTTGCGCCGTCGGAGAACGCGGACATTCGCGATATTTCGGTCATGACTTTCTCCGCTTCACGTCGCCAGCACGGTCGCCAGTGCGAGCGCCGCCGGCAGCGCCTGCACGAACAGGATCCGCCGGCTCGCGGTCGCCGCGCCGAACAAGCCGGCGACGAGCACGCAGGCGAGACAGAATAGCGTAATTTCGCGCCCCGCGTCGCCGCGCGCGAGCCCGATGACCAGCCCGGCGGCGAGAAACCCGTTGTAGAGTCCGAGGTTGGCCGCCAGCACCCGCGACGCCGCGGCCTGCTCGGCGGTTTGCCGGAACACCCGGCGGCCGAGCGGGTGCGTCCACAGGAACATTTCGAGGACGAAAAAACTCGCCTGCAGCAATGCGACCAACGCAATCAGACCGCTCGCGAGCAGGCTCACGCGACCCTCGCCGCCTGCCCGAAACCGATATAGATAAAGGCAAATCCCAGGGCCAGCACCAACAATAGAATCGCGATTCGCTCGACCCGGTTGATCGTGGTTTCGCGATACAGCATCCACGCAACGAACGGCAGGCTGACGAGCGCGCCCCAGAAGGCGTACTGCAGCACTGCCGGCTCGATCGTAACCCGCGCGTAAATCAGGACGGCGCCGATGCCGATCGCGGCAAGCAGCACCATGACCGCATCGACGATGCGCACCCAGCGTTTCCGTTCGGCATCGAACAGGACCGGCATTTTCAGCATCGATCGCATAGATTGATTCCCACTCGCCAATCATCCGGCGTCGGGCCCCGCGGCGCAAGTCTCCCCGTGGCGCGATGATGCGCTGACCACAATTGGGGCAACCGTGCCGCGGCGCCGCCGCTGCGTCGCCCGCAGGCGTGGTCAGAAGCCGTAAACCAGGCCCGGCTGCGGCGTCACGGTTGCGTAATCGTTAGCGTCGAACCCTTCGGACGCGGCGCCTTCGCCCGCCGGATCGATACCGGTGATGCTGCCATGGCGCAGCCCGGTTTGCACGGCTCGATCAGCGCCTCGGCCGCACCCACAACCAGCTCGCGACAACCAGCGCGGCGAAGGCCGTGTACAGCAGCACGAAGACCCAGTCGGGCGCGCGGTAGTACAGCAACCGCTCGATCCAGTGGGCGACGAACGCGCCGGCGTAGGTCGCATCGCCGGCGCGCGCGCGTAACTGCATTTCCCAGATCGTCAGCGGGCAGATCGCGCCGAGCCAGGCCTGCAGCGTGACGAAACCGATCGCGCCGAGATGCAGCAGGCGAAACCACGGGTTTCGCACCCAGCGCCAGCCGCGCCAGCCGCCGGCGAGGATCAGGCCCAGGCCGAACACGACGAAGGCGACGAACAGCGCGTGCAGCAGCAGCAGCGCGTCGGCGGCGAGACGCAGGGCCAGGGACGGTTCGGCCACGATGTCAAACCGACGCGAACGCCGGGTGATATCGAACCCGGCCCGCGCAGCCGGCCAGCGAACCGGTTTCGAGTTCGCACGCCATGAACACGTCGTCGGGCACGTCGTATTCGCAATCGAGCCCGAAGCGCGATGCCGGCACGAAGCCGAAGCGGGGATAGTAGTCGGCGTGGCCGAGCACGATTGCGGCGACGAAGCCGGCCGCGCGACATTGCTCGAGGCCGGCTTCGACGAGCGCGCCGCCGATGCCGGCGCGCTGTCGCGCGGGCGTCACCGCCATCGGCCCGAGTCCGGCAATCCGCAGCTGCAGGTTAGAGTCGAGCGTCGCCGGCGAGAACGCGATATGGCCGATGAGTTCGTCGCCGTCGAGCGCGACAAGCGAGACAAACGGTTGCGCGTCGCGGCGCAGCGCGTCGACGAGGTCGGCTTCGGCGGAAGTCTCGAATGCCTCCAGGTTTAGCGCGTGGATCGCCGCATGATCGGTCTCGAGTTCGTGCCGGACGACGACGGACGAGGGTGGCTGCGGGGTCACGGCGAGTTGTCAGTCGTGCCCGACGTCGACCCTGATGCCCCGGTTCAGCGCGGCGTCGGCGTCGAGCACAGGGGACGGAGCCGAAAAATCGACGAACACCGGCACCGTATCGGCGCCTGGCAGCGCGAGCCGCAGTTCCGATCGCAGGTTGGCGTCACGCATCGACGATCACGTCGAAGCCGCCATAGATAAGGCGCATGCCGTCGAACGGAAACGGATTGCGTTCCGGATCGAAGCGCTCGTCGGCCATGACTTTCTCCATCGCCGCGTTGCGCACTTTGCGCGACGGCCACAGGATCCACGAAAACACGACGGTCTCGTCGTCGCGGCACCGGACCGCCAGCGGAAACGACGTGATCTCGCCTTCGGGCACGTCGTCGCCCCAGCACTCGACGGTCTTGAGCGCGCCGTGTTTCTTGAAGATCGAGGCCGCTTCGGTTGCGCGGGCAATGTATTCCTGCTTGTTCGCGGTGGGCACCGCGACGACGAATCCATCGACATAATCCATCGGGATCTCCTCGTTGCTGCGGGCCCCAACGATACGCCGCGGACGCCCTCGCGCCAAGCCCTGGTCGTCGCAGGCGCCGGGCCGGTGCGCGGCGATTTCGACGTCGGCACAGGCACTGCAGGCGTTACTGTAGGTCTGGCGCGCGCCGGATTCGCGTCAGCCTCAGACCGGCAGGTAGTGCATCGTGCAAATCTCGGGGCGCGGCGCGACGCAGACGACGGCGTCGATCGGCAGCGGCGGGTCGGCCGACAGCGCGCAGCCGCCAAGCAATAAGCCGAGACCGAAACTACCGCCGCGCCGGGCGGCGGCGCGAAACTTCGTGGTGCGGCGTCGGCGATGATCGTCGACATCAGCAGGTAGCGCGCGCGCGTCGCGAAGCCGGCTCTGGCGTGGGGCTTGCGTGCCGGCGCATTGTCGCGCGCGACCTCGAGGTGCAGCGCATTGATGTCGCGCGCCGGTGCTTCGTTACAGATGGGTTCGAGCAAGGTCGGCAGATGGGATGCGTCGGCCAGGGTCAACGCGATATTCACGGGGACCTCCGTTCAGAGCTCGATGCCGGCCCGATTCAGGATCGCGATCATCACGCCGTAACAGCCGATCGTCAACGCGATCGAGAGCCCCATGCTGAGATAGAAATTGACGCCCTGCCTGAGCAACAGCGGCAGCGCGACGAACAGCGCCAGCGACGGTATCACGAGCCACAGGATGCTGCTCGCGAGCGCACCGACCCTGGCGGCGTCGCCGGTATCGACATACAGCCAGATCATCGCCATCACAGACACCAGCGGCACCGACGCGAGCAGCGCGCCGATGAAGGAGCTGCGCCGCGCGATTTCGGAGATCGCGACGATCAGTACCGCCGAGACGAATAGTTTGAATAAATAGTAGGCCATGAATTCGTTTCCGATGGGGAATGGCGTTACCCGGCTCAGGCCGGACCCGGCGACGCCTCGAGATAATCGCGGATTTCGTCGACGATGCGGTCGAGCCGGCGCTGGTGAAAACCCGAGTAGCCATGGCTCAGACCGACGATGCGCGCATCGTCGAGTTCGACCACGAGGCGATAGGCGGACTGCCGGCCGAGCGGATTGCGGGTGTCGTAGCCCTCGCGGCGCACGTCGACGACGCGGGCGAGCGCGACCACGCCGCGCTCGCTGCGCATGAGATTGCGCCAATGCCAGGCGAAGACGCCGTCGCGGCGGGAAAAGCTGAAGCGACCGAACTCGATGAAGAAGTAGGCAAAGATCAACGGCAGTGCGATCCCGAGCGCGAGCCCGGCGAGGTCGCTGCGCGCGAGATCGCCGGCGACGATTTCCGGCCCGTGGTAATACAGCAGCAACGGCGGCAGTATCATCAGGGTCGCCGGCAACAAATAGTGCCGGTAGCGCACGTGCAGATCGGAGTCCTTGCGTTCGACGCTGAGCATCGTCGTCAGTGCCGCCGCGCGCGCCACAGCCGCTCGAGCGCGGCCTCGTCGTCGGGTTCGCCGTCGAAGCAGCGAAAGCGTTCGCGATCGATTTCGACCCACGGCTGCGCGCTCCCGAGCCAGATGTGCGCGACCGGAACCAGTTCGCGGGTATCGTCGAGCGAGCCGGCCTTGATGCTGATCGTGGCCGCCGGATCCTCGTCACCGTGAAAAATGCGCGTGCCGCAATCGGGGCAGAACGCGCAGCGCTTCACGTTGCCGTCGTCGCCGCGCGTACTCCAGGTTTGCAGGCGTTCGCGGCCGGCGGTGAATTCCAGCTCCGCCGGGTCGATGCGCAGCGACATGCCGAAAGCGCTGGCCGACTGCTTCTGGCAATCGGTGCAGTGGCAGACGTAGAGCATCTTCGGTTCGCCGGCGACACGGTAGCGGATTGCGCCGCACTGGCAGCCGCCGGTCAGGCGTTCGGGCTCGGCCATGGTCGGTCCTCGCGCAGGGCATCGAAGCGAAAGCATAGCATCCCGGCGCGTCAGTCGTCGCCACGCCCGATCCGGAGCATCGCCGCGGCGAAGATTGCGAGCGCGAGCACCGCGCCGGCGCCGAAAACCCAGCGCGCGATGGTGACGTTGGTTGCGTCGGAGACGAAGAAAAAACCGCCGGAAAAGCCGTCGTCCGGCGCGAACAGCGCGACCCACATGGCGACCAGGCCGAACGAGGCGACGATCGTGCCGGCGAACAGATGCTGCAGGATACGGTGTCGGTGCAGCAGGATCAGCCCGCCACCGCTGATGAAGACGAGGCCGCACAGGGCCAGCACCCACGGCGGCGCGTGCACGCCGCGCGGGTCGACCGGCACGAAATCGAAGGCGACGCCGAGCGGGAACAGGCCGAGCGCGACGCACAGCCAGCCCCACAGCGGGTGGGCGTCCTGGTTTGTGTGCCGCTTCGCCATGGTTTCCGCTCAGAGCACGACAGAGCGGTGCAACAGGTACGGCAACGGCCCGAACGACGCCATGAACACCGCGATACCGATGTAAAGCGCCACCCAGACCAGTGAAATGCCGACCTTGAGTGTGTCGTAAACCATCCAGATGCAAAGAACCGTCGTGGAGATATGCAAATCGAGCGTGACCTGGCGGCCCGGGCCGGTCGACAGGATGCCGCGGATGAAGCGCAGATAGCCGCCGGCCTCGCGGCCGACGCGCCAGGTATAGATCGCGAACGCGACGATGACGACAACGAGCAGGCTTTCGATCATAGCTTTGTCCTCCTCGCGGCGAAGTGTAGCGCGAATCGGCGCGGCCGCGTCGAGCCGCGCCTGGTAATCGGTGACCAGCTTGCGGTGCTTAATCGGCGGCTCCCGCGACGCGCCGGCGAAAACCCGGCAGGTCGCGAATCCGCGCCTCGGTCGTCGCCGCGAGCGCGTTGTCCGGCAGGCCCAGATCGATTTCGAAGCGGCACGGCTGCGCGACTTCCCACGGCGTGTCGGCGAACAGCTCGAGCCGATTGTCCTCGGGGTCGTGGAAATAAATCGACCAGGCGTTGCCGTGCGACACGGTCTCCAGGCCGGTGGCGCGGCCCTCGAGCGCGGCGTGGAAGCGGCGCAGGTCGGCGAGGGCGGCGACGCGAAACGAGATATGGTCGAGCGGGCTTGCGTCGGGCCGCCGCGCCGCGTCGGGATTGAGTACCAGCTGGTGATGCTCGCCCGCGTTGCGGCTCAGAAACACCAGGCCGCCGGGCCCGGCGCCGCGGTCGCTGACCTCGAAGCCGAGCGCACCGGTGTAGAAGCTCTCCATCCGCTCGAGGTCGCGGACGAACAGTTCGAAATGCGCGAGCGCGATGTCGGGCCAGGCGGGCATGCTATTTCGGATTCTCGATGGCGTCGAGGTCGACCAGGTCCCAGCGGCCGCTGTTGCGATACAGGCGCTTGCGCGCCCGCGGGTAGTCCGACACGTCCTGCGCGAGCCGCTGACCCATGACCAGGCAGACCAGCGTCTCGTCGCCGTCGTTGACGAGGCCGTGCGCGGCGGTCGCGCGCGGCAGGCCAACGAAGTCGCCCGGCTCGAACGGGTAGCGATCGCCGTCGATCTCGAGCGTGCCGCGGCCGGCGAGGCAGTAGACGCATTCCTCCTCGTACCAGTGCAGATGATACTCGGTGGTATCGTGCCCCGGTTGCACCTCGATGATATGCACGCCGATCTGCGCGAGTCCGACCGCGTCGCCGAGCGACTTGTTGATCCTTACCGCGTTGTCGTTGAGAAAATGCACCTTGCGCTCGCCGCCGAGCGCGGCGATGTCGGCGGCTTTCAGCAGCAGCTTGCGGGAATTCGTCATGACTCTGGCTCCGTGAAGTCGTCGATCTCGGCGAGCACCGCGGCGGTGTCGCGCAGGCGGCAGAATTCACCGTCGAGGCTGACGAGGTTGACGCGATGAATCTGCTCGCCGCCGTAGTGCTCGCCGTCGTAGCCTAAGCGCTCGAACGCGGCGCAGGCATCGGTCACGAGCGTCACGGCGAAGCCGAGATCCGATGCCGAGCGCACCGACGCCGACACGCAGTGATCCGTCGTGAGCCCGGCGACGACCAGTGTATCGACGCCCTGCGCGCGCAGGCGCGCGTCGAGATCCGTGCCGACGAAGGCGCTGTTGGTCGTCTTGGTGATCTCGGCCTCGCCGTCCAGCGGCGCGGCCTCGGGTTTCCAGGCGTTGCCGGGTAGACCGGGACGCAGTTTCGAGCCGGGCTCGAGCGAGCAGTGGCGGACGTGCACGCGCGGCCAGTCGCGCGCGCGCCACGCGGCCAGCAGGCTCGCGATCCTGGCCTCGGCGTCGGGGTTGTTGCGCGCGCCCCGGCCCGGATCGTCGAGACCCTGCTGCACGTCGATGACCAGTAATGCCGGCGGCGACGACATCGCGAAGCTCAGACTTCGTCCGGGTCGAAGCGGCGCGTCAGGTCGGCGAGCGCTCCCGCCGATGCGTCGCCCTGCGCGTCGAGGCCGGCGATGACGCCGGCGCGGTTGGCCGGCGGCTGGTTCTGGCTCGCCTTGGTCTTGCCGACGAGGCGGGTAACCACGATCTCGAGCCCGACCAGGCTCGCGATCATGCGGTCGCTGAAATCGCGCGGCGCATCGTCGACCTTCCACGGCTGGTCGAACGCCGACTCCTGGCGGTCGGTCAGGGTTTCGACCTGGTCGCGCACCCAGGCCGGGTCGTCGATGAGCTGCAGGCGCCCGTAGGCATGGACGACGGCGTAGTTCCACGTCGGCACGACCTTGCCGGTTTCGCGCTTGGTCGCGTACCACGACGGCGTGATGTAACCCTCGGGGCCATGGAAAATCGCGAGCGCGTCGACGTCGTGGTGCCGGCCTCGCGTCAGCGGATTGGCGCGCGGCGCGTGTCCGCGCAGGCGTCCGTACGGCGCCGGCTCCGGATCGACGATCAGCGGGATATGGTTTGCCTCGAGACCGTCGTCGGTCAGGGTAACCAGCGTCGCGAGCGGGCGCGCGCGCAGTAGCGCGTGCAGCGTCGCGACGTCGTCCTCGGCGAATTGCGGCGGCACGTACATCAGGGTTCTCCGACGATCGGCGCGGGCTTGCCGGCCTCGAAGTCGATGCCGATCGAGGCGTGTTCGTGCACGACCCGCCAGTCGCCGTCGATGCGTTCGAAGCAGACGGTCGTGCGGCACCAGGGTTGCTCGCTCGCCGGCGGCGTGTTCGGCCCGCTGACGCGGGTATAGCCGCAGACCCAGGCGACGTCATCGCCGGCGGCGATGCGGGTCTGGCGCCGCTCGATCGTGATCGAGTCGCCGAAGTAGGGGAAGCACTTCTGCCAGATCGCGCGCCAGGCCGGCAGGCCCCTGACGACGTCGCCGACGTCGTAGAGCACGAC
>JAHEKJ010000057.1 GCA_024638385.1 Gammaproteobacteria bacterium | reverse complement strand
CCCCTTGCCGCAGCGAATGCAGCCTGGATCTTGCAAAATTTCCGTTACGGCACCCGTGTTAGCGCGAAGTCGGCGACCGCATTTAGTTACAGCAACCTGACTCGCGCGACGCCGTTGCTGCATTCGCTGCGGTAAGGGGGACAGAGCAAAAATTGCCTGACTGACCCGACAGGCGGCAAGATCTGATTGCAATTTTTGGTCTGTCCCCGATCTTGCACGATCGAAGCTTCGACAAAAAAAAACCCCGCCTTGCGGCGGGGCCTGTCCTCCTCGGGACATCGTCCTCTATGGGACGCAGGGGGGGTTACTCGCGAAAAAAAGGATCGCAGCGCAGGGGACTCATTTTTCTGGTTTTTTTGTCGCTGTGTTACAGGGGGTAGTCGCGAGGACTCCCCTGGCTGCGATCGCTATCTGGATCAATAGAAAGAACAGCGCGAGCACGCCGAAATCGCCGCCGCCGACCGACACGCCGACCTCGGTGTAGAACTCCTCGTAGGGCTCGTCCCAGCCGTAATCCTCGAGCGCGATGTCGCGGCCGAGGGTGTGATAGTCGAGCACCATGCTGGCCACCATAAAGGCATGGTCGAGGCTGTAGATTTCGATCAGCACGTCGTAATAACCCGGCGGGTAGCCGTCGAGCAACTCGGTCTGCACTTCGTAGGCGTCGGCCGCGTCGTCGCCGTGAATCACGAACAGGTCGGTCGTGAAATACTGGCTCCACGGGCCGCCGTCGCGGCTCAGATACAGCTTCGCGTAAACCGTCGCGTCGTCGTAGCTGACATCGACGTCGAAACTGACGTTGAGCGCGTGGTGGTAACCGTCGAGATCGAGGTCGGCGACCAGCCGCACGTCCGCGCTATAGACGTCGAACAGCTGGTCGTGACGATTGGCGATGCCGGCGAGCGCCGCGCCGTTGCCGGCGGAAACATAGTCTTCCGACGTCGCCGGCGCGGCGCGCGCTACCGGTTCGCGCAGCTTCAGCGCCTGCGCCAGGTCGACGCTGTCGTCGGCTGCGAGCTTGCCCACCGAGCGGCTGCTCAACAGCGTGTCGGCGGCGCTCGCGGCGCCGGCGACGGCCAGCAGCGCGCAGGCGAGCAGGATTCGGGCGAGCGCGTTCATCAGTCGTACCGGTGCTTGCGGTGCTTGCGGTGCTTGCGCTTGTAGGCGTAGTAATCGCCGTGGCTGTAGCTGTGCCGGCGGTGGTGCCGGTAATGGCCGTGCTGCCGGTGATGCCCGCGATAACCGTGATGCTTGTAGCGCTTGTAGTACTTGTAGTGCTTGTGCTGATGGCCGTGCTGCAGGATCGTGCCGAGCGCGAGAAACGCGATCATCGGGCCTACGATGTCGGCGCCGTGATCGGCGCGCGCCGGCGCGCTAACCGAACCGAGCGACAGCGCCAGCACGCTGGCCGCGACGACTGCCCGGAGCTTGCCTGTGGATTGGTCGAGCATGGTTGAACCCTCCGTATCGTATTGGACGATGGCGGCACCTTAGCGCGGGCTGACTGAATCCAGGCTTAACCGGGTCGCGGTGATATGTGAATTAATTACGTTCGCAAAAGACGCGCCGCAGGGGCGCGCGAGCGGCAGACACAAAAAAGCCGGAACGAGTCCGGCTTGATTTGCGTGATCGGTATTGCGCGCCCTAGAGATCCTTGATGTGCGCGTTCAGGCGGCTCTTGTGCCGCGCCGCCTTGTTCGGGCTGATCAACTTGCGCGTCGCCGCGCTGTCGAGCACCGGCACGACCTGCTTGAACGCTTCCTCGGCGGCCTGCTTGTCGCGCGCCGCGATCGCGGCCACGGTGGCCTTGACGTGGGTACGCATGCGCGAACGCTGGCTGGCGTTAAGCTGGCGGCGTTGTTCCGCCTGGTGCGCGCGCTTGCGCGCCGAAGCTGAGTTGGCCAAGTCGAACTCCCGGGTCGAGCCGTAAAAACGAGGCGCGAATTATCGACACTCCCCCCGGGCGTGTCAAGGCGAAATGACTGTCATACAAGGACTTAAGTGCTAAACTGCGGCGCTTTCGAGGGCTTGATTCCAGGATTTCCGCCGCCGCGATGAGTGCGCTGATCAAATCGACCGCGTCGGTCGGCTCGATGACGTTGCTGTCGCGCGTCCTAGGGCTCGCGCGCGACATCGTCATCGCCCGCTTTTTCTCCGCCAGCGACGCCGCCGACGCGTTCTTCGTCGCCTTCAAGATCCCGAATTTCCTGCGCCGGCTGTTCGCCGAGGGCGCATTCTCGCTGGCTTTCGTACCGGTGCTGACCGAGTCCCGCAGCCGCGCAAGCCTCGCCGAGACCCGCGACCTGATCGACCGCGTCGCCGGCACCCTCGGCCTGATCCTGCTACTGCTCGCCGTCTTCGGCGTGGTCGCATCGCCGCTGCTGATCGCGATCTTCGCCGCCGGCTTCCTCGACGAGCCGGCCAAGTTCGAGCTGACCGCCGACATGCTGCGCATCACCTTTCCGTACATTCTGCTGATCTCGATGACGGCGATGGCCGGCGGTATTCTGAACACCTGGAAGCGTTTCAGCGTGCCGGCGTTCACGCCGGTGCTGCTGAATCTGAGCCTGATCGGCTGCGCGGTATTTCTTGCCCCGCGGCTCGACATGCCGATCACCGCGCTCGCCTGGGGCGTGCTGCTGGCCGGCATCCTGCAGCTCGCGTTCCAGCTGCCGTTCCTGTACCGCGAAGGCCTGCTGCCGCGGCCGCGCTGGGGCTGGCGCCATCCCGGCGTGCAGAAAATCATCAAGCTGATGATCCCGGCGCTGTTCGGTTCGTCGGTGGCGCAGATCAACCTGCTGTTCGACACCTTCATCGCGTCCTTCCTGGTCGGCGGCAGCGTGTCCTGGCTGTACTACGCCGACCGCCTGCTCGAGTTTCCGCTCGGCGTATTCGGCATCGCGCTCGCAACCGTGGTATTGCCGAACCTGTCGGAAGCACACTACAAGGAGGGCGCCGGCGATTTCGGCGCGACGCTGCGCTGGGCGATCCAGCTCGCGCTGATGATCGCGCTGCCGGCGACCGTCGGCCTGTTCATTCTCGCCGAGCCGATCCTCGCGACGCTGTTCCAGTACGGCGCGTTCAGCGCCGGCGATTCGCGCATGGCGGCGCTCGCGCTGATGGCCTACAGCCTCGGCCTGCCCGCGTTCATTCTGATCAAGATCCTCGCCAACGGCTTCTACGCCCGCCAGGATACGCGCACGCCGGTGCGCATCGGCATCCAGTCGATGCTGCTCAACATGGCGCTCAACGTCGTCTTCGTCGTGTCGATGGTGCAGACCGGGTTCGCCGCGGCGCACGTCGGCCTCGCGTTGGCGACTTCGGCGGCGGCCTATTACAACGCCGGCCAGCTCGCCTGGCGGCTGCAGCGCGACGCGGTGCTCGGCCGCTTCGTCGCGCCCGGCCGGATGCTGCTCAAGATCGTCTTCGCCTGCGTCGCGATGGCGGGAGTAATCATGCTGTTGTTGCCGCCCGACGCCTTGTGGAGCGGCTGGCGCTGGCACGAGCGCGTCGTCGAACTCGCCTGGCTGATCGTACCGGCGATCTTGTGCTACGGTTTGATGCTTTGGATAATGGGCGTTCGTCGCCAGCACATCGTTGCCTGACCCGACCCCGATGAAACTGATTCGCGGACTCTATAACCTCGAGCGCCCGTTGCCGAGCAGCGCGGTCACGATCGGCAACTTCGACGGCGTGCACCGCGGCCACCAGCGGGTCATCGCGCAGCTCCAGCAGGTCGCCGCGGCGGCCGGCCTGCCGACCGTCGTGATCATCTTCGAGCCGCAGCCGATCGAGTTTTTCGCCCCCGACCGGGCACCCAAGCGGCTGTCGCGGTTTCGCGAGAAAATCGCTTTCCTCAAGGCCCATAAAATCGACTACCTGCTGTGCCTGCGCTTCGACGCGCGCCTGGCGAACCTCACGGCCGACGAATTCGTCGCGCAAATCCTCGTCGCCCGGCTGAACTGCAAGCACCTCGTCATCGGCGACGATTTCCGTTTCGGCAAGGGCCGCGAGGGTGATTTCGACTTTCTCCGGCGCAACGGCGCGCGCTTCGGTTTCCAGGTCGACGCCACCGAAACCCTGCTCGTCGACGGCGAGCGCGTCAGCAGCACGCGCATCCGCCGCTCGATCGAGCAGGGCGATTTCGACAAGGCCGCCGAGCTGCTCGGCCGGCCTTATTCGCTGGGCGGCCGCATCGCCCACGGCAAGAAGCTCGGGCGCGAACTCGGCTACCCGACGATCAACATCAAGATGGGCGATAAGACCCTGATCGTCAAAGGAATATTTGCGGTTCGGGTCAAAGGCATAGATAATCGCGTGCTACCGGGCGTGGCCAGCATCGGCACCCGTCCGACGGTGAACGGCGTCGACACGATTCTCGAAGTCTACATACTGAATTTCGATCAGGACGTCTATGGTCATAGCGTCGAGGTCGAGTTTTTACACAAGCTGCGCGACGAGGAGAAATTCGATTCGCTCGAAGAGCTCGCCGTTCACATCGGGCGCGATACCGAGAATGCGATCGCCTATTTCGAAAGAACCGCACAGTTGTAATTAACGGAGGCCAGTTGGCTGACTACAAATCCACGCTGAACCTGCCGGCGACCGAGTTCCCGATGCGCGGCAACCTCGCGCAGCGCGAGCCCGAGCGCCTCGCCCGCTGGCAGGAAGAGGATCTCTACGGCAAGATCCGCGCCGCGCGCGACGGGCGCGTACGTTACGTGCTGCACGACGGCCCACCCTACGCCAACGGCGACATCCATATCGGCCACGCGGTCAACAAGATCCTGAAAGACATGATCGTCAAGGCGCGCACGCTCAACGGCGAGGACGCGCCCTACGTGCCCGGCTGGGATTGCCACGGCCTGCCGATCGAGCACCAGGTCGAGAAAAAGCTCGGCAAGGTCGGGGTCAAGGTCGAGGCCGACGAGTTTCGCCGCGCCTGCCGCGAATTCGCGCTCGGCCAGATCGACAACCAGCGCCAGGACTTCATCCGCCTCGGCGTGCTCGGCGACTGGGACGACCCTTACCTGACGATGAAGTTCGAGACCGAGGCCAATATCGTCCGCGCGCTCGGCAAGATCATCGAAAACGGCCACGTGACCCGCGGCGACAAACCGGTGCACTGGTGCACCGACTGCGGCTCGGCGCTCGCCGAGGCCGAGGTCGAGTATCGCGACAAGACTTCGCCGGCGATCGACGTGCGATTCGCCGCGGTCGACGACGACGCCTTCGTCGCCGCGATGCAAGTCGGCGACGACGGCCCGGGCGACGGCCCGGTCTCGGTGCTGATCTGGACGACGACACCGTGGACGCTGCCGGCCAACCTCGCGGTGGCGTTGAACCCGGCCGAAGGATACGCGCTCGTGCAGCTCGACGGCGAGCGCGTGCTGCTCGCGGAGGCACTGCTCGACGAGGCGCTCGCGCGCTACGGCATCGCCGATTACCGCGTCGTCGCGCGCGCGCAGGGCGACGCGTTCGAGCACCTGCGCCTGCGCCATCCGTTCTATGACCGCGAGGCGGTCATGGTGCTCGGCGACTACGTCACGCTCGACGCCGGCACCGGCGCCGTGCACACCGCGCCCGGTCACGGCCAGGACGACTTCGAGACCGGCGTCAGGTACGGCCTCGAAATCTACAACCCGGTCGGCGGCAACGGCTGCTTCCTGGCCAGCACCGAATTATTCGCCGGCGAGCACGTGTTCAAGGCCAACGATCATATCATCGAGGTCTTGCGCGAACGCGGCGCGCTGATGCACGCCGAGAAGTTCGAGCACAGCTACCCGCACTGCTGGCGGCACAAGACGCCGATCATCTTTCGCGCCACGCCGCAGTGGTTCATCAGCATGGAAAAGGTCGGCCTGCGCGATACCGCGATGGCCGAAATCAGGAAGGTTCGCTGGGTGCCGTCCTGGGGCCAGGCGCGAATCGAGAGCATGATCGAAAATCGCCCCGACTGGTGTATCTCGCGCCAGCGCTACTGGGGCGTGCCGATCACGCTGTTCACGCACCGCGAAACCCAGGAAATGCACCCGCGCACCGCCGAACTGATCGAGCAGGTCGCCGAGCGCATCGAGCAGGCCGGCATCGAGGCCTGGTTCGCGCTGTCCGCCGAGGATTTACTCGGCGACGAAGCCGCCGACTACGTCAAGGCCAGCGATACGCTCGACGTCTGGTTCGACTCGGGTACGACGCACTACAGCGTGTTGCAGCGCGACCCGCGCACGCATTTCCCGGCCGACATGTACCTCGAGGGCTCGGACCAGCACCGCGGCTGGTTCCACTCGTCGCTGCTCGCCTCCTGCGCGATGCACGGCCGGGCGCCCTACCGCCAGGTGCTGACCCACGGCTTCACCGTCGACGCGAAGGGCATGAAGATGTCGAAGTCGGTCGGCAACGTGATCGCACCGATCGAGGTCACGAAGACGCTCGGCGCCGACATCCTGCGCATGTGGGTCGCGGCGACCGATTACTCGGGCGAAATGTCGATCTCGGACGAGATCCTCAAGCGCACCGCCGATGCCTACCGGCGAATCCGCAACACGATCCGTTTCCTGCTCGCCAACACCCAGGATTTCGACCCGGCGCAACACCTCGTCGCGGGCGACGACCTGCTATCGCTCGACCGATGGATCGTCGGCGAGACGCTGCAACTGCAGGACGAGCTCAGGCAGATCTACGACGATTACCTGTTCCACATCGCGGTGCAGAAGATTCACAACTTCTGCTCGGAAACGCTCGGCGGCTACTACCTCGACGTGATCAAGGACCGGCAGTACACGACCCGCAGGGATTCGCGCGCGCGCCGCTCGTGCCAGAGTGCGCAGTATCACATCATGGAGGCGATGACCCGCTGGATCGCGCCTGTCTTAAGTTTCACCGCCGACGAGATCTGGGAGCACATGCCGGGCGCGCGCGACGATCTCGGCGTATTTACCGCCGAGTGGTACGACGGGCTTTTCGCCTATGCCGACGACACCGTCGACATCGGCGTCTGGCAAAGCGTCGAGCCGGTGCGCGACGAGGTGCTGCGCAAACTCGAGATCCTGCGCCAGAACGGCGACATCGGTTCCGGCCTCGACGCCGAGGTCACGATTTACGCCGACGACGAATTGATCCGGCAGCTCGAAGTCATCGCCGAAGAGCTGCGCTTCGTCATGATTACGTCGACCGCCACGTTGGCCCCGCTCGCCGAGGTCCCCGGCAACGAGATCCTGACGCTCGGCAACGACCGCCGCCTGTCGGTCGCGGCCGAAGTCAGCAAACACGCCAAGTGCGTGCGCTGCTGGCATCACCGCGCCGAGGTCGGCAGCCACGGCGAGCATCCCGAGCTGTGCGCGCGCTGCATCGACAATGTCGACGGCGACGGCGAGGAGCGCAGCTTCGCCTGACCGGCGCATCGCATGCCCACGAAATACTCGCAACTCAGGTGGCTCTGGCTCAGCGGCGGCGTCATTGCCTGCGACCAGGCGGCCAAGCAGGCCGCCGAGGCGCTGCTGGTAGCGCACCAGCCGGTCGGGGTACTGCCGTTCTTCGACTGGTACCTGACCTATAACACCGGCGCCGCGTTCAGCTTCCTCGCCGATGCCGGCGGCTGGCAGCGCTGGCTGTTCACGGTACTGGCGCTCGTCATCAGCGGCATCATCGTGCAGTGGCTGCGCACGCTGCAGCGCGGCGAAACGCTGACCGCGATCGCGCTAGCGCTGATTCTCGGCGGCGCGATCGGCAACCTGATCGATCGCCTCGTTTTCGGCCACGTCATCGACTACATCCAGGTCTGGCTCGGCAGCTACCCGTTCCCGGCCTTCAATATCGCCGACGCCGCGATCAGCGTCGGCGCGGCGCTGCTGATCCTCGCGAGCTTTCGCGGCACCGGCAAGGCGCCCCGCGTCAATCCGGAATGAAGCGCATCGAACGCAACAGCGTCGTCACGCTCCACTACCGCCTCGGCCTGACCGACGACCAGGTGCTCGAGGACAATTTCGACGACGAGCCGATGACCGTCGAACTCGGCCGCGGCGAAATGGCCGAGGGCCTCGAGCTCGCGCTGCTGGGGCTCGGCGAGGGCGACGAGCAAACCATCGACATCGGCCCCGACCTCGCCTTCGGTTTCAGCGACGAGACCCTGATACGCATGATCCCGCGCGCCGATTTCGAGCCGACGCTCGAGCTCGAACCCGGGTTGATCATCGAATTCGCGACCGACGACGGTGACACCCTGCCGGGCACGATCCTCGACGTTGGCGACGACTTCGTGCAGGTCGATCTGAACCATCCTCTGGCTGGCCAAACCGTGCGTTACAGCGTTAAAATCGTCACCATCGACAACGATCCCGCCGCCACGGAAATCCTCCACTGATGGAAGTCCTGCTCGCCAATCCCCGCGGCTTCTGCGCCGGCGTCGACCGCGCGATCGAGATCGTCGAACGCGCGATCCAGCTGTTCGGCGCGCCGATCTACGTCCGTCACGAGGTCGTGCACAACCGCTACGTCGTCGACGACCTGGAGCGCAAGGGCGCGATCTTCGTCGACGAGCTCGACCAGGTGCCGGACGACAGCTACGTGATTTTCAGCGCCCACGGCGTCTCGCGCGCGGTGCAGCGCGAAGCCGAGCGGCGTCAGCTCAAGGTGTTCGACGCGACCTGCCCGCTGGTGACCAAGGTCCACATGGAGGTCAGCCGCTATAGCCGCAAGGGCATCGAAACCATCCTGATCGGCCACCGCGGCCATCCCGAGGTCGAGGGCACGATGGGGCAATACGACCGCAGCGCCGGCGGCGAAATCTACCTGGTCGAGTCGACCGACGACGTGCGCGGCCTCGCGGTGCGAAATCCGCAGGAGCTGCGCTACGTCACGCAGACGACGCTGTCGAAGGACGACACCGCGATCGTCATCGACGCGCTGCATGAAACTTTCCCGGCGATCCAGGGCCCGAAGAAAGAAGACATCTGCTACGCCACGCAAAATCGCCAGGACGCGGTCAAGCGGCTGGCCGAGCGTTGCGACCTGATCCTCGTCGTCGGCTCGAAAAACAGCTCGAATTCGAACCGGCTGCGCGAAATCGCGGCCAACCGCCGGATCGAGGGTTACCTGATCGACAGCGAGGCCGACATCGAGGATAGCTGGCTCGACAACAAGCAATGCATCGGCGTCACCGCCGGCGCGTCGGCGCCCGAACTGCTCGTGCAAAACGTCGTCCGCTTCCTGCGCGAGCGCGGCGCCGACAAGACCTCGTCGATGGGCTTCACCGAAAACGTCGTGTTTCCGCTGCCGAAAGCGCTGCGCGACGGCGCCGGCGGGTAACTCGATGCGCCGGGCGCAAACCATCGCCGTCACGCTCGTCTGCCTGCTCGGCCTCGGCGGCTGCGGTCTCGTCGAACTGGCTTACGACAACGCGCCGGGGCTCGTCGCCGGGCGTTTCGACGACGCCTTCGACGTCGACGAATCCCAGCGCGAGCAGCTCGAAGCGCGCCTCGAAGCTTTTTTCGACTGGCATCGCGAAAACGAATTGATCCACTACGAACGCTTGCTGCGCGAGGCCGCGACGCGCGCCGAGGACGGCATCCAGGCCGGCGACACGCTGTGGCTGGTCGGCGAGGTCCGCGCCGCCCGGCAACGCGGCGTCGCGCGCCTGCTCGACGAAGTCGGCGGCCTCGGCACGACGCTAAAACCGGCGCAGCTAGAGCGACTGGAAGAGTATTTCGTCGAGTACAGCGACGAGTACGACGACTACCTGGAGATGAGCGAGCAACAGCGCGCGATTGATCGCGCGCAGCGCCGCGTCAGGCGGCTCGAACGCGTGTTCGGCGACTTCGACGATTATCTCGAGTCGCGCATCGGCGCGCGCCTCGAGCAGCTGCCCGACCTCTGGGGAGCGTGGCTCGAGTTTCGCCAGGCGCGCTTCGCCGCGCAGCTCGCCGCGCTGCGTCAAGCCGACGACACCGAGACCCTGAAACAGGCGCTGCAGCGAATCTGGCTGAGCCCCGATACCGATTTTGCCCGCCGCTTCGAACCGCGGCGCGCCGCCTACTGGCGCGAATTCGCCGCCGCCCTCGAAGAGATCGACGGCTGGCTCGAACCGCACCACCGGCGCCGCGCGGTCGAGCGCCTGCGCGACTACGCCGACACCGTGGCCGGCCTCAGGCCCGAGAGCTGAAGCCCGCCGACGGCATCAGCCACTCGCCCGCCAGGCTTCGCGCTCGAGCCGATGGACGAGGCAAAGATCGGGACCGAAGCGACGTTCGCCGACCGGCGCGAAGCCGTGGCGCCGGTAAAACCGGTGGGCGCGAAAATTGCTCGCGAGCGGGTCGATCAGCACCGCGCGCACCTCCTCATCGGCAAAGCAGCGCTCGAGCGCCTGGCGCAGCATCTCGCTGCCGTGCCCCTGGCTCAGGTAGGCGGGCTCGCCGATCCAGATATCGAGCGCGCGCAAATTCTCCCCGACGTCACCCCAGTAGTGGCTGTCTTCGCGCGCCGGATCGATGATCTCGATGAAGCCGATCGGCCTGCCGTCGAGCTCGGCGATCAACTGCTCGCGCAAGTCCGGATCGCGGCAGAGGTCGGTTTCCCATTGCCAGTCGCTGTTGGGATCAGAGGCGATGACGTGCGGCTGCTCATCCCAGCGGCGCAGCAGCGCGAGGTCACCGGGACCGGCGGCGCGCAGGCGCAGGCTCAAGCGCCGTCGTCCTCGCGCCGGAAGCGGCCGTGCTCGAGGTAGTGGATGACCTGTTCGATGACCGCGTCGTTGCGCATCATGAAGGTATGCGTGACTTCCATTTCGAGGTGATCCTGCATGCCCTCGACGCGGGTACGCTCGACCGAGACCTTGCCGTCGTCGGTGCCCGGGATCATCGACGACAGGAATAAATTGATGCTGCGCGTGCCGGCGATGACGCCGAGGTCGAAATTGGCCGCGCCGAGCCGGTTCGGCACGCTGCCCTCGCCGGTGCCGAGCTGCAGCCCGGCTTCGCCGTTGATGAACCGAAATCCCGGAAAATTGCCGAGCCTGTCGACGACCTCGGTGCCCTGGTTCGGCGGACCGAGCATGACGACCCGGCCGAGATTGTCGATGCGCCGCGCGTGCAGGTACTGTCGAACCAGGATGCCGCCGAGCGAGTGCGTGACGAAATGCACCGGCGCATCCGCCGCGGCGCGCGCGAGCGCCGGCGCGATCGCCTCGTCGGCCAGCGTCTCGATATCCTTGCTGGTCGATGCGTAGCTGACGTTCTCGACCGCGTAGCCGCGCTCCGCAAGCGCCTGTTCGAGCTTGCCCATCGAGCGGTCGGTGCGCGCCAGCCCGTGCAGCAAAATGACAGAGTCCGCGGAAGTCGGCATCGACAGGGCCAGCAACAGGAGCGCGCTAACCTTCGATCTCATCGGTGTCGTACTGCCCCGACAGCCGCCGCCGCACGTGCGACCACGACATGCCGACAGCAAGCACGCCGGCAACCACGAAAAGTACCAGCCACTGCACCACCGCGCTGTCGTCGAGCGCCAGCCAGCCCCATTCGACCAGCAGCCAGATCGCGACCGCGAAGAAGGCGCCGGCCAGCAGCGTGCCGATCGGGCCGAGCGAATTCCAGGTCGCGCGCACGAACATGACCCAGCCTATCAGCAATACGATTCCGGCGACTGCCTTGTAGACCATTGCGGCCTCGGAATCGAGCCAGCCGACCCACGAGTAGCCGCTCGGGTTGTAGGTCAGGAATACCAGCGCCAGCGCGAAGGCGAAGCGGATGAAAAAGCTGCCAATGTTGAAATCGCTGCGTGCCATCGAAAACCCCGGGTATCGAAAAGCCGGTATGTTAGCAGACTCGCGGCCGCGCGCTATCGACGATCATCGGCCGCCGGCTCGCATCACGCCAGCTCCGCGAACAGCGGCAGCGGCAGCGTCTCGAAGCCCGGCCGGGCGATGTAGAATCCCTGGCCGAACGCAATCCCCTCGGCACGGCACCAGTCGAACTCGGCTTCGCTCTCGATGCCCTCGGCGACGAGATCGATGCCGAGATCGGTGCAGGTGCGGACGATGCCGCGGACGATCGCCTGGCGCGGGCCGTCGGCATGGATATCGCGCACGATCGACATGTCGATCTTGACGCTGTCGGGCTGAAAGCGGGTCAGCAGCGTGAGCCCGGCGAAACCGGCGCCAAAGTCGTCGATCGACAGGCGCACGCCGGCGGCGCGCAGCTGGTTGGCGGCGATCAGGAAACCGCGGGTATCCTCGATGATCTCGGTTTCGACGATCTCCAGGTTCAGGCGCTCGGCACCGATTCGCAACGACTCGGCGACGCGAATCGTGCCCTCGAGCGAATCGCGCAGGGACTCGATATTGCTCGGCATCAGGTTCAGCGAGAGCCGGGTTTCGAGCCCGAGGTCGGCCGCCAGTCGCAAAGCCTCGCGATGCAACAGCTTGTCGGTTTGCCGATCGAATTGCCCGGCCAGGCGGGCGAGGGTCGCGTTCGCCGGTTCGCCGCCGCGCCCGCGCGCGAGCGCCTCGTAAGCCTCCACCCGGCCGTCGCGCAGATCGACGATCGGCTGAAACGCGAAGCTGCAGTCGGGCCGCGCCGGCAACTCGCTCAACCGCGGCTCCCGGGAAGACGGTAGCGGGCGGGCAATTCGCCTTCGTGCATGCGCGCCAGCAGGTCACCCTGGAACAGGTCGATGCCTTCGTGCCGCAACCACTCGAATTCTTCCCCGCGGTCCACCTGCCGGGCGATCACGTCGATGCCGAGGTCGGCGCAGGCCTGCACGATGGCGCGCAGCAGCGCCTGGCGCGAGCCGTCCTGGTGAACCTTGCGGATCAGGTGCGAATTCAGCGCGACCAGGTCCGGCGGCGAATCCTGCAACAACTCGAGCATGCCGCTGGCGCTGACGAATTGACCGATCTGCGCTTTCAGCCCGGAGCCGCGATAGCGGCGGATGACCTGTGCCAGGTCGGCCGGCGACGCGCGCGAGCGCTCGAGGTCGATTTCGAGGATGATGCGTGCCGGATCGATGCCGTTGCGTTCGGCCGCCTCCAGCGTGAAACGCAGCAGGTCGGCCGCATCGCCGGTTTCGCCGGAAACGAAATTGACCGTCAGGTGACAATCGAGATCGAGACCGAGCCCCGCCGCCCGTTCGATGGCGCGGGTCCGGCACTCGCTGTCGAAATGCGCGCGCTCGAGCGGGTGAATCTGGCGCAACAGCCCGGCATAGTCCTGGTGCCCACCGGCGATCGCATCGACCGCCTGGCTGAAAATCGAATCCTCGCGGATGTCGACCACCGGCTGGAACCGGAAGCGCACGCCGTCGAGCACCTGGCCGACCGGCTGACCCGGCGCGGATGCCAGCGCGGCCGCCGCATCGCCCTCGATGCGCGCGCGCCAGCGGCCCTGCCGGAAGGCGGTCAGGATCTTCTTGGCGCGGCCCGGGTCCAGGCTGGTCAGGCTCTCGCCGGCGTCGAAGAAGTCGTTGGCGCCGACGATTTCGCCGACCTGGCTCGGGTGCAGACGGGAGAAGCCCATCGTCCAGTCGGCGAACACCCGCCGCGCGATCGGCTCGTGGATGATCTTGACGAGGTGATGATGGCGGTCGTCGGCCTCGATCATCGCGTAGAGCCGGTTGATGACCGCGGCCTCGCCCTCGATGACCTGGAAGAACCCGCCGTTCTCGTAGAGCAGCATGCCGGTCACGCCGAGCTCGTCGTTGCGCGTCCGCGCCTCGCGCAGCAACGCCAGCAAATCCTCGTTACTCATCGAGCGCGTGGCCGTGCTGCAATAAATGAGGTGAACCAGGTCCGTCATGGCAATGTCTTGTTAATTGATATTTTTTGCTGACCAGAAGATAACGTAGAGCGTTACCGGCGTAATTTCAAGCGCCTCGCGAAGGTACCGGTCGGGGATGGCCAGCGACCGCCGGGATTCCCGGGAAGTCGGCGACAGCTCGATATGCCCTGCACCCGGTCGGCGCCATCGAAATCCGGCCGCGATACTTGCGCTGCCAGGGTATTGGTCTGTCCCCTGATTCCCGCGCGGTTGCGGTTTGCCGGTCAGTCGAGCCGGTTGAGCAGCTGGATCTGCGCGCGCCGGTCGACCGCCCAGGCGTACTGCGCCGGCCACATTTCGAATTCCGGGTCGACGCCGAGCGCCTCGGCCGCGTGCAGCGGCCAGAACGGGTCGTACATGACCTCGCGGCCGAGCGCGACCAGGTCGGCGCCGCCGCCCTGCAGGATGTCCTCGGCCTGTTGCGGGTCGATGATCACGCCGACGGCCATCGACTTGATCCCGGCGTCCTCGCGCAGGCGCCGCGCGAACGGCACCTGGAAGCCCGGCGCGCGCGCCGAATCCCGGGTCAGCGGCTTGCCAGTATCGTCGGCGCGAAAGCGCGGCGCGCCGCCGATCCCGCCCGACGAACAGTCGACGACGTCGACGCCGGCCTCGGCCAGGCGCCGGGCGAAGGCGACCGAATCGTCGAGTGTCCAGCCGCCTTCGCGACCGTCGATCGCCGAGATTCGCGCGAACAGCGGCATGTCGTCCGGGATCGCCGCGCGCACCGCCGCGGCAACCTCGAGCGGGAAGCGCATGCGGCCGTCGAGATCGCCGCCCCAGGCATCCGTGCGTTCGTTACCGAGCGGTGACAAAAAGCTGTGCAACAGGTAACCGTGCGCCATGTGCAGCTCGAGCACGCGAAAGCCGACGTCGACCGCGCGCCGCGCGGCGGCGACAAACGCGTCGCGGATTTCGTCGAGACCGGCGGCATCGAGTTCGGCCGGCAAGTGCCAGCCGTCGGCGACCGGCAGCGGCGACGGCGCGACCGCCTGCCATGGCGGCTCGCCGGCGTCGCGGTCGGCGTCGCGAAGCGGCGTCGGGCCCCCGGGCGAAAATGGTGCGTGCGTCGACGCCTTGCGCCCGGCGTGCGCGAGCTGCATGCCCGGCACCGATCCCATCGACTCGATGAACTCGACGATCGGGCGCAGCGCATCGGCCTGCGCGTCGTTCCAGATGCCGAGACAGGCGTGCGTGATCCGGCCGCGCGCCTCGACCGCGGTCGCCTCGGTAAAGACCAGTCCGGCCTTGCCGCGGGCGAAGGTCGACAGGTGCGCGAAATGCCAGGGCTGGGCAAAGCCGTCGACCGCCGAGTACTGGCACAGCGGCGAAACGACGATTCGGTTCGGCAGCGTGGTGCCGCGCAGCGGCAAGGGCTCGAACAGTTTCACGGACTCGGTCATGGCTTCGGTATCACGTCGCGAAAGGCGACATTATTCCGCTTCGGCGACCGGCTGCCAAGCTGGCGCGACTCGGCGAGCAGCGCAGCGCCGATGCGCAACACCGCGTCGACCAGCCCGTCGGCCTGGCCGTCACCGGTACGCGCGCCGAGAAAGCAAGGGCGCAGCGCCAGCCGGCCATCGATTCGCGTCGTGCTCGGCAGATATTCGTTTTCGCGCACGAGGCGCCGGTGCAGGCGCTGGTTGAATCGGTCGAGATCGTCGATGCCGGGCGCGACGTAGCGGAAACAGCAGATCGACAGGGTCGGTTCGAGCATCAGCTCGAGATTCTCGTGCTCGCGGCAACGATCCGCGACCCGGCGCGCGAGGTCGTTGTGACGCACGATCCGCGCGCGCATGCCGGCGACGCCGATCTCTTGCAGCATCGCCCAGACGACGACGCCGCGGCACGGCGAACTCAGCTCGAGGCCGAAGTTGTAATAAGGTATGCCAAAACCGTCCATCGAGTGTTCGATTCGCGGCTCGGTCCCGTCGTCCTGCTCGATCGTGCCCTCGAGATAGTCCGATGCTTCCTGGGTGAACGCGCGCTCGAGGATCGTGCGGTCGTGGACGAAGGTCGCGGCGACCCCGATCGCGGCGCCCAGCCACTTGTGCGGGTCGACGATGACCGAATCGGCGAGCTCGAGCCCGCGGTACAGCGGGCGCAGGCGCGCATCGAGGATTCCGGGCAGCCCGTAGGCGCCGTCGACGTGGTACCAGATGCCGTGCGCGCGGGCGACCTCGCCGATGTCGGCGAGCGGGTCGATCGCGCCGGTATTGGTCGCGCCGGCATTGGCGACGACCGCGACCGGTAGCAGGCCCGCGCCCAGGTCCTCGTTGATCGCGGCCGCGAGCGCGTCGACGCGCATGCGCTTGCCGGCGTCGCAGGCGATCAGCCGCACCGCGCGCCGGCCGAGCCCGAGCACGCCGGCCGAGCGCTGGATCGTGTGGTGGCATTCCTCGCTGGCGTAGACCCGCGCCGCGCGATCGAGCCCGTCGCGCGCCGGGTCGCGGCCGACCTGCTCGAACGCGTGCTGGCGCGCGGCGCCGAGGCCGACCAGGTTGGCGACCGAGCCGCCGCCGCTGTAAACGCCTTTCATCGCGCCGAGGCCGAGCATTTGCGCAAGCCAGTCGAGCGACAGTTCCTCGACCCGGTTGAACGCGGTCGATGAATATCGCGCCGGCGACGCGACGCTGGCGGCGGCATTTGCCAGCACCGCCGCGGTTACCGGTCCGGTGACGATATAGCCCGTAAAGCCCGGCCGGGTAATCGCCTGCCCGTTCGGAATCAGCGTGTCGACGATTTCGCGCGTCACCGCGTCGATGCCGAGGCCGTCCTCGGGCAGCGGTTGCTCGAGCCGTTCGAGCCACTGGTCGCGGTTGGCCCAGGCATCGGGATGTTCGAATTGCAGGAATCGGTCGAGGCCGGCGCCGATGCGCGCCAGCCAGGTTTCGAAGTTACCCAGTTCGGCCCTGTCGGCTGACATTGGTTTGCTCCCGTCGAACGAATGGGCGAGCGCCCGGGGATGCGATCATGAATCGTCGGCGGGCAAGCTGTCAAACCTCAGGCGAAACTCGGCGCCCGGCTCGCGGTTGACGACGTCGACCTCGGCGCCCATCGCGTCGGCGAGCTGGCGCACCAGCGCGAGGCCGATGCCGGTGCCGACGGTTTCGCGGGTCAGTTCGTTTTCGGCGCGGTAGAACAGGCGAAAGATTTTCTTCATCTGGTCGGGCGCGATGCCGGGACCGTAATCGCGCACCGCGAACTCGACGCGGCCGTCGCCGAGCTGCCGATAGCCCAGGTCGACGCGCCGGGATTCCGCGTCGGGCGAGAACTTGACCGCGTTGTCGACCAGGTTGGTCAGGATCTGGATGAAGCCGTCGCGGTCGACGCGGATGCGCGCGGCGTCGGCCGCCGCGTCGCCGACGAGCGCGAGCACGAAGCCCGCCGGCTCGAGCTGCGCCGCGAGCCGCGGCTCGAGTTCGGCGACCAGCTCGCCGACGCCGAGAGTTTCGAGCTCGGGTCGCTGTTCGTTGCGCGACAACCGCGCGAGCTGCAGCACGTTGTTGATCAGCCGGGTCAGACGCTCGGCCTCGTGATAGATGAAGTCGTAATAGGATTTGCGCCGCGCCTCGTCGGCCCAGCCCTCGCGCAGCATTTCGCCGTACATGCGGATCGACGTCAGCGGTGTTTTCAATTCGTGGCTGACGGCGGAGACGAAGTCCTGCTGCTGACGCGCGAGCGCAAGCTGGCGCGCGCCGAGCTGGTAGAGCAGCAGGAAACCGCCGACCAGCACCAGCGCGAGGATCAGCGCCGACCACAGGATGACCTGGCCGCCGGCGCCGACCGGCAGTCGCGCGAGCGCGAAGATCAGTTCGAGGTCGCCGAACGGCGCGACCAGCCGGCTCTGGTAGAGCAGCTCGCCCGGCGTGTCGCTCGCCGATGGCCGATAGCGACTCGCGTAGTCGGCGGCGAAATCGCGCAGGATCGTGTCGCGCCAGGCGACGATCAGGCGGCTCATCGACGCCAGCGCCGATTGCCGAAAAGCCGGCTCGATCAGCGTATCGACGAATTCGCGCTGCTCGATCAGGATACCCTGCACCTGGCGCTGGTCGCGATGCCAGACGCGGCGAAACAGCACGAAATGGCCGCTGTCGAGCAGCGCGAATTCCATCGGCTCGACTTCGCTGGCGAAGGTTTCGATGCGGCCGAGGCGTTGGTTGAGCTGGCGCTCGGGCGGCGCCACGGCCGACCCGGCGGCGACGTTTGCGCGCGCCTCGTCGACGCGCGCCGGCGCCGGCGCGTCGGCCGCCGGCAGCCGAACCTGTTCCTTGCGTGAGCGCTTGGCTTCGGATTGCCTGAGTCCGGCGGGCTCACTCTCGCCCTCGGTCACGGTGACGGCGTAGCTCTTTTCGAGCTTGAGATCCTTGACCTGGGCGCGCGGCGCGACGGTCTCGGCCGGCGCTTCGAGCCGCCCGGCGGCGAGTTCGTCGAATGCGGTCTGCGCCGGTGCACTGGCCTCGGCGTCGACTTCGACATTGGCGAACGACGATGCCACGTCAGCGGCGTCGGCAGCGAACCCGATCGCGTCGTCACGATCGTCGGCGAATGCCTCTTCGAGCACTTCGGGCGACGCCGCCAGGTCGCGCTTGCCGGCCAGGCGGTTCTCGACGAGGATACCGCCGATCTGCCCGGCGAGGCGTTCGCGCGCTGCGAGCTCGTCGGCGGCGATACCGTAATCGGTGGCACGCTCCCCGGGTAGCAGCGGCGTGCTCAGGCGGCCCGCGGCGTCGACCTGGAAGTAGCCGACCAGCCCCGGAATATCGGCCGGCGGCGGGTAAGCCGACAGCGGCGAACGCTGCAGGAAGGCCGAACCGTCGCCACCGACGACGTTGAGGAATTCGTAGTCGCTGATCGGGCGCGCTTCCTCGCGTTCGATCAGCTGGCGGAACTCGGCGTCGATGCGCAAGCTCAGCTCGCGCGCGAGCCGCTGGTGCTGGTGAAAGGCTTCCCACTTGAGCTGGCCCCAGGCCTGGTAGACCAGCACCGACGACGGCAGCGCGAGTGCGGCGAACAGCGCCACGAGCAGCAGCGCCAGGCGGCGGCGGCTCATGGCGCGGCGACCATCAACCGGTAGCCGGCGCCGCGCACGGTCACGATCGCCTGCGGATCTGACGGGTCCCGCTCGATCTTGCGTCGCAGCTTGGCGATGTGGATGTCGACCGTGCGAGTCTCGATCTCGAGGTGATTGGCGTAGCCCCAGACCCGCGCGAGCAATTCCTCGCGCGCGACCGCGCGGTCGGCATGCTGCGCGAGGTATTGCAGCAAGTCCATCTCGCGGCGCGTGAACGCGGTCTCGCCGGCGCTGAGATTGGCGCTGTCGACGACCACGCCATTGGCGAGGTGAATTTCCCGCTCGAGCGCCTCGCCGATGCCGGCGCGGCGCAGCACGGCCTGCACGCGCAGCACCAGCTGCGCGACCGAGAACGGCTTGGCGACGTAGTCGTCGGCGCCCAGCGTCAGCCCCTGGATGATGTCGTCGTCGCCGGATTTCGCCGTCAGCATGATGATCGGCTGCTGGCGGTCGCGCGCGCGGATGCGCTCGCAAATCTCGAAACCGTCGACGCCCGGCAGCATCACGTCGAGCAGGATCAGGTCGAACTTGCCGGACAGGCTCTTGCGCAGGCCGTCGTCGCCGGTCGCGGCGGTGTCGACGTCGTAACCGTGATAGACGAACACGTCGACGAGGCCGCTGCGTATCGCGGCCTCGTCCTCGACGATCAGTAATTTCGGCTTCGCCGCCATGCGTCAGCTCTCCGTAACTCCTTGATAATCCTAGCAGCTCGCTCGGACGCGAAAGTAAATTTTTTGTAAACGCGCGGCCGCGGGTTTTACCGAAATCGGCCTGTTGCGTCGCCCGGTCGTGAACCAGAATCGTATCGACTTTCACGACACGGAGCACCGGACATGGCACTCGTCAACCGACTCACGCGGCTCTTCCAGGCCGATTTCCACGCGGTCCTCGATCGCATCGAGGAGCCCGACCTGCAGCTGAAGCAGGCGGTGCGCGAAATGCAGTTCGCGCTCGAACAGGACCGCCAGCGGCAAAAACTGTTGCAACACGAAGCCAATCGGCTCGAACGCGACCGAGACGCGACCGCGGCGACGCTGGCGACGCTCGACGAAGAGCTCGACATCTGCCTGGCGGCGAACAAAGACGGCCTCGCGCGCGACCTCGTGCGCCGCAAGCTCGCGGCCGCGCGCCGCGCCGACGCAATCGAGCGGCAGCTCGACGGCATCGGCGAGCAGATCGCGACGCTGGAGAAACAAATCGACGAACAGGCTGAGCAGCTCGCCGGCATGCAGCAAAAGCTCGAACTGCTGGTCGCCGACGATGCTCGCGAGCACGGCCCGAGCGCCGATTTCGCGGACGCGATCCGCAACGAGGAAATCGAAATCGCGCTGCTGCGCGAAAAACAGCGGAGGACGCAATCATGAAGGTCCCCGGATTCTTCGACGGCGTCATCGCCGCGCTCGCCATCAGTCTCGGTGCAGCCGCCGCCAACCTGTTGTTCGGCCACTTCGTCGCCAGCGGCGCGCTGTTCCAGGCGGTACTGTGGGGCGCGACGCTGGCCTACCTCGCCTACCTGCTCCGGCGCAGCCGCGCGCGCACCGGCCGCATCGTCGTCGTCAGCGCGTGGGCGTTCGCGACCTTCGCCTGCTGGCTCGTCGGCGCATCGCTGTCCGAGCAGGTGCTGCTCTACGCCGGCCTGATCTGGCTGGTGCGCTCGCTGTACTTCCACGGCTCGATCGTCGCCGCGCTGCTCGATCTCGGCCTGGTCGCCCTCGGCCTCGCCGCCGCGGTCTGGGCGCTGCTCAACACCGGCAGCCTGGCCGCGTCGCTGTGGAGCTTCTTCCTCGTGCAGGCGCTGTTCCGCTGGATCCCGGATCTCGACCGGGACCCGGCCGGCAGCGCGCCGCGCGCGACGGCGTCCGCGTCGTCGTTCCAGTCCGCCCATCGCGTCGCGCTCGACGCGGTGCGCAAACTTTCGCAACCGTAAATCCAGGAGATTCGACATGCAAAGCAAATCCTTCACCACCCGGCTCGTCGCGCTCGCGCTCGTCGGCGCGACCGCGGCCGGCATCGCCGCCTGGCCGCTGCTCAACCCGGCGCAGGCCGTCGCGACGACGCAAACCGGCGGTCATGGCGCCGCGCAAAGCCACCGCATCGAGGTCGTATTCGTGCTCGACACGACCAGCAGCATGAGCGGCCTGATCAACGCGGCCAGGGAAAAGATCTGGTCGATCGCGACGACGATGGCGTCGGCGCGGCAGCAGCCCGAAATCAGGATGGGCCTGGTCGCGTTTCGCGACCGCGGCGACGCCTACGTCACGCGCGTGTTCGACCTGTCGGAAGATCTCGACTCGATGTACGCGAGCCTGATGGACTTTCGCGCCGAGGGCGGCGGCGACGGTCCCGAGAGCGTCAACCAGGCGCTCTACGACGCGATCCACGAGATATCGTGGAGCCCGGATAGCGACGTCTACAAGGTCGCCTTCCTGGTCGGCGACGCGCCGCCGCACATGGACTACGTCAACGACGTCAAGTACCCGGTGACGCTCGCCGAGGCGCGCCGCCGCGGTATCGTCGTCAACGCGATCCAGAGCGGCGAATGGCAGCAAACCCGCCCCGCCTGGCAGGAGATCGCCGCGCTCGGCGCCGGCGAATACTTCCACGTCGGGGACTCGGGCAACGCGGTCGCGGTCGCGACCCCGTTCGACGAGCGCCTGTCGAAACTCGCCGAGGAACTCGAGCAAACCCGCCTGTTCTACGGCGACGCCGACGACCGCATGGCGCAGGAGCGCAAGCTCGACGCGAGCAGGAAACTGCACGAGGGCCTGTCGACCGAAGCGCTCGCCCGGCGCTCGACCTACAACGCGACCGCGGCCGGCAAGAAAAACCTGCTCGGCGAGCGCGAACTGGTCGACGCGGTCACGTCGGGCCGTGTCCAGCTCGACGATATCGAGCGCGACAACCTGCCGGCAAGCATTTCGGCGATGGCGCCGGCCGAGCAGCTCGGCGTCATCCAGGAGAAGGCCGAGGAACGCGCGCGGCTCGAGCAGGAGATCAAGAGCCTGGCCGAATCGCGCAACGCCTACATCAAGGAGCGCGTCGACGCCGCCGGCGGCGCCGGGGATTCGCTGGATGAAAAGATTTATCGCGCGGTCAAAGACCAGGCGGCATCGGTCGGCCTGTCCTACGAAGCCGAAAGCGCGACCTATTGATCCCTGGCTTCCTCGAGCCCGGAGCTCCGCTCCGCCGACTGGGCCCGCCGTCGCGGGCCCTTTTTTTATTGCGAAGCCTGCGCGCGATCGCGCAGCAGCACGTAAAGTTCGTGGACGAGACGCTCGTTGGTCTGGATCTCGAGCCACTTGTCCTTCGGCACGCGGCGCTTGACCAGTTCGCGCACGACCTTGAGGGTGAACGAATCGCTCTCGAGATTGGGATCGGGATGCCCCTTGCTGATGTTCTGGATCGTGCGGCTCAGGATGAACGAGGTCGACTCGTCGGCATCCTCGAACAGCTGCGTGCGCAGGCGGTTGTCGGCGAGCAGTTCCTCGGTGGCGCGACGCTGGCTGCGCAGCTGCAGGATCATCACGGCGAGCAGGCAGAGGGTGAACAGCGATAATACGGGTACGACGAGTTCCATGGCATTAGTGTCGAGGGTCAAGCTGTTGATTATCAGTCGATTCTAGCAGCCGGGCGCGCGCCGGCGGGCGAAACGGAAAAATTTCGCAATTACCCCCCGCCTATAACCAAAGGAGTAATGATGCGCGCCGCCGATTGATCTATATTGACGGTCTCAGGATGCGGAGATTCCCATGCGATCGATTCGACCCGGCCTGACCCGGTTCGCGCTGCTGGCGTTCGTACTCGCGCTGGCCGGTGCGGGTACCGGCACGGCCAATGACCAGACCCGCGGTCAATTGAGCGGCGGTATTCGCTACGCGACCCCCGACTGGTTCAAGCAAAGCTTTCTCGAGATCGCCGACGACGCCGACGAGGCCGGCGCGGCCGGCAAGCACGTCATCCTGTTTTTTCACCTCGAAGAGTGCCCGTACTGCGATCGCATGCTCGAGGAATCGTTCAGGCCCGAGCCGAAGGCGCGCTACATTCAGCAGCATTTCGACGCGATCTCGATCAACGTGCGCGGCGCTCGCGAGGTCGCGTTCAACGACGAGATCACGGTCAGCGAGAAGCAGCTCGCCGAGATCCTCGAGGTGCGCGCGACGCCGGCGATCCTGTTCCTGAACGCCGACAATCGCAAGGTCGCCCGAGTCGACGGCTACCGCGCGCCGGCGCGCTTCCGCGAGGTGCTCGACTACGTCGCGAGCGGCGCGTACGAGAACGCGTCGCTCGCCGACTACCTCGACGCGCGCCTCGACAAAAGCGTTTATCGCCTGCGCGACAACGATCTGTTCGCCGAGGAGCGCGACCTGTCGGCCGTCGACGGGCCGCTGATGGTCGTGTTCGAGGACGGCAGCTGCTACGACTGCGCCGAGTTCCACGACGGCGTGCTCGCCGATCCGCGGGTGCGCGCAGAGATCGCGCCGTATACCGTCGTGCGCGTCGACGCCGCGTCGGACGAGCCGATCGTCGGCGTCGACGGCACTGCAACGACGCCGCGCAAGCTCGCGCGGCAGTACGACATGATTTACCGCCCCGGCGTGCTGCTATTCGACGACGGCGCGCTGATCGCGCGCAGCGACAGCCTGATCTACCCGTTTCACTTCAAGGAAACGCTGCGCTACGTGGCCGGCGGATTCTACCGCGACATGGATCAGCGCGGCTATTCGCGCCAGCGCCGCGAGGAACTGCTCGAGGCCGGCGTCGACGTCGATCTCGGCCCACCCAAACTCCCCAACGGCGACTGATTTTCAAAGGGGTCAGTGTCGATCGAATTCCGCGCCGGGTTAGTCCGGCGCGTTGATCGCGTACCAGCGGCGCAATTCGTCGAGATGGTTTTGCGCGCCGTCGAGCAGCACCTGCGCCTGGTCCGCCAGCGCGAGCGCGAGCGTCGTCGCGGCCGGCGCGGCCGCGGCTATCGATTTCAACAGCTCGGACGCGACGACCCGATCGTGCCAGTCGCCGAGCAGCTGTTCGAGCTGCTGGATGCGGGCGATTTCGGCGAGCTCCGCGTCGTGGCCGGGGCAGTACTGGAACGCGTCGAGCGTGTGCCGGTAGCGCTTGAGCCGGATGCGCTTGCGGTGCCAGCGCCGCGTCGTCATCGCCTTGCCGGCATCGAGCACGCGCCGTCGCAGCGCCGCAAGCACGCCGTCGCGGCGTTGCATGATCGCGGCTTCGGCGACGCCGCTCGCGGCGATCGTCGGCAGGTCGATCCCGGTGATGGCTTCCGCCTCGGCCGACTCGACTACCGCCGCGTGCAGTTCGGCAATTTTCGCGTCGATCGGATCGAGCAGCCCGGTCGCCGTGCGGCCATCGGTAGCGACCAGCAGGTTGCGCGCGATTTGCAGGTCGCGCAGCCGCCCGCAAGCCTTGAACAGCCCGCGGTAGCGCGCGAGCACCGCCGCGGCGTCGAAATTCGCATCGACGGCTTGCAGGAACTCGTAGAGCGCGGTGACGCGCTTGATACCGACGCGAAAATCGTGAATCGCGGTCTCGTCCGGCGCCTGCAAAATCGCCTCCAGGTTCCGGTTGAGCCCGCCAATCAACTCGCCGCGATAATTTTCGAGGCAATCCATACAGCCCGTATCGTCGATCGCAAGGGCGACCATGATGCCACGAGGCGAGGAAAATTGAAGCCGAATCGTCGCCGCAAGCCATTGTGCATTCGAATTCGCGGACGCTCATAATCGGGCGTATCGACCACCCGTCGCCACCCCAGGAGACCGCCATGCCCCGAATCCCGATCGTCGATCGCGACGCCATCGACGCCGATACGCGCGCGCTGCTCGAATCGATCAGCGGCGAGCAGCGCTGGAACGTGTTCGAGGGCGTCGCCAACCATCCGCCGACGCTGCGTGCGATGGACGCGTTGCGCGAAGCGGTCGACGCCGGCCTGACCACGGTCGAACAGGAGGTGATTGCGATCGAGATCGCGCGTTACAACGGCTGCGGATATTGCCTGCCGGCGCACCGCTATGTCTGCCACGAGGTCGGCATGGTTGCCGCCGACATCGACGCGCTGACGCGCGGCGAGTTGCTCGAACACGCACCCGATTTGATGCTGTTGCAGCGATTCGTCCGCGCCGCGCTCGAGCGCAAGGGTCATCTCGACGACGACGCCTTCGCCGATTTCGCGGCGCGCGGCATCGGTCACCAGCGGATGATCGTGGTCCTCGCCGAGATCGCGCTCTACACGCTGCTGAACTATTTCAACCGGCTGGCCGGCTCGGAGATCGAGCCCGAGGTGCAACCGCATATCCCGGCCGCGGCCGCGTGGGTAACGCCGCCAGATCGCTAAAAGGTTACTGTTCGGGCGGTTTGTCGCCGTAGTGAACCCGCCCCTTGTCGTCGACCCAGCGGAGTATCTCGGCCGGCTCGGCCGGCGCCCCGCCGGTTCCGGCCGCCGGCGTCATGGCCGGATCCACGCCGGCGTCGGCGAAGATGATGTTCGCCAGTTCGAGCAGCTGAGCGTTGCCGAGCAGTTCGAGCGGGTTGCCAGATTGCAGGCTGGCCTGGAATTCGGGGTCGTTCAGTATTTCCTGCACGCGCGGGTCGTTTTGCACCGCGCGCACCCGAACCCAGGTGTCGGTCATGCGCTCGGCCAGCGCCGCGTCGAAGCCCGCCGGATCGACATCGGGGTCGACGCCGAGACCAGTCGCGCCGGCC
>JAHEKJ010000155.1 GCA_024638385.1 Gammaproteobacteria bacterium | reverse complement strand
CGGCAGCCGCGAACCCTATTTTACGCGACAGGAGTGAATAGGCGCCCATTCCCGGAAACAGGTTGAACAGCACCTCGGGTAAACCCATTTTTACGCCACGTTCGGCGACGATCACATTACTGGACAAAGCGGCTTCGAATCCGCCACCCAAGGCATCCCCCTGAATCAATGAAATAGTCGTGAGGTCGAGATCGTAATGAAACATGTTCTCGTAGAGGATGCCTATGCATTTGTTCGCGTAGGCGAGTAATGCTTCTCGGTTTCGATCCTCGATGTACCGTTGAAACAAACTCAGATCGCCGCCCAGATTGAATACACCCTCGACATCGGAGCCTACTACCAGATAGTCGTACTTGGCGCCGTTGGTTTCCTCCATTTCCTTCTTGACGCTTTCGAGATAATCGCTGATGTCATCGAGTAGGCGCAGCGTAAAAGAGGGCCTTGGCGCGCCCTTCATCAAGAACCAGCCGATTCTGTTCTTGCTGTCGTAAAAAGTCTTTAACTGGGATTCATCATTGACTTGCTGCTGCTCGGACGGAAGCTGGTTGATATATGCCACATTGCTCATGGTGTCTCTCTCCGGACCTTGTTATCGTAATGCCGGATATTGCATCCAGCGATTACCCACCTTTGGTAACGTGACCCAGGAGCTTTTTCTGGCCCTGTTTCGACGTGATGGTCACGATTTTTTTATGCGGGATCTGGTCGCAAATTTACCGGATCGGATAACGATTGCAAGCAAACTGTGATCAGGTTCACAGCTCACGAGCTAGAAGTTACTTTAACTAAGTATTTTAAGCTTATGAATAAATTTCATAATTCAGACAATTTCAGATCGCCAAAAAAAATTCACATTTACAGACGAAATCCAAAATTCGACGTTAAAAAACGGCTGCAGGTAATTGATTTTCGGAACAAAAAAGTGTCGGAATTCCGACGATTTCTGTCAATAATTTGACTATAAATTGACCAGTCACGAAATCTCGTCGATCCAGGCCATCTGGATCGCCTCGAGGATCTTCTCATTGGAGCGTTCCGGGTCGTCGTCGAAGCCGTCAAGCTCGCAAACCCAGCGGTGCAAATCGGTGAATCGGACGTATTGCGGATCGACGTCGGTATGGGTTTCGGAGAGTTCGATCGCGATGTCCAGGGTATCGGTCCACTTCAGGCTCATGACCTTCCTCCTAATGGCTTTCGGAAACCATGTTGATGGTATATTTCGGGATCTCGATAGTCAGGTCTTCGTCGGCGACGATCGCCTGGCAACTCAGGCGCGAGTCCATGTCGAGGCCCCAGGCCTTGTCGAGTAAATCGTCCTCGTCTTCGCTCGATTCCTCGAGCGAATCGAATCCCTCGCGCACGTGCACGTGGCAGGTCGTGCAGGCGCAGGATTTTTCGCAGGCGTGCTCTATCTCGATGCCGTTTTGCAGCATCGCGTCGCACAGGCTGATCCCGGGTTGCGCCTCGATCACGGCGCCCTCGGGACAGATTTCGAAGTGCGGCAAAACAGTGATACGCGTCATCAGATCTCGACCTCGTCGATTTGCCGGCCCGCCAGCATCCGCCGCACGCTGGCGTCCATGCGCCGCGCGACGAAGTCTTCACTGGCGTGCTCGACCGCCTCGATCAAATGCTTGATCCGGTCGGCATCGGCGGTTTCGATCGCCGACTCGAGACGCTCGCGATGGGCGATAATCGAGCGCAGTTCGTCCTCGCTCAACAGCGTTTCTCCGTCTTGCGCGAGCGCCGAATCGATTGCCTCGATGACGCGCCGCGCCTCGACCTGCTGCTCCTTGAGCATGCGCTGTTCGATATCTTCGCGCGCGTGCGACATCGAGGCGCGCAGCATGTCCTCGATCTCGGCATCGGTCAGGCCGTAGGACGGCTTGACGACGATGTCGGCGGCGATGCCGCTGGCGGTTTCCTCGGCATTGACCGACAACAACCCGTCGGCATCGACCTGGTAAGTCACGCGAATACGGGCAGCCCCGGCGGCCATCGGGGGAAAGCCGCGCAACTCGAAGCGGGCGAGCGAGCGACAGTCGCTGACCAGTTCGCGCTCACCCTGTACGACGTGAATCGACATCGCGGTCTGCCCGTCCTTGAAAGTCGTGAATTCCTGCGCCCGCGCGACCGGGATCGCGGTGTTGCGGTGGATGATTTTTTCGGCGAGTCCGCCCATGGTCTCGATGCCGAGCGACAGCGGCAGCACGTCGAGCAGCAGCATGTCGCTGTCGGGCTTGTTGCCGGCGAGCACGTCCGCCTGCAGCGCGGCGCCGAGAGCGACGACCTGGTCCGGGTCGAGGTCGCACATGGTTTCGCGCGCGAAGAATTCGCCGACCATCTGCTGCACCAGCGGCACCCGCGTCGAGCCGCCGACCATGACGACCTCTCCAATCGCGTCGCGCCCGAGGCCGGCATCGTGGAGCGCGCGGCGGCAGGCGCCGAGCGTGCGCTTGACCAGCGGCCGGATCAACTCCTCGAATTTGGTCCGGTCGATCTCGCCGCGCCAGCGACCGTCGCCGAGCGCGAAATCGATATCGGCGCGATCACTCGCCGTCAGGGTTTCCTTGGCGCGCCGCGCGGCGGTCAGGATCTGGCGCGACAGGCGCGCGTCGATCGTCTCGAGACCCGCCTGCTCGATGATCCATTCGCCGAGCGCGTGATCCATGTCATCGCCCCCGAGCGCGGAATCTCCGCCGGTCGCGAGCACTTCGAAGACGCCCCGGTTCAGGCGCAGGATCGAGATGTCGAAGGTGCCGCCGCCGAGATCGTAGACCGCGATCAGGCCGCCTTCGGCCTCGTCGAGACCATAGGCGATCGCCGCGGCGGTGGGTTCGTTGAGCAGGCGGAACAGCTTGAGCCCGGCGAGGCGCGCAGCGTCCCTCGTCGCCTGGCGCTGGGCGTCGTCGAAGTACGCCGGCACCGTGATGACGACGCCGTCGAGATCGCCGCCGAGCGCCTCGCGGGCGCGATCGGCGAGCACCTGCAGAATCCGGCTCGAGATCTCGACCGCGCTGAAGTCGCCGCCGTGCGTGCGGATTCGCGGAACGCCGCTGTCTCCGCTGGCGACGAACTCGTAGGGTAAAACGTTACCGAGCTGACCGACATCGTCGATTCCGCGCCCCATCAGGCGCTTGACCGACGACACCGCGTTGAGCGGGTCGCCAAGCTGCAGCTCCTGCGCGGAATGCCCGACCGAAACCCGGGACTCGTCGAAGTGCACGATCGAAGGCAGCAGGTAGCGCCCCTGCTCGTCGGGCAGGCAACGGGCCTCACCGCTGCGCACCGACGCGACCAGCGAATTGGTCGTGCCAAGATCGATCCCGACGGCCAGCCGCCGCTGATGCGGCGCGCTCGATTGCCCCGGCTCGGAGATTTGCAACAAGGCCATCAGGCGTCCTCGAGATCGAAACGAATCTCGGCGAGTTGTTGCACGAGTCGCTGGATGAACTGCATCTTGAGACTGACCGACGCCGCCTGGTCGAACTCGCGCGCCTCGAAATGCGCGACGAAGGCTTCCTCGAGTTTGCGCGCCCGGTGACCGAGCGTGACGCCGATCTCGTCGCAGAGAGCGAGACCGTCGGCGGCGGAACGGCATGCCTCGAGCGCTTCGCGCAGTTCGAGCTGTTCCATCAGGAAGGCGCCGTCGGAGGTCGTGGCCGCGCCATCGGGCAATTGCGCGCCTTCGAGCTCGAGCAGATAGCGCGAACGCTTGACCGGATCGCGCAGCGTATCGTAGGCCTGGTTGACCCAGGCAGCCGTCTGCACCGACAGCCGTTTTTCGCGGCTACTGGCATTGGCGAATCGATCGGGATGACAGTTCGCCTGCAATCGCTGCTGCGCGGCGTGCAGCACGGCGGGATCGACCGCGAAGGTCGGCGTGATTCCGAACAGCTCGAAATAATTTTGCCTGAAATCGGGGGACGGCATTCGGGGGCGTCGAATCAGACGGTAAAACTCTCGCCGCAACCGCAGGCATTCTTGGCGTTCGGGTTTTTGAACTGAAAGCCTTCCTGCAAGCCGACCCTGGCGAAATCGACCTCGGTCCCGTCGAGATAGACGAGGCTCTTGCGGTCGACCACGACCTTGATGCCCTGCGACTCGAAGACTTCGTCATCTTCGCGCAATTCATCGACGAATTCGATGACGTAGGCCAGGCCCGAACAGCCGGTCGTCTTGACTCCCAGCCGCAGGCCGATGCCCTTGCCCCGGTTGTCGAGAAAGTGCCGTACTCTCGAGGCCGCATCGTCGCTTAAATGAATTGCCATTTATTTCTTCTCAAATTCCGCTTAAATCTTTCTCAACTCAAGCACATGGTGCCCTGGCGCGTCGATTTCAAGCGCCGCGGCTGCCGCTCAATTGCGCGAGCTTTCACCATCGTGCAGCAAATCGCCCTGGTCCTGGCGCAAATCGTGCGCCCGCGACAGCGCCTGTATTTCCTCGTTGGCCATCATGTCGGCCAGCGAAATCGTCGTCAGGTAACGCTCGATTTCGGCGCTGAGCTCTTTCCAGAGCTGCTCGGTCAGGCAGGGCTCGAAGTCCGGCGAATCCTTGTCGCCGCCACGACCGGCGACGCTGACTTCCTCGTCGACCGCGTTAATCACGTCGGCGATACAAACCTGGTCGGGCGTCGCGCCGAGGCTGTAACCACCGCCGGGGCCGCGCGTGCTGACGACCAGCTTGTTGCGCCGCATCTTGGCGAACAGCTGCTCGAGGTAGGACAGCGAAATGCCCTGCCGCACCGAGATGTCGGCGAGCGATACCGGCCCCTGGTCGGAATGCATGACCAGGTCGAGCAGAGATGTCACTGCGTAGCGGCTTTTAGTGGATAATCGCATTGTCCAATGCCAAGGGCGAAACTGCGTCAGTATACAATCCTGACTAAAATGGTCAACTATTATCCCGGGGTAGATCGACGATGACCCGGGTGCCCTCGCCGGGTTCACTTTCGATCATCAACTTGCCCTGGTGCGCGGCGACGATCAGCCGGCAAAGATAAAGACCGAGCCCGTAGCCGCCGGTGCCTCGCCGGCGCGCGTTGTCGGGGCGATAAAACGCCTCGGTCAGTCGCGGCACCTCGTCCGCCTCGATGCCGATGCCCTGGTCGCGAACGCTGATTCTGACCTGCCCGGGTTCGGCTTCGAGCTCGATTTCGATCAGGCCGTCGTCGTCGCGCGTATAGCGACACGCGTTGTCGAGCAGATTCTTGAGCAACAGGGCGATCCGCAACGGATCGATATCGAGTTCGACCGGCGTCAGACGGCGCCTGATTCGATTCCGGCACGGGTGGCCGGCGACCACCTCGTCGATCAGGCCGGCGAGCTCGGTGCGGGTGAGCGCGAGCTTCGCATGCTGCTGGTTGAGCTTTTCCGATTCGAGAATCGCGGCGAGCAGCGCTTCCATTTCGCGCAGGTCGGCGATCAACTGGTCGCGCAGCTCGCTTTCGTCGAGCAGCTCGAGATTGACCCGCATGCGCGTCATCGGCGAGCGCAGCTCGTGGCTGACCGCGAGCAACAGCGCCGACTTGCTCTCGAGCATCGCCGCGATTTGTGCGGCCATGCGGTTGACGCCGGCGGCAAGCGCCGCCAGCTCGCCCTTGCCGCCGGCGGCAACCCGCTGCTCGAGATCGCCCTGCCCGATTCGCTCGACCTGGCGGGAAATCGCCGCGACCGGCCTGAACAGGCGGCGAATCGCGAAATAAAGCGCGAGGAACACGGCGCCGAGCGCGACGAACAACACGCCCTGGCGGCGTTCCGAGCGGGCTCGAAACGAGCGGTCGAGCGCGAACAGGTAACGATAGGGATCGCGCCTGACCATCAGGACCTCGTCGCGCCGGTGGTGGCCGATGAAGACGTCGACATAGGGCGGTGGCGCGGCTTCGAGGGCGTAGGCGTCGCTGCGGCGGATACGCCGGCTGGACGACCAGTCGACCCCCCCGCCCTCGATTCGAATCTCGATCGGCAAACTGTCGGCGAGATCGCGCGCGACCTCGAGATCCGGCGGCGCGCCGATATCCTCGATCAGGTAATCGATATAGCGGTCGAGATTGGGCAGGATTTCGTTTTCGAGATGAGGCCTGAAGCGTTGCGCGAAGCTCGCGCCGACGATGATCGCGAGCGCGACGAAAGCGAGCAGAAAATACAGCAGCAGCCGGAAAATCAGGCTTTGCCACTTGCTTTGCAGCCATTCGAACATCAGCGGGCGACGAACTGGTAGCCGTGGCCGCGTACCGTGCGAATCAGCTCGGGTCGGCCGAGCTTTTGCCGCAGCCGGCTGACCAGCACGTCGATCGCACGACTGTATAAATCGGCGTCGATGCCGCGCAGTGCCTGCATGATCTCGTCGCGCGACAGCACGCGCTCGCGATTTTGCGCGAGCAGGCCGAGGAGGCCGAATTCGGCGGCGGTGAGCGGGACTTCGCGACCGTCCATGCGGGCCTGTTTGCCGTCCAGGTCGATGCACAGGTCGCCGAATTCGAGGCGCGCCGCGGGAGTCCGTGGGCGCGCGCGCTTGAAGATGCTTTGAATGCGCGCGACCAGCTCGCGCGGTTCGAAGGGTTTCGGCAGGTAGTCGTCGGCGCCGAGTTCGAGGCCGACGACGCG
>JAHEKJ010000056.1 GCA_024638385.1 Gammaproteobacteria bacterium | reverse complement strand
TGCTCGAACTCGGGCGGCTTCTTCGGCGCCGAGCTCAAGTTCGCCGGCTGGGACATGATCATCTTCGAAGGCAAATCGAAAAAACCGGTCTACCTGCTGATCGAGGACGACAAGGCCGAACTCAAATCCGCCGAACAGCTGTGGGGCAAGACCGCGTGGGAAGTCGATGACATGCTCCACGAAACCCACCAGGATCCGCAGATGCGCGTCGCCTGCGTCGGTCGCACCGCCGAGCGCGGCTGCCTGTACTCCGCGGTCATGAACGACAAGCACCGCGCCGCCGGGCGTTCCGGCGTCGGTACGGTAATGGCGTCGAAGAACCTCAAGGCGGTCGCGGTGCGCGGCACCGGCGGTATCGGCAACCTGAAGGATGCCAAGGCCTTCATGCAGGCCACCGCCGACGGCAAGGCCGTGCTCGCCGAGAACGCGGTCACCGGCCAGGGCCTGCCGGCCTACGGCACCCAGGTGCTGATGAACGTCATCAACGGCATCGGCGCGCTGCCGGCGCACAACATGCGCGACGTCGGCTTCGAGGGCGCCGAGCACATTTCCGCCGAGGCGATGGTCGAGCCGCGCGACGGCGACGGCAAGCCCAATCTCACGACCAACGGCGCCTGCTTCAGCTGCACGATCGCCTGCGGGCGCATCTCGACGGTCGACCCGAACCATTTCTCGGTCAAGGACAAGCCGCAGTACCAGGGCGCGTCCGGCGGGCTCGAGTACGAGGCCGCGTGGGCGCTCGGCGCCGACACCGGCGTCGACGACCTCGACGCGCTGACCTACGTCAACTTCCTCTGCAACGAGGACGGCATGGACCCGATCACCTACGGTGCAACCGTCGCCGCGGCAATGGAAATGTTTGAAAACGGCGACATCACGACCAAGGAAACCGGCGGTGTCGAGCTCAAATTCGGCAACACCGAAGCCTTCGTCCAGATCACCGAGCAGATGTGCCAGGGCGGCGCGTTTCACGAGGATCTCGGGCTCGGTTCGTACCGGTTATGCGAAAAGTACGGCCAGCCGGACCTGTCGATGACGGTCAAGAAACAGGAATTCCCGGCCTACGACCCGCGCGGCATCCAGGGCATGGGCCTGGCCTATGCCACGTCCAACCGCGGCGCCTGCCACCTGCGCGGCTATACGGTCGCCTCCGAGGTGCTCGGCATCCCGGTCAAGACCGAGATGGAAGACACCGACGGTAAGCCCGAGCTGGTCAAGGCCTTCCAGGACGCGACCGCGCTGGTCGATTCCGCCGGCCTTTGCGTGTTCACGACCTTCGCCTGGGGCATGGACAACATCGCGCCGCAGATCGACGCTGCCTGCGAGGGCGACTGGAGCGTCGAGAAATGTCTCGAAACCGGCGAGCGCATCTGGAACATGGAGCGCCTGTTCAACGAGGCCGCCGGCTACACCGCCGACGACGACAAGCTGCCGAAGCGCCTGCTCAAGGAGATCATCAAGGCCGGCCCGACCAAGGGCCAGGTCAGCCGCCTCGGCGAAATGCTGCCGAAGTATTACGAGGTGCGCGGCTGGACTCCGGACGGCAAGATCCCGAAGGAAACCCGGCAACGCCTGTCGCTTTGAACCGAAACGCCCCCGCCGCACGGCGGGGGCTTGCTTTGAAGGATTAGACCGATGCAGCACATCATCATCGGCGCAGGTCCGGCCGGCGTAGTCGCGGCCGAGACTTTGCGCAAAACCGACCCAGACGCGGATATCGCGATCATCGGCGACGAGCCCGAACCGCCGTACTCGCGCATGGCGATCCCGTACTACCTGATCGACAACGTCAAGGAGGAGGGCACTTACCTGCGCGATCCGAAAAAACACTTCAAGGACCGGAACATCGAGGTCGTACAGTCGCGGGTGGATAAGGTCGATACGAAGAAAAGAGAGGTCACGCTCGCCGACGGCAAGAAGCGCAAGTACGACAAGCTGCTGATCGCGACCGGCTCGCACCCGGTCAGCCCGCCGATCCCGGGGCTCGACCTGCCGCAGGTGCACTCGTGCTGGACGCTCGAGGACGCGCGCAACATCATCAAGCTGGCGCGGGACGGTTCCAGCGTCGTGCTGATCGGCGCCGGTTTCATCGGCTGCATCATCCTCGAGGCGCTGGTCGGCCGCGGGGTCAGGCTCGCCGTGGTCGAGACCGGCAACCGCATGGTGCCGCGCATGCTCGACGACAAGGCCGGCGGCCTGCTCGAAGCCTGGTGCAAGACCAAGGGCATCGACGTGCACACGTCGTGCACGGTCGAGGGTATCGAGGCGGCCGGCAAGGACGAGGTCAAGGTCAGCCTCAGCGACGGCAGCGAGCTCGTCGCCGCGCTCGTCATCACCGCGACCGGCGTCAAGGCCAACATCGACCTGCTCGACGGCACCGACATCAAGACCGACGACGGCATCCTCGTCGACCGGCGCATGCAGACCAGTAACCCGGACGTCTACGCCGCCGGCGATGTCGCCCAGGGCGTCGACTTCTCGACCGGCGAGTACCAGGTGCAGGCGATCCAGCCGACCGCGGTCGATCACGGCCGCATCGCCGCGCTCAACATGGCGGGCCACGGCGAGGAACACCAGGGTACGCTCAACATGAACGTGCTCGACACGGTCGGCCTGATCTCGGTCTCTTTCGGCCTGTGGATGGGGGTCGATGGCGGCGACACCGCGTCGCTGTACAACGCCGACGAGTTCGAGTACATCAACCTGCAGTTCGACGGCGACAGGCTGGTCGGCGCGAGCGCGGTCGGCAAGACCCAGCACGTCGGCATCCTGCGCGGCCTGATCGAGACCGAGGTCGATCTCGGCGAATGGAAGGAGCGCCTGATGAAAAACCCGACCCAGGTCATGGAAGCCTATCTCGCCTGCACGCAGGAACTCGGTTACAGCTGAGCGTTTCGAATTCGGGGACGCGGCCCGCCGTCGCCAGCGGGCGGCGTCCACTTTATAATACGCGGACCATGCAAGTCTTTATCGAACTCTACGCGTCGCTAATGAAATACCTGCCGCCGGGGCGCAGCCGCTTCCGCCGGGAGGTGAAAGTCGACGAGGGCACGACCCTGGCGGAGTTCATCCGGCGTTTCAAGATTTCGGACGAGGAGGCGCACCTCGTGCTCGTCAACGGCCATTTCGTCAACTGCGGCGAGGACCGCGAGGGACTCCGGCTCGAGGAGGGCGACGTGGTCTCGATCTGGCCGCCGGTCGCCGGTGGGTGAGACAGGCATGAGCGCAACCCAGACCAGCTGGCCCGAGCGCGTCGAGTACGAAATGGGCTACGGCGCCGACGAATTCGGCAAGGTGTTGCTCGGCGCGTTCACCGCGAAGTCCGATTTCAATGCGGTCGAGACGGGCCCGCACCGCTGGCTCGTTTCGCTGGTCGGTTCGGCCTTCGAACTCGAAATCGAAGTGCGCGAGGCCGCGCTGCGCAAGATCGGGCTGTTCGCGTTGCCGGTGCTCGAGGTTCGCTTCCGCTTCGATAAATCGGAGCCGGTCGAGCGCGAGCGCTTCTTTGCACGCTTCCATCAATACTTCCACAAGGGCGGCGGATGAACGACGCCGAACGCGACCGCTACGCGCGCCACATCCGCCTGTCGCAGATCGGCGAGGCCGGCCAGCAGGCGATCATCGACGCGAGCGCGCTGATCGTCGGCGTCGGCGGACTCGGCGCGCCGGCCGCGATGTACCTCGCCGCGGCCGGCATCGGCAAGCTCGTGCTAAACGACTACGACATCGTCGAGACGTCGAACCTGCAGCGCCAGATCATTCACCTGAACGATTCGGTCGGCGACGACAAGGTCGCATCGGGCAAGCGCATGCTCGCGGCGCTAAACCCGAATGTCGCGGTCGAGACCATCAGCTACCAGCTCGAAAGCGACGAGCTGCGCGACGTCGTCGCCGGCGTCGACATCGTGCTCGACTGCACGGACAATTTCCCGACCCGTTTTGAAAACAACCGCGCCTGCGTCGAGACCGGGACACCGCTCGTCGCCGGCGCCGCGATCCGGCTCGAGGGTCAGATCATGAATTACCAGCCGGCGGCCGACAGCGCCTGCTATCAATGCCTCTACCCGAAAGCTTTCGGCGCCGAGGAATCCTGCGAGATGGAAGGCGTTCTCGGCCCGGTCGTCGGCACCATCGGCACGCTGCAGGCGGTGCAGACGCTGCTGATCCTCGCCGGCCAGGGCGCGGATCTGGTCAACCGGCTGCTGCTGTTCGACGCGCTGTCGATGCAGTGGCAGGGCGTGACGCTGCCGAAGAATCCCGATTGCCCGGCCTGCGGCAAGCCCTGAACTTGCCGTTGCCGCAAAGCGATCACTTCAGTCGGGAACGGGGCGAAGCAACACTCGCACGCATCGTTCGACCCACCGGGCTTCGGTACTCCGGCGAGATTGAAATCGAGAGCGAATCCCGCCCCCGGGATCGCTATGGATAAGAATATCTACGAAAAACCGGCATCCAGTCTCGAGGTAGAGATCGAGCCCGATCGCGGTAACCGGGACGCGATGCGAAACCGACGAACCCGATATGTTTTGCTCGCTTTGCCGGTCGTCCCGTTTTGCAGCGCTTTGTTCTATAACCTCACCCTGGTCGTCTATCACTGGCTTTCGAGCCTCGTTCGCGACGGAGATTACTCGTTTCACGCGGGCGCCTTTATACTCCTGTTCGCGCTGACTTTCGGGCTTTCGTTCCTGTTCGTCCTGGGCTTCGGTCTGCCGCTGAACCTCTTGCTCGAGAAGCTGGGCAAGATGGAGTTCAAGTACTACTTTTTCGTCGGGATACTGGGACCGATGCCATTTACACTGAGCGGCGAAAATTTAAACTGGTTCACGGTGATAAACGCGTCGGCCTCGGCGACGTTGTGCATGATCCTGTTTTGGGCGCTGACCGTATTCCTGCCGGATAAAACCGCGCGCGATAGGGCCGGTCGATCCTGACGATTCACAGGGACAAGCTGCACTTGGCCTACGTCGAACGCACCCCGCCCGGTTTTCCGACCCTGGTGTTGCTCGCGGCATTGTCGGTGCTGTCGCTCAACATGTTCGTGCCGTCGCTGCCGCACATCGCCGCCGACTTTGCCGTTGACTACGCGCTCGCGAGCCTCGCGGTCGCCGGTTACATGGCGACCACGGCGATCATGCATCTCCTCATCGGCCCGCTGTCGGACCGCTTCGGCCGTCGGCCGCTGTTGCTCGCCGGCCTCGGCATCTTCTCGCTGGCGTCGATCGGATGTTTCCTGGCGGCAAACATCTGGATCTTTCTCGGTTTTCGCGTGTTGCAATCGGCGATAGTCGCGGGCTGGGTGTTGTCGCTCGCGATCGTGCGCGACACGTCGGAGCCGGGCGAGACCGCGAGCCGCATCGGCTACGTGACGATGGTCATGGCCATCGGCCCGATGCTCGGGCCGATGCTCGGCGGCGCGCTCGACGACGTCTTCGGCTGGCGCGCGAATTTTGCGTGCTACGCGCTGCTTGGCCTCGGCACGTTCGCCTGGTGCTGGGTCGATGCCGGCGAAACCAACCGCAATCGCTCCTCGACGTTGACGCGGCAGTTCCACGAGTATCCGGCGCTTGTCCGCTCGCGCCGCTTCTGGGGCTACACGCTGTGCATGGTGTTTTCGACCGGAACTTTCTACGTTTTCATTACCGGCGTGCCGCTGGCCGCGAGCGCAGCCTTCGGGCTGTCGGCGGCGACCCTCGGCTTTTACATGGGCACGATCACCGTCGGCTTCGCCTTCGGCAGTTTCCTGTCGGGGCGGCTGGCGCGTCGATTCGAGTTCAGCACGATGATGATCGCCGGCCGCATCGTCGCGTTATGCGGGCTGACCGGCGGCTTACTGCTGTTCGCCTTCGGCCAGGTCAGCGTGTTCTCGCTGTTCGGCGCGACGATCTTCGCCGGCCTCGGCAACGGCCTGACGATGCCGAGCGCCAACGCCGGCGCAATGTCGCTGCGACCGCAACTCGCCGGCAGCGCGGCCGGCCTCGCCGGCGCGACTACGGTAGCCGGCGGTGCGGCGCTGACGTCGATCGTCGGCGCGATAATCACCACCGAACACGGCGTCTGGCAATTGCTCGGCGCAATGCTGGTGTGCGTGGTCGCGGGGCTCGCGGCGGCGGTTTACGTACGCCGGGTGGATCGACTGGAACTCGAGCCACCGCCGGATTCGGGCAGCTGACCAGACGACGTCGAATTACCTTCCCGAACCTACGCTCAAATTCTACCGCCGCCGTACCGGCATAGTGAATTCGAGGGCCGATAAAAGCGTTTGATCCGCATCGGTTTTCGGTGCCTGAGCCCAAAAAAAATTGATTAGCGCGAATCGCGGATAGTTGTAATATTTTGCCAATCGCGGACTTCGCGGGTGCCGGTCTATGGAGGCAATCATGGCCGCAAAAAAAATTTTCGCCTGGCTGGCGATGATGCTGATCGGGTTTACCGCGTCAGGGTCATGGGCACAGCAGCACGAGCATGGCACGCTGCATGCCGTCCCCCCCGAACAACTCGGGGAAGTCAATTTTCCGGTCTCGTGTAATGCAGCCGCGCAGGCCGAGTTCAATCGGGCGATGGCCCTGTTCCACTCGTTCTGGTTCGATCCGGCGAAGCAATCCTTTGCCAAAGTCCTCGAGCAGGATCCCGCCTGCGGTATCGCGCACTGGGGAATCGCGATCATGTCGATGGGCAATCCGTTCACCTGGCCGCCCAACCCCAACGCGATGAAGGCGGCGGAAGCGGCCCTGGCCGAAGCCGGGCGCGTGGGCGCGAACAGCGAACGCGAACGCGACTACATCGCCGCGCTCGCCGTCTTATTCAACGACTGGGCGAATACGGACTATCGAACCCGCGCCGTGGCGTACGAACAGGCGATGAAATCTCTGGCGGCGAAACATTCGGCGGATGACGAGGCGCGGATCCTCCACGCGCTCGCGCTGGTCGTGACCGCGCGGCCCACCGACAAGACCTTCGCCAACCAGCTGGCGGCGGGCGCCATCCTGGAGCCGTTGTTCCGGAAATATCCCAGGCACCCCGGCGTCGCCCATTACCTGATCCATACCTACGATTATTCCGAGCTGGCCGAACGGGGTCTGCCGGCGGCGCGCGACTACGCCAGGATCGCGCCCGCGGTACCGCACGCGCTGCACATGCCCTCGCATATCTTCAGCCGGACCGGATCGTGGACCGAAATGGTCGAGAGCAACCGCGCCTCTTACCTCGCGGCGAAAGCGGAACTCAAGGAAACCACGCTCGGCGTCGGCACCTACGATGCGCTGCACGCGATGGACTACCTGGTTTTCGCGCATCTCCAGCAAGGTCAGGACAAGGCGGCGAAGGCACTTGTCGACGAGATCGCGGCGATCCGCAAGGTCGACGTCGAGAATTTCGTCGCCGCCTATGCGTTCGCGGCGATTCCCGCTCGCTTCGCGCTCGAGCGCGGCGACTGGGAGCAGGCGGCAGCGCTCGAGCTGGCGCCGGACGATCTGGCCTGGAGCCGGTTCCCGCAGGCGGAAGCGATCCTCGTATTCGCCCGCGGCCTGGGCGCCGCGCGCCGCGGCGACGTCGACGCGGCGCGCCGGGACGTCGAGCGTTTGCAGGCGCTGAAAACGGCCATGACCGAAGTCGGGCTGGCCTACTGGGCGGGCCAGGCGGACTTTCAGATCACGACCGTCAACGCCTGGGTTGCGCTCGCCGAGCAGCGCGCCGACGAGGCGCTGCGTTTGATGCGCGCCGCCGCGGTCGCCGAGGATGCCAGCGACAAGCATCCGGTGACTCCCGGAAACGTCGCGCCATCCCGCGAGCTGCTCGGAGAAATGCTGGTAATGCTCGACGAACCGGCGCAGGCGCTGGCCGAGTTCGAGCGCTCGCTGAAACGCGATCCCAACCGCTTCCGTAGTCTCTACGGCGCCGCGCTGGCCGCGGAAGCGTCCGGCAACCCGGAGTCGGCGCGTAACTACTACGCCCGGTTGGAGACCCTCACGGTCGATCGCGATACCGAACGCAAGGAACTCGCGCGGGCGAAATCGTTTTTGCGGCGAGGATAATCGAAGGGGTCAGTGTCGATCGAGGCAGGCGACTGTCCGGTCGACGCTGATCCCCGTCGCACCGGGCAGGATTCGGTGATAGTCGAGAAGCGCTCGGACGACGAAAATGCGTCGCGCCTGTCAGCGGGTGCCAGCCTTTTCGTCGCGCGTGCCCGCGTGCAAACCGCTGGCGCGCGCTGCATGCAACGCATGGACCGACCCGGACGCGATCCCGCAAGGCCCGGCGAAACGACACGAAACCGGGTCGATCCGTGTGCCGTTGCGCCTCGTGCCGGTTCGAACGTTGGTAACCGGCGCCGATATCGATTAGATTGCGCGTTATTCGGGCGGTACGGCTACGGCGGTCCCGACTTTTCTCGCCGCATGTATGGGCCCGGGCTCGCCGCATCAAACGGTCGGAGGCGATCGTATCGGTCGCGGCCAACCTGCCGCTTCGATCCGGGCGGGCATCCGAATTCGCGCTCGAATCACGATCAATCCCTGACGGAAGTTCAATGCAACAACAATTACTCTACGACCATTCGAGCCTTTCGATTACGTTGGGCCTGTTCGTGCTGATCGCGGTTTTCAACGAATGCGGTTTTCGGATCGGGCGCTTCGTCCAGAATCGTACCGACGACGAGATCAAGTCGCTTACCGGCGCGATTCAGGCGAGCATCCTCGGCATGCTGGCCTTGCTGCTCGGCTTTACCTTTAGCATGTCGATGCAGCGCTACGATAACCGCAGCCAGGCGCTGATCGCGGAAGCGAATGCGATCGGTACCGTCATTTTGCGGGTCGAACTGCTGCCTGAGCGGTATCGTTCCGAGGCGAACCGGTTATTGCAGCAGTATGTCGAGCAACGGGTCGCGGTCGGTAAAATCGATTTGACCCGGCGCGCCGAGCGGCGGGACTACAACCTCCGCATCGCGCAATTGCAGAGCCGACTGTGGGCGCTGGCGGTGGCCTCCGCGCAGGACGACCCGCGCCCGGTCACGTCGGGCGCCTTCATCAATGCGCTCAACGAAATGATCGACAGCCAGGGGCGGCGCAACGCGTTGCTCGAGATGCACGTGCCCGAAGTCGTGCTGTTGTTGTTGTTCGTCGTGTTCGTCGCCTCGGGCGGAATTCTCGGTTACTCGAGCGGCTTGAGCGGACATCGCGTGGTCGCGCCGACGCTGATGGTTTCGTTACTGATTTCGCTCATCGTTTTCATCATCATCGACCTCGACCGGCCGAAACGCGGCCTGATCCAGGTCAACCAGAACAGCATGCTGATGCTGCAGCAGGAAGGCCTCGATTGAACCGCGACCGCGAGCAGGCGAATCCGCCATCCGCTCCTGCGGCGAAAGCCCGAAGTCGTTGCCCCGAATGACGTCTCGACCGCAACGGGCTTTCGTCGCCGGCGCCAGCGGCGCGATCGGCCGGCGGCTGTGCCGGCTGCTCGTCGCCGACGGCTGGGCGGCCGTCGGCACGACGCGCTCGCCGGACAAGCGGGGCATGCTGCAGGACCTCGGCGTCGAGCCCGTGATCGTCGACGCGTTCGATCGCGCCGCGCTGCGCGAGGCCGTGCGCGCGGCAGCGCCGGCCGTCGTCGTGCACCAGATGACCGACTTGCCGCCGGCGCTCGACCCGGCGGCAATGCCGGATGCGCTGGCACGGACCGCGGCGCTGCGCGAAGCCGGCACCGCCAATCTCGTCGACGCCGGGGTTGCCGCCGGCATCACGCGGATGGTCGCGCAAAGCATCGCTTTTGCGTATGCGCCCGGACCCGCGCCGCATCGCGAGGACGCCGCGCTCGACCTCGAAAATCCGCGGCTGCGGACGACGGTACGCGCGATCATGGCGCTCGAGCGGCAGGTGCTGCAGGCGCCGTTCGCCGGTATCGTGCTGCGCTATGGCCGCCTCTACGGGCCGGGAACCGGCTTCGCCGATGCCCCCGCCGGCGGGTGCGTGGTGCACGTCGACGCCGCGGCCGACGCGGCGCGCCGGGCGATGACCCGCGGCGCGCCCGGTATCTATAACGTTTGCGAAGACGACGCGCGCGTCGCCAACGAAAAGGCGATCGATGCGCTCGGCTGGGATCCGCAGTTTCGTATCCGCGAGATGTCGGGCTGAGCCGTCGTCGTTCACGGCCGCGCCGGCGAGCTGTCTGCAATCAACGGCAAGCGCGACACCGCCGCGCCCGACTGATGCGCGCAACGAGGCCGCGATCGGCCGGCGAGCAATTGCCATTGCCTGCCCGGGCGGCCGCGGCATAGACTGCGGATTCGTTGACCGGGAGGAGTTCGATCGATGTTTATCGTGTTATTGAAATTTGCCGACAACAAGGCGCAAGCGGGCGAGTTGATGGACGGGCACAATGCCTGGCTTAAGCGCGGTTTCGACGACGGCGTCTACCTGCTCGCCGGCAGTCTCGCCGAAGGACAGGGCGGCGCGATCGTCGCGCACGGCGCCTCGCGCGCCGAACTCGAGCGCCGCGTCGGCGATGATCCGTTCGTCGGCGGTGGCGTCGTGGTCGCTGAAATCGTCGAAGTTTCGCCGGCGAAGGTCGACGAGCGTCTCGGTTTTTTGCTCGACTGAGATCCGCCGGCATCCGCTGCGGCACGGGCTGAACCCGCTTGACGAGTTCGCCCGGGCCAGTCCGGAACCGGCGCCGATTGATGCGCCTGCTCGCCTTCTTCGACGATCCCGACGGCGCGGCGGCGCTGAACCGGCGGCTGCGCGCCGCCGGCATCATGACGCGGATCGGCGGCATAGACCCGCACACCTACCGGCCGCCGCGCGCCGACGCGATTCAGGTCGGGCTGTGGGTCGTGCTCGACGAACAGTACGCCGACGCGATCAAGCTGCTCGACGATCCCGCGCACGTCCCGCGGCGGGTCCTGTCGGCGACCGAGATGGACGCGATCGAGCGCGCGGCCGAACGCAGATCGCGCGACCCGGTGCGCCGCTGGCTGGACCGCGCCTTGACGCTGGTGCTCGGCGCCTGCCTGTTCGGTCTGATCCTTTACACGCTGATCGACTTCCTGCGCCAGTCATGACCGCCGGCCACGGCGTCGCCCGAAATCGCTATACTGCGCGGCAGATTCGGCCTTTCGGCGGAGGGCAGCCGCGCATGGCGAAGAAGATACAGAAAGCCGACCCCGCGGCCCGGCGCAAGGCGCTGATCTTCGTCGGCATCGCCGGCGGCCTCTGCGCCCTGCCGCTCGTGGCCGCCCTGTTCGGTGCTCTGGATTTGCGCGCCCGGCTGGATGCCGCGGCGGCGCAATTCGTCGCCTCGCCGCCTGCCGGGGTCGCCGCGATGTCGGTCGCGGTTGTCCCGCTGGTGCTGTTTGCGCTCTACCTGGTCGTGTTCGGCGCCCGCGTAATCCGTGCGGGCCGGTTCCCGTTGCCGGGGCAACGGGTCGTCCGCGATACCCGGATCCGCGAGGGCCGCGCCGCGACGGTCCACGGTCGCGTGCTGCAGGTGCTCGGAATCCTGCTGGGACTGGCGGCGCTGAGCCTGCCGGTCATCTTCGCGCGCATGCTCGCACTATTGACCTGAGCCGCCGCATCGGCCCGCGCCGCGGATGGTCCGCCGGCCGGCGGACCATCCGCTTTACCGGCCTAGGCCGCGGAGGCCCAACTCGGTAGAAAGTTGGCGAACTGCGGATTGACCTCGGTGCCGGCGACGTGGTTCAGGTAGTTGGTCAGGGTCTTGAGCGCGACGCCGAGCACGACTTCGAAAACCTGGCCTCGCTCGAAACCGGCCGCCAGGAAACGCTCGACCGCGGCTTCGTCGACCCAACCACGTCGCTCGACGATCGCGGCCGCGAACCTGCGCAGCGCCTCGAGGCGGGGATCGTCGAGACCCTGCCGCTGCTGCAGGCGCCCGATCTGCCCGCGATCGAGGCCGAGCGAAGCCGCCAGCATGCTGTGCGCGGCGACGCAGAAATCGCAACGGTTCTCGACCGAGGTCGCGATCAGCACGACTTGTCGCTCGACCGGCGTCAACGTCAGCGCGGCGTCGTCGTAGGCCTCGATTCCGGCCAGCAGGCCCTTGAGCGCGCCCGGCGATTCGGCGACGGTGGCGGCGAGATTGGGCAGGAAGCCATAGCGCGACTGGATTGCCTCGAGTGCGGCCTGCGAGCCGGCGGGCGCGGATTCTACGGTGTGTACGCGAAAGGTCATGGTCGTTATCTCCTCATTGAATTGAATTTGGACACCATTGTCCAAATATCGACGCGAGTATATTAATTCTGTACACTTGTGTCCAATATTTTTTGTGGAGGTCGCGAATCATGACGGCCAGTAGCGGCGCCGGCGGGCGACCGGCAAGCTTTTCGCGCGACGACGCGATCGACCGCGCGATGCAGTTGTTCTGGCGCGAGGGTTACCTCGGCGTCACCGCGCGCGATCTCGCCGCGGCGATGAATATCCAGCGCTCGAGCTTTTACAACAGTTTCGACGGCAAGGCGGCAGTGTTCACCGAAGCCATGCAGCGCTATCTCGGCAATGCGCCGGACCGGCGGCTCGACGCGATCGGGGCCGACGAGGCCGTCGTCCCGGTGCTGGTCGCGACCTTACGCGAACTGTGCCGCGTGCGCGCCGCGGATCCCGAGGCGCGCGGTTGCCTGGTGTGCAACTGCGTCGCCGAACTGGTCGGGGTCGACGCGTCGCTCGGCGACGCGCTCGAAGCGGTCGTCGACCATCGCCTGCGTGTCATGCAACGCCTGTTCGCGCAGGCGGTCGCGCGGGGCGAGTTCGTGCCGCCGGTCGAAACCGACGCCGCCGCGCGGGCGTTTGTCGCATTCCTGATGGGCCTCAACCTGGTCTCCAAGGTCGTGCGCGCCGAGGCCGAACTGTGGTCGATCTGCCGAACTTTTCTCCTCGGAATCGGAATCGTCGAGGCCGATCTCGAACCCGGCTGAGGCCGTCGGCATGCGCCCGGTCTATACTCGGGGTAACGAATCCATTCCGTATCCGGGTGTCAGTTGCCATGCCGAACCGCCCCCATTGCAGAATCGTCGACGGCGCCAGGCCAGCGGCCGACGAGCGGCGCGAAACCGGGCCGTCGGAGCCGGATTGCGCGCCGCCGGCGGCCGCCGCGGCGCCGGCCTGAAACCGATGGCCGAATTTTTCGTTCCCGTTGCAACCGAACCCGGAATTCCGGGGTGCTCGTGCCTCGACACCGTCGTCGATTCGATCGACGGGTTGACGATCGTGTTGCGCGCGCCGGACGCGAGCGGCAGCCGGATCGAGCTGATTTTTCCGCGCCGCCTCGCATTGCGGATCACCGACGAGGGCGACCGCCTGCGCTCGATGGACGTCTTCGACGGCCGCGCCGCGACGCCGCTCGGCATGATCGAGGGTTCGCGCTGGATCGAGTGGCTGGTTGCCGAATCGCTGGACATCCGCGCGCAGGACCGACTCAGGCACTGGTGCATCGTAACACCCGACGATATCGTCGAGGTCATCGCCCACGACCCACCGAACGTGCGGCTGTGCGATGGGTCCGGGTGAACGGGTACGGCCTCGTCGCGCGATCGACGCGAACCCTGCCGGCCGGATTGCGGTCAGAACGGTAATGCCCAGACTCGCAGTCCTCGTCATCCTGCTTCTCGGGTCGAGCCTCGCGCAACCGACGTTCGCGCGCGCCGGCTGGACCGATTACGCCCGCGTCGGCGAACTGATCGCGACCGGGCGTCACTACTACGAGGTGCACATTCCGGTCGACAATCCGAGCGGATGCCGCGAAGACCACCGGTATTACCAGAACTATGACGCGCCCGGTTCGGCGCAGATGTTCGACATCCTGCTCGATGCGCTGAAATCCGACGTGCGCGTGCGGATCTACGTAACCGGCGTCTGCAATATCAACGGCTATGCCGAAATTTCGTCGGTCGGGGTCAGTCGCTGAGGATCGTGGCCCCCGAGGCGGACCGACCACGAAACCACCGTTGCCGACAACCCGGCGATGATCGGCGTGTCCGGCGGTACACGGTACTCGACAACCGCCGGCCGAGCCTCTATAAAGAATGCTCCATCCAGGATGGGATGCATGTACGAAATCGATGAGATCGACCGCGACGGGATTCCGGTCTTCAGCGTGCGCGGCGACCTGGATCGGGAATCCGATCGCTTGATCGACGACGAAATCCGGCGTCGCTGTCTCGATGCCGTGATGCGTTTCGCCGTCATCGATATTCGCGAAGTCTCGGGCCGCCTGTCGTTGCTCGACAATCACGAGGCCGCGAAGAATTTCCGCCAGCGAATCGGCGACGCGCTCGACGCGGTCGCGATCGTCGAGCGGCACGAACACCGGGAGCGCCGCGAGATGTTCGAAATCACCGCAATCAATCGCGGCGCCAGGGTTCGATTTTTCGATTTCACGAGCGATGCGGTCGCGTGGCTGGACACGCGGCGGCCGCGATCCTGACTTGCCGAATCGATCCGCGACGACGGTCGATGCGTAACTACCCTTTTTTATCTATATCGAATCGATGGATTCCCTGACACAAGTAGCTCTGGGCGCCGCGGTCGCCGAGGCGACGATCGGCCGCAAGGTCGGCAACAAGGCGATCCTGTGGGGCGCGATCGCCGGTACGCTGCCCGATCTCGACGTGTTCGTGCCGCTCGGCGACGCGGTGCGCGATTTTACCTACCATCGCTCGGCGACCCACTCGCTGTTCGTCCTCGCGCTCGTCGCGCCGTTGCTCGCGTGGCTGATCACGAAAATCCACCCGGGCACGCGCGAGCATCGCGGCCGCTGGACGCTGGCGATGCTGCTGGTGTTGCTGACGCACCCGCTGCTCGATTCGTTGACCGCCTACGGCACGCAGATCCTGTGGCCGTTCAGCGAGACTCCGGTCGCGTGGTCGACGATCTTCATCATCGATCCGCTGTATACGCTGCCGCTGCTGATCGGCGTCGTCGCCGCGCTGGCGATGACGCGCGCGGCCGACCGCGGTCACCGCATCGCCCGATTCGGCCTGATCGCAAGTACGGCCTACCTCGCGTGGACGGTCGCGGCCAAGTTCGTCGTCGATGCGCGGATCGAGGCCGCGCTCGAGCGCCAGGGTATCGTCCACGAGCGTATCTTCACGGTGCCGGCGCCGTTCAACTCGCTGCTGTGGCGCGCGGTGGTGCGCGATGCCGACGGCTACTACGAATCCTATTACTCGGTTTTCGACGGCGCCGTCGAGCCGCACTTCGACTACTTCCCGAGCGAAGAAACACTTGTCGCCGAACTCGAAGACCACTGGCCGGTCGCGCGCCTGAAGTGGTTCAGCAAGGGGTTCTACTCGGTGCGGCAAATCGACGACGCGGTGGTGATCAGCGACCTGCGCATGGGGGTCGAGCCGAACTACGTGTTCCGTTTCAAGGTCGCCGAATTCAGCAACCCGCATCCGCTGCCCGTCGTTCCGCAACAGCTGCCGCCGGTCCGCGACTGGGACCTGCTGCCACGGGTCTGGAGTCGCATCTGGAATAGGGGGGTGACGATCGGACCGGTCGGCAATTGATCGGCGGCGCGCATTTTTTCGGCGGATCATTCACAATAACGGCCAATTCAAGCTACCAGGCAAACAGGAGATACGCGTGGACATTACCGGGCTGCTCACCTTTCTCGTCATCGGCGCGATCGCCGGCTGGCTCGCGGGGCTTTTGACCAAGGGCAAGGGCTTCGGCATTCTCGGCAACATCGTCGTCGGCATCGTCGGCGCGGTCATCGGCGGGCACGTGCTCGGTTTCGTCGGCGTGACCGCAGGCGGCTTCATCGGCTCGGTGTTTACCGCGACAGTCGGCGCGGCGCTGCTGTTGTTCGCCGTACGAATCCTCAAGCGGGCCTGATCGCGCCGCCGCCCGCCGGCCATAATCGCCCTTCGGACAGTCCCGACCGCAAGCAGGACTCAGGGCGTCGATTCGCCCGGGCGCTCGCCGTCCGATAGTTTCCGCCCCGGGCAAGAGATTGGCGTAAGAATCGGTCGAGCGGATCCCGCGCAAGCCGTGGCGCGGGTCGCGCGGTTGGCAATACCGGCCGAAAGCGAGACAATGGGGGTTCGCGAGAGGACGACTGGTTCGAGGTTTTGACGGCAAGCAGCGGCGAAAAGATCATTTGTCCACACTGCGGCAAGGCGCACGACATCGGCGAAATCGAGATGGCCTACGCCTTTCCGGACGATTTCTTCGCGCTGCCCGAAGCCGAGCGCGAGCGCCGCGGCCAGATCACCCCCGACTTTTGCCAGCTCGACATGCGTTTTTTCATTCGCGCGATCATTCCGGTGCCGATGCTCGATTGCGCGCAGCCCTACTGCTGGGGCGCCTGGATCGAGATGTCGCAGGAGCACTTCATGATCGCCTACAACACGTGGGAAGACGACGACGTGTCCTACCTGCCGCGGCTGACCGGCCGCCTCGCCAACCGCCTGCACGAGTACGAGGCCTCGAAGGGCCTGATCGGCGAACTCGAACTCAGGGAAGATACACGTCCGTTCTTCTATGTGCTCGAGGATTCGGCCCTGAAGGAGGACCAGCACCTCGGCATTACCTGCGACGACGCGGTCCGCTACTATCACAACGTCGGCCAGCCACTGGCCCACGCCTGACCCGATCTGCCGTCGCCGCGGGAATTTTTCGCGGCCGCGGCGGTCAGCGTTAGGCGAGAGCCGACGATACGATGCCCGCCAAAGCCGAGCAATTGCCCCCGCGAACGGTCGATAGCGTACCGGAGCTGCGCGCGCTCGCGCGGTCGACGGGTAAATACCTGCGCGCCGGCGCGAGCGCCGCAGGCGTCGATCGCGATCTCGCGCGGATCTTCGCCGACGATCTCGCGCAACTCGCCGATGCGCCGTTGGGGGAGCGGTTTCCGGGTGAGACCGACGTGCGCGCGCTGGCCTTCGCGCCGCGCGTGCTCGGCCGGCCCGCTGCGCCGGGTCTCGAGGATCTGACGCGCGCCGCGCGGGCGGCATTCGGCCTGGTCCGCTGGAGCGAATTTTACGCCGAGGACGACTGGAGCCGCGATTTCCTGCCGTCGTTCGCCAACGGCGAGGGCATCGGCCCCGACGGCCGGCTGCGGCACGATCGCATCATCCTCGGGCTGTTTCTGCTCGGTCCCGAAACGCGGTATCCGGCGCACGCCCACCCGGCCGAGGAGTTTTACATCGTGCTGGCCGGAACGCCGGCGTTTCAGGTCGGCGCCGACAGCGAGTTCGTCGCGCGGCCGCCCGGCAGCATAATCCTGCATCCCGCCGATGTCAGCCATGCGATTCGCAGTGGCGACGAGCCCTTTTTCGGCGTATTCGGCTGGCGCGGCAAGATTGCCGCGCCGAGCTGGTACCGCGACGATATGCGCGATCCGGCCGCGCCGCTCAGGTTCCCGACGATACGCAAGACCTGACAGGCGGCGGCGGTGAATTGCCGGCACGGCGCCGTTTTTGGGCTAAGATTCGAACAAGTTCGCAGTGACCCGAAACGGGCAAGGGGGCGGTCATTCGCTACCTGTGGATCGCGGCTTTCGTCGCCGTGCTGACCTGGTCGGCGATCGAGCCGAAAGACCGGCTGACCTGGTTTCTCGAAGTGTCGCCGGCGCTGATCGGCGCGGCGCTGCTGGCCGCGACCCGGCGCGCCTTCCCGCTGACGCCGTTGCTGTACGCGCTGATCCTGGCGCACTGCATCGTGCTGATGGTCGGCGGCCACTACACCTACGCCGAGGTGCCGCTGTTCGACACGCTCCGCGACCTGACCGGCTCCGAACGCAACAACTACGACAAGGTCGGGCATTTCTTCCAGGGATTCGTGCCGGCGATGATCGCGCGCGAAATCCTGCTGCGTTTCGACGTCGTGCGCGGCCGCGGCTGGCTCAATCTCTACATCGTCTCGGTGTGCCTCGCGTTCAGCGCGTTCTACGAGCTGATCGAGTGGTGGGTCGCGTTGCTCTCCGGCGAGAACGCCGAGGCCTTTCTCGGCACCCAGGGGTACGTCTGGGATACCCAGTCCGACATGGCCTGGGCGCTTGGCGGCGCGCTCGCCGCGATTGTCGCGCTGTCGCGCTGGCACGATCGCCAGCTGAAATCGCTCGCCGGCTGCGGCGCCTGAGGCGCAGTTGGCGTATACTGCCGTCCAGGAGCATCGAATGGGAACCGTCACGCCAATTACCCGCACCCTGTTCTCGGTCGGCGAAGTCATCCACCATCGCCTGTTCGACTATCGTGGCGTCATCGTCGACGTCGATCGCAGGTTTCAGGGCAGCGAGGAATGGTACGCACAGATGGCGCGCTCGCGGCCGCCGAAAGACAAGCCCTGGTACCACGTGCTGGTGCACGACGCGACTCACACGACCTACGTCGCCGAGCGCAACCTGGAGGCCGATGCCGATGGCGAGCCGGTCGCTCACCCGCTGCTCGAGCATTTCTTCGCCGATTTCGTCGACGGCAGGTACGTCCGTCACGAACGCATCAACTAGACGCGCCGGTCCGCCGATGAGCACCCCCGATGACTCGATTTACGCGACGCCGAAGGCGGACCTGGATCGCGACGATAGCACGCCCGCCTACGCCGGTTTCTGGATCCGGGTGGCAGCCACTCTCCTCGACAGCATCTGGGTGATCGCGTTGACGCTGACGCTTGGCTGGATGATCTACGGTGCGATCTATATCCAGTCGACCCAGTTGGTCATGGGAGCTGCCGATGTATTCATCAGCTACGTGTTGCCGTTCATCCTGACGATGCTGTTCTGGTACTACAAGTCGGCGACGCCGGGCAAGATGCTGCTCGGTCTCAAGATCGTCGACGCCGCGACCCACGGCAGGCCGTCCCGGGGTCAGCTCGTCGGACGTTACCTCGCCTATTACGTGTCAGGATTGCCGTTGTTTCTCGGCTTCTTGTGGGTCGCCTGGGACCGGCGCAAGCAGGGTTGGCACGACAAGCTCGCGGGCACGCTGGTCGTCAAGCGTTCGTGACGCGGCCCCGGTTCGGCAATCGGAGAGGGTGACGGCATGGTTTACGACGAGCCCAAAATCAACGCCGCGATCGACGACGCAATGCACGGTATCGGGCTCGACGCCGCGGCGGCGAGGGACGTCGCCTTTCACCTGACCGACTGGCTCGCCGATCTCGATCGATTGCAGCGATTCTATGCCGATCCCGGGCATTGTGCGTCCGACGAAATCGCCGACCTGGTGTTGCAATTCCTGCTGCACGTACCCGAGCATGTCGCCGCGGCGAAAAAACTCGCCACCGGATTTCCGGTCACCGACGTGTTCGAGGTCGGCGCGCTCGACGAATGAGACCCGGGTAAAAAAATGGCCGCCCTGAAGGCGGCCGAAGAGGAGGGTAAGGGGGGAAGAACCCGGCGGGTACCGGGCGGGTATCCAGCACTTGCTGAATTCGTATTAGCCCGCCTGCCGTTGCACGCTGGCCTCGACCGGCAAGCCGGCCTCGATCCAGTCTTTCTTGCCGTCGACGTATTCGCGCGCGTCGGTGTAACCGAGGCTGCGCAGCAGGTCGGTCGCGATCTTCGAGTTGTTGCATTCGGTGCTGGCGCAGTAAACCGCGATCGGCGCGCGCTTGTCGGGCAGCAGCGACGGCGCGAGCTCGCGCACCTGGTCGTGCGGGATGTTGATCGCGCCCGGCAGGTGGGCCTCGTCGAAGTATTTCGGCGGCAACGCCTCGACCAGCGTAATCGGCTCGCCGCCGTCGAGCCGGGCCTTGATTTCGTCACGGGTAATCGTAGCAGTCATTTGCGTCTCCTGTCGTCAAGTAGTTGCAATTGCAACTATGACTATCTTAGGTAAATTTAGTTGCAAATGCAACTAATAAAATTTATTCTCCGCGGATGAGTCGCAAACCTTCCCGGCAAACCCGGCAGGCGTGGATCGATCTGCACCGCGCGCACCGGCTATTGCTCGAGAGGGTCGAGTCGGCGCTCAAGCAGGCCGGGCTGCCGCCGCTCGACTGGTACGACGTACTGCTCGAGCTGAGGCGTGACGATGAATCGGGGCTCAGGCAATATCAGCTCGGTGAGCGGGTGCTGCTGAGCAAGCACAACCTGTCGCGGCTGATCGATCGGCTCGAGAAAAACGGCCTGGTGCGCCGCGAAGCCTGTGCCGAGGACGGTCGCGGCAACCTGATTCGCATCACCGCCGCCGGCGAACGGACGCTCGAGGGTATGTGGCCGGTGTACGGCGACGCGATCGAGTCGACCTTCGGCGCGCGGCTTGCGCGCGACGAGGCGGTTGAATTGTCGCGAGTACTCGCTAAGGTGCTGGATCAGGACGGCGGCGACTGAGCCGCCGCGTCGGATTTCGATCGGGCCCGGGGCCTCGACACAACCAGAACAAGGAGGGCAAATGACCCTGACGCGACTCATCCCGATGCTGAACGTGTCGGATATCGACAATAGCGTCGAGTTTTACCGCGAAGCGCTCGGCTTCGAGGTGGTCAGCGATCCGGCGCTTGTCAGCGAATGGCGCTGGGCGACGATTCGCAGCGGTGACGTCGAATTGATGCTTTCCGAAACCGGCTCCGCGCCGGGCCTGCGCACGACGGTCGATCCACACGCCAACACCAGCTGGCCGGCGATTTTCTACTTTTATCCCGATGACGTGTCGGCGCTGTTCGCCGAGGTGATTCGCAAGGGTTATCAATCGACGCCGCTCGAAGTGACCCACTACGGCATGCTCGAATTCAGCCTGCAGGATCCCGACGGTCACACGCTGAGCTTCGGCCAGGACGCCGACGAAGCCAACGGCGCGGGCGAATCACCCTGATCAGGCCACGGGTTCCGCCGGCCCGGCGCGCGCTGCGATATCGCGCAGCAGGCGCCCGAGGATGTCGGTGCCGGTAATCACTCGCCGGGCTCCGTCGGACCAGAGCAGGATCAGGTCGTGCTCGATGGCGTCGTCGTCGTCGGTGTTGCCGTAGACCCGAAACTCGGGCAACGCGTCGCCGAGCGGCAGTTCCGGGTCGTCGACGACGATCGGTCGGTGGCAAAAACGAAGCGGGTTCGGTGCGGTCCGGGCAAACAGGGCCTGGCGCAGGAACAGGTGTGCATTCAGCGCCATGCGGGGCCGCTCGGTCTCGTCGACGATGATGACCCATTTGCGGCCGGAAGTGCTGACGCGGTGCAGGAACGGGTCGGCGGGATCGCGGGCGAAGGCCGGAAACACCGGTTGCCCGGCCTCGTGCGGCAGCATCACGATGCTGGCCTCGTCGAGCGGCTGGCCGGCATCGCCGATGGCGACGTCGTCGAGTTCGAGGAAATTGATCGCACCGATACCCTCGATCTCACCGACTTCCGACGCACCGGACTCGTAATGCTTGCGAATGACCGTATGCAGGTCGCGTTCGCGGAACAGGCTGATGCCCTCGCGCCCGAGCCACAGATCGAGCAGCATCGCGCTCGGCTTCGCCACCGGGTAGAACAGGATCTGGTAAAACCGCACCATCGGCGCGAGCAGCGAGCCCATCCGGAGCGTGTGGCGGGAAAAATACGCCTGCGGCAGGATTTCGCCGCCGAAGGTAATCAGGAAGGTCGAAAACATGAACGCGGCGACGCCGGTCAGGACCGAGTTCGACAGCAGCGTCAACAGTACGTTGATCGCGACGTTGGACCACAGGATCGAGCACAGCAGAAAGTTGAAATCCTTGCGCAGTTCGAGGATTTTTTGCGCTCGCTTGTCGCCGGCCTGCGCGTTGACCTCGAGCCGCAGCCGGCTGATGCCGAGCAGCGCGAGGTTGAGCCCGGAGAACATCCCCGACTGGCAGATACAGACGAAGATACCCAGCCAGATAAATGGTTCGATCGGAATCGATGGCATAATATCCTACTCCAGTTCCCCGGCGACGGGGCGCAATACCTCGCCTGTACGGAGCGCGACGGATGGCCAGCCGCCGTCGGCAATGAAAAGTCGTCGAATCTGACCCGCTAATGCCGCTCGGTTGCGACCGGCGCGGCGCTCGCTTCCGGCTCTGCGGTCGCTTCGGTGTCGTCCGGGCCGATTTCGATCGCGGTCCGGAGGAGGTCGAACTGGCGCATGGCCTTGACCAGTTCCCGCGCCAGCCGTCGCGAGCGACTGTTCTGATCGATGACGTCGATGATTGCCGGAATCGGGGCGCGCAGGTCGACGCCGGCCTGCAACAGCACCGCCTTGATCTCGTCGTAGCCGTCTTCGATCAGGCGTAATTGCTGCTCGCAGGCTTTGAGCGAAAAGCGCTCGTCCTCGGGATTGGCCAGGTCGATCATTTCGGTTACGAGCGCGAAGTAGCGGCGCATTTCCGCCTGTAGCTTCGAATCTGCGATCCCGGCAAGGTCGGCCTGGTAGCGCGCCAGCAAGACCGCCTCCTCGGTGGCGGTGAGGAGATATTGCACCGTGCGCACGATCCGCGCCAGCTGTGACGTGACCTCCTCGCTCAGCCGTGTGCGCTCGAGTTCGGTAATGAAACCGGTAATGGCATCGGTTAGCTTGCGCACCACTTCTTCGTCGGCGGAGAAGCGGGCACGGGTTACCGCTTCGACCGCAAGCGCCTGGGCACCCATGCGCCGGACCACCTGCGTGACCCGCATCATTTCGAGCACCAGCGCGTCGAGCGCGAGCGATGGCGTCGCCGCGACGGTCTTGTCGAGGTAGCGGGGCCGGCCCTCGATTTCATCCTGGGTGACGAAACGCCCCTCGAGAAAAGTTGCCAGCCGCGCGGTCAACGGAAAGATCAGCACGACGCCGAGGATGTTGAATACCGTGTGAAACAGCGCCAGCGACACTGCCGGGATGTTCTCGAGACCAAGCATTTCGCCGGTGGCGCGGACGATCCAGAACATCACCGGAAGTATCAGCAGCGCGACGGCGCCGGTGCCCGCGTTAAATATAATGTGCGCCGTCGCGACACGCTTGGCGTTGGCGGTCGCGCCGATCACCGCGAGCGCCGCGGTCGAAGTCGTGCCGACGTTGGCGCCGATGACCATCGCCGCGGCGGCGTTGATGCTGAGCACGCCGCCGGTGGCCGCGGTCAGCGTGATCGCGATCGCCGCGCTCGACGACTGCGTCAGCACCGTCGTCAGGAAGCCAATGCCGACGTACATCAGCACACCGCCGAAGCCCTCGACCGTGAACCGGGTCAGGTCGATCGATTGCACCAGGCCCTCGAAGGCGTCCTTGAGCACGTCGATGCCGATGAAGAACAGGCCGAATCCCGCCAGCGCAAGGCCAATCGCGGAACGGCGCGATTCGCCGCCGGTCAGGCGAAGAATCATGCCGATGCCGATCAGCGGCAGCGCAAACGCATCGACCTTGATATTGAAACCGATGATCGCGACCAGCCAGCCGGTCATCGTCGTGCCGATATTCGAGCCGAAGATAATTCCGAGCGCGCGCCGCATCTCGATGATGCCGGCGTTGACGAAGCCGATCGTCGCGACCGTGACCGCACTCGAGGATTGCACGATAGCCGTGATTGCAATACCGGAGAAAATGCCGTGCAGCGGCGTGCGCGTCCAGTTGGCGAGCAGATGGCGCAGCGACGCTCCGGCGGCGGTCCTGAGGCCGTCGGTAATCATGCCGACCGAGAGCAGGAACAGGCCCAGGCCCCCCGCCAGCATGCCGGCGATGACGAGTGATTCTTTCATATTCGGATATCGGATAGAGGTTACCGATTGTGCCCGCCCGGGTGCTTGCGGGAAATCAATTTTTACGTGGCGAGTCGATAGCCGGCGCAGGTCCGACCCGATTGGCCGCTGATGTGAACCATTTGTCTAGAAATTTCGTAGACAATACATAGACAAATCCACCGCTCCCAACATATCGGGCGGTAAAACCCGAAACAGGTATTCGGGCGATATCGAAAGCGGTAACGGGAAGCGAAATGACAGATCGTAGCGACGACCGGCAGGTGGTCAACAAACGAGCGCAAGCCGGACATGACCGAGGCGTCGCGCCACGCTGGCAGCGAAGCCTGGGCTGGCTCGGTCTGGCGATGGCGGCGCCGTTTTTCGTCTGGGCGCCGCTTGCGATCGTCGCGCCGGTGCCGTCGATGATCGACGTTTTCGGCGTCGTCGGGTTGCGAATACCCGCTTCGGTCACGGTCGGCGGTCTGCTGCTCGCCGCGGTCGGCTTTCATCGATTTTGAGTGGGAAGCGTCCGGGCCCTTATCCGGACATCGTCAATCAGGCAACGCGAGGTGTTAGCCATGTTCAAACTGTCCGATTTATTCATCCTGCTGGCGGTGGCCGTGTCCTTCGCCGTGTCGGGTTTGCTGTGGTTCGAGGGTTATCAGACCGAGGGCCTGTTCACCGCGATCTGGGTGCCGTCGATCCTGGCCTTCGGAATCTATTTCAAATTGTCGAGCCTCGCCGCCAAAGGAGAAACCTCATGATCGCCGACAACCTGATTTACTTCGCCATCTTCGTGTTCGTCATGATGGTCGTCGGCCTCGTGCTGACGATGCTCGAGTTTCGCTACGGCAATCCGAGCGCCCAACAGAAAGCCGCCGAGAAGAGACCCGAGTCGGTGGCCGATTTCCGGGACAGCACCGTGGGTAGGCCCGCCCGCTAGCTGCCCCTCCGGGCCCCGCAGCACGGCGTTGCTGCGGGGCGGCCGGTAAACGGCCGGGCTCGCGCCGGCCACCCTTGTACTCTCCATCGACAGCTCCATATTGGAGACTATCTAATGTCATCCAGGGCGGAGCGGCGCGGAGCCGTCCGTTAGCTTGCAGCCGAGATGGAGTTTAAAGACTATTACGAAATCATCGGGGTCGACCGTAACGCGTCGCAGGACGAGATCAAGCGCGCGTATCGCAAGCTCGCGCGCAAGTATCACCCGGACGTCAGTAAGGAGGCCGACGCCGAACAGCGTTTCAAGGAGGTCGGCGAAGCCTACGAGGTTCTGAAAGATCCCGAGAAACGCGCCGCTTACGACCAGCTCGGCGCCAACTGGCAGGCCGGTCAGGACTTTCGCCCGCCGCCCGACTGGGACCAGGGCTTCGAGTTCCACGGCGGCGGTTTCACCGACGCCAATGCGGCCGAGTTCAGCGATTTCTTCGAAAGCCTGTTCGGCCGCGATTTCGGCCGCAGCCGAAGACAGGAATTCCACGCCCGCGGCGACAACAGCTTTGCCCGGGTGTCGATCGATCTCGACGACGCCTACCAGGGCGCGACCCGCAGCATTACGCTCAAGTCGACCGAGGTCGGCGCAGACGGTCGGCCGCGAGTCAGCGAGCGTACGCTCAACGTGCGCATTCCGAAAGGCGTCCGCGAAGGCCAGCAGATCCGGCTCGCGAAGCAGGGCGCCGCCGGCTACGGCGAGGGCGAGGCCGGCGACCTGTTCCTCGAGGTCGCGTTCCGCCCGCACCCGTTCTATCGCGTCGACGGCAAAGACGTTTATCTCGATCTGCCGGTCGCGCCGTGGGAAGCCGCGCTCGGCGCGACGATCAAGCTGCCGACGCCGGCCGGCAAGGTCGATCTCAAGATTCCGCCGAACTCGACCGCCGGGCGCCGGCTGCGCCTCAAGGGGCGCGGCATCCCGTCGAAGCAGCCGGGCGATTTGTACGTGATCCTGCAGATAGCGTTGCCGCAAGCCGATAGCGAGAAGGCGAAGCGCGCCTACGCCGGGTTCCGCGACGCGTTCGATTTCAACCCGCGTGCCGGGCTGGGGGTTTAGGCCATGGCGAAGAAACAAACCCGATCCCTGTTGCGCGGCGAGCTGCTCGACGAGTCGATCGAGCTGACGCTCGCCGAGCTGTGCCGCGTCTGCCAGCTGCCGGCCGAGCGGATATTCGAGTTCGTCGACGAGGGTATCGT
>JAHEKJ010000154.1 GCA_024638385.1 Gammaproteobacteria bacterium | reverse complement strand
ACGAAATCGTGATGGAAAGCGACCTGGCGGATAAATACGATACCGGCGTCGACCGCGAATCCGCCTTCGAAAAGCTGGCGCAGCGCGCCGAGCAGGCGGCCGCGATGGCAGCCGAGCACAAACCTTCGCCAAAGCGGGCCTACTCGACGCGGAAATCGACCGGTCGCTCACGCCAGAGCATCGGCGAGGCCTTCGTTAAAAGTACGGCGCGCAGTATCGGCAGCAGCGTCGGCCGTGCGATTATTCGTGGCATCCTCGGTTCGGTATTCAAGGGTCGCTAGATTCGGGCATGGGCCAGGTTCGGCGGCCGTGTCAATCCGGATTTCAGTCGCTTGCCACCATCGCGTCGACGACCGCGGTCCAGCCGTGCGCGATGTTGTCGTGGTTGTAGCCGCCGCCGCCCATTGCCAGCATACGGCCGTGGCAGCAATCGTCTGCGATTTGGCGCAGGCTGCGCGCGGCCTGCGCGTGCGCGGCCGGGCTGAACTCCATGTTGGTGATCGGATCGCCCTTGATGCTGTCGGCGCCGCACTGCAGCAGGATGAACTCGGGTTCCCGCTCCCGCAGGTAGGTCTCGACGATCGGCCAGACCTCGGCGAACACCTTGTCGTCGGAGAACGGCGGCACCGGGATGTTCAGCTTCGTGCCCTTGGCCGGCCCGGTGCCGGTCTCGTTGACGAAGCCGGTGCCGGGGTAGAGCGTGCGGCCGTCCTGGTGGATGTCGGCGAACAGCAGGTCGGGATCGTCCTCGAAGCTGTAGAACACGCCGTCGCCGTGGTGCGCGTCGATGTCGATGTAGGCGACCTTCCTGATTCCGTGTTGCTGGCGCAGGTACTCGATCGCGACACCACAATCGTTGAACACGCAAAAGCCCGCGGCGATGTGCCGACGCGCGTGGTGCAGGCCCGCGATCGGCGAAAACGCGCGCCGGTATTCGCCCCGCATGATCCGGTCGATCGCGTCGGTCACCGAACCGGCAACGTGGCTCGCGGCCTCGAACATGCCGACGAACGACGGCGTGTCGCCGCCATCGAGATAGCCGTGGCCGCTTTTCGAGTAATCCCGCACCTTTTCGATGTAGTCGCCGGTGTGGAACAGTTCGATCCGGTCGGCGCTCGCGGCGACCGGTTTTTGCACCTCGAGTTGCCGGTCGAGCCCGCGGCGCAGCAATTCCTGCTTGAACACGTCATGGCGTTGCGGGCCGAACGGGTGGCCGTCCTTGAAGCCGTAGTCGGCCAGTTCCTGGCCGAGATAGATGCAAGTGTCTTTACGCGACATGGGGAAATTCCGCAGGGCTTGAGCGCGCCATTAAAGACCAGAGCGCCGGGCAGGTCAAACCGGACCGCAGGTACATCACACCGCGTTCTAGTCCTGGCCGATGACCCAGCGATGATCGCACTTCTGGCAGCGCGCGTAGATCGGCCAGGTATCCTTGCGCACCTCGAACAGACCGTAACTGCCACAGTCGCTGCAGGTCGCCGAGTTGGCGCAGTACTGCGCGAACGACAACTGTATCCAGAAGCGGCGAAACAGCTCGATACAGCCGATGCCGATGCCGTAGAGCACGACCAGCGATATCAGCGTGAAGATGCCCGACGAATGCTTGGCGATGTACTCGACGATAGCGGCGAACAGAAAGCCGCACAACAGGCAGCTGACGAGCCAGGCGAAGCCGCTAAACAACTGCCTCTCGTACCACCGGTTGAACTTGAGGTGCTGCATGACCTTTGGATGCATGATGCGGCTCCGGGTTCACAAGTATATGCCCGTTGTCGGCAGCGCCGTGGAAATATTGAAGGTCCGTGAATGCGGGCCGGGCGCGAATCGACAGCCGCTCGTTCAACCGCCTTCGAGGCGCTCGCGCAGAAGCTCGCAGGCCTCGCGCCAGGCGTCGAAGGCGCGTTCGCGCTCGAGCCGGTCGAGCCCGAGCCGGGAAAAGGTGCCGTCGGTCGCGATTTGCGCGGCGATCTCGCCCGGCGTCTGGTCGGAACGCGCGAGCGCCAGTTCGGCCGCGCCGCGCGCCATGCCGAGCACCAGTTCGGCGGCGGTCGCGCGCGGTAGCGCCGGCCCGCCGGTCGACTCGATCAGGGTCTCGAACAGCGCGAAGTACCAGGAGTACACGCAGGCCAGGATCGTGCCCTGATCGAAATGCTGTTCGGCGTCGACCGCGATGGCCTTCCCGCAACATTCGAACAATGCGGCGACGGCGTCGTGTCGCGGATAGATCAACGTCGGGCTCGCACCGACCGCGGCGCTGCTGACCGGCATCGCGCGGACGATCTCGACATCGCCGGTCGATGCCTGGCGCAACCTGGCGATGGTGACGCCGGCGACGACGCTGACGAGCACCTGACCGGGGCGAAAGCGCAAACCGGACAGGGCTTCGAGACATTGCGCCGGTCGCGTGGCCAGTATGACGATGTCGCTGTCGTCGACGACCTCCTGGTTGTCCGCGGCGATCCGGCAGTCGCGGTTCGCCGAAAGCCAGACGGCGTGGTCGCGATTACGCGGGCTCAACACGATCGGGCCGGCATGATTGCCATGGCGCAGGCCATCGATGGTATAGCGCGCGAGTTCGCCCACGCCGATGAAACCGAACGTCGGCACGCGTCAATGACCCCGCATGAAATCGTTGCGCCCGGTTCTGTCTTCGCCGCGGAGCAGGAACAGGGCGCGATTGGAATAGCCGTGAGGCGAGCCGGCGTCTTCCTTGATCTTGCCGCTGTCGTGGTTGTAGAAACTCGTCGCCGGCATGATGCGCAACACCAGGCCCACGCGCCGGCGGTCGGAGCGATTGGCTTGCGAGCCGTGCACGAGGTAGACGTCGTGCAACGATATCTGTCCCCGCTCGAGCACGACGTCGCGGGCGCTTTCGAGATCGACCTGGCCGTCGTCGATGATCTGCGCCAGCGTGTAATCTTCGCGATGCTCGAAATGGTGCGAGTAGACGCGGCGGTCGCGGTGCGAGCCCGGGATGTAGCGCATGCAACCCTGTTCCGGGGTCGAACCGTCGAGCGATATCCAGACGGTCAGCGTCTCGAGCGGTTCGATCGGGTAATAGTCGCCGTCCTGGTGCCATGGCGTCGCCTTGCCGACGCGCGCCGGTTTGCCGAAAATCGTTATTCCCCAGAGGATGAAATCGGGTCCGATCAGCTGTTCGACCATGTCGAGAATCTCGGGGATTTGCGCGAACCCGAGCCAGGCCGGATCGCCCTTGACGCCGTAGCTGCCGCTCGCGTCGAGGTGCGGGCCGAGAATGAAATCCGGCGAAAAATCCGGATGATCGCGATTGTCTTCGAGCAGTTTGCGATAGAGGGAGTCGATCCGCCGGAGAGTCTCTTCGGGTACGCGATAGCCGGCCGGAATCACCAGGCCGTCACGGCGGTAGGCTTCGATTTCACGGGGCGTCAACGGCATTGCGCGATCATCTTATCGGCGGGCCGGGCAATCGGCAAGGCCGGACGAATCGTGCTATCTTTGCGCGGCGATGAACGCGGAACTCCTCGAGATCGACGGCGAACCCATAGGCGAGGGCCAGGAGCGAATTTGCTATCGCCATCCGCACGACCCGGGCAAGCTGGTCAAGATACAAAAAGGCAGCACGGACAAGCAAACCCGCCGCGAACTCGAGCTGTACCGGCGGCTGGCGCGGCGCAAGAATACCGATTTCAGCCAGCTGCCGCAGTTTTACGGCAGGGTTCGGACCAATCTCGGTCCGGGATTCGTCACCGATCTGATCAGCGACTACGACGGCGAGATTTCGAAGCCGCTGTCATGGTATTTCGAGCGCGGTATCCCGATGGAAGAGTTTCAGCCGTATCTCGACGACCTCAAGCGCTACCTGCTGGAAAACCAGGTCGTGTTCAGCGTCGACATCCGCCGCACCAACGTGCTGTTCCAGAAACTGTCGCCCGAGCGCGCCCAGCTCGTCGTGATCGACGGGCTCGGCAACCACAGCGCGATCAACTGGTTCGATCGTTTCCGCTGGGTCACGGACAGCAAGATCAACCGCCGCTGGGAGCGTTTCGTTACCCAGCTCAAAATCCATTCCGACCAGATGCTGCACGACTACGGCGGCAGCCCCAGGCCGCTCGATGGCCCCTATCGCAGGACCGCAATGAAATGACCGCGCCCGTCGAAGAATCGAACGGATATCTGCGGCGATGCCCCAAAAGACGCACCTCGACGTGCTGATCGTCGACCTTTGCGGCAACGCAATCGGCAAGCGCCTGCCGGCGAGCGCGTTGCCGTCGGTGTTCGCCGGCGGCACGCCGGTCTGCGCCGCAATGCAGCCGGTCGATGCGATGGACAATACCGCCGACCCGATGGGCCAAGGGTTTTCCGACGGCGATCGCGACGTGTACGCGCGACCGCTGTGCTACGAACCGAGACAGATGCTCGAACGCGTACTCGGGCGATTCGCCGAATCGCCCGGAATACCGGCGCAATATTCAGGTTAACGGCTCTCGACCGCCGACTGGCATTCGAGGCACAGTTCGACGAAGGGTTGTGCCTCGAGCCGGGCCGCGGCGATCGGTTCGCCGCACTGCAGGCAATAACCGTATTCTTCGCGCTCGCAGCGCGCGAGCGCACGCCGTACCAACTGTAATTGTCGTTCGGCCTGCTGCCGTCCGGCGAGCGCCATCTGTTGTTGCTGGATCGCGTCGACGCGCGACACGCGGCCGACCGATTGCTGGTCGAGTTCGACCGGCCGCGAAGCATCGTCGTCGGCCAGCTGGGCCTCGAGGTTCGCCTGCTCGGCCTCGAGCAGGCCGCGCAGGCGTTCGAGCCGATCCTTGCCGGGCGACGACGAAGGCATCAGCCGGAGATTCCGGCCGTTGCACCGTCGCCAGAATCGATGCCGTACTCGGTGCGCGTCAGCCGCTGTTGCCGCGTGTGCCGCCGGATTTCGCGATTTTTCGCGATTGATTCGGGACGCGCGTAGCCGCGCCCGTGATCGAGGTGCACGCAACTACAGCGGTAGCGGACCTGCCGGGTCTTTAGCCCCAGGTTCACCAGGCGCTCGCCGAACTCGCGGTCCTGCCCGCCGTATTGCATGCGCTCGTCGAAACCGTTGGTCGCGAGAATGTGTCGCTTCCAGGTCGACGAGCTGTGCCCGTTCCAGGTCGCGCGGGTAATCGTCAGCGCGTCGAGTATCGCGCCCGCCACCGGGTGTGAACAGAGCTTGGCGATCTTCGGCGTGAACGGCACGCCGTGACGCAGCAGCCAGCCGGGACGGGTCGCATCGCCGCGCTCGATGTCCTCGCGCGTGATCGCCCGCGAAACTTCGAGCGGCAGCTTGAAGTAACCGCCGGACAGCATCGTGTCCGGTCGCGCCAGTTCGACGTGGTTCTTGACGAAATCGGGATGCGGGATGCAATCGCCGTCGGTGAATATCAGGTATTCCCCCCGACTGGCGACGATCGCCTTGTTGAGAATCCGGCACTTCTGGAAACCATCATCTTCCTGCCAGACGTGCTGGATCGGGATGTCGATCTCGCGCTGCGCGCGCTCGATCACCGCGCGGGTCTCGGCGCCGGAACCGTCGTCGGCGACCACGATCTCGAAATCCCGATAAGTTTGCGCGGCGAAGCCCCAAAGCGTCTTTTCGAGCCACTTCGGGTGGTTATAGGTCGTGAAAATGACCGAAGCGAACATCAGCGGATTCCGTCGTAAATCTGTTCCAGCAGCGCGCACTGCTTGCGAATGTCGAACTGCGACTCGACGCGTGCGCGTCCCCGGGAGCCCATCTGGTGGCGCAAGGCCGGATTTTCCAGTAGCTGGTCGATATTGTCGGCCAGCGCGCCGACGTCCCGCTCGTCGCACAGCAGCCCGGTTTCGCCGTCGGCGACGGCTTCGACCACGCCGCCGCTGCGAAAGCTGACGACCGGGGTTTGCAGCGCCTGGGCCTCGAGGAAAACCATGCCGAGGCCCTCGGTGTCGCCGTCGATCGCGGTCACGCTCGGCGCGGCGAACAGCCACGCGCTCGCGAGTCGGTCGCGGATTTTCGCGGGGGATTCGCTGCCGGCGAATTCGACGCGGAGTCGGCGCTCGGCGGCCTCGCGCTCGAGCGCCGGCCGGAGCTCGCCGTCGCCGACAATCGTCAGGTGCAGATCCGGATATTTTGCGCGCAGCGACTCCATCGCCTGCAACAGGTAGGTGCAGCCCTTTTTCTCGACCAGGCGGCCGACGAACAGTAGCGTCGGTTCGGCCGACTCGTTACGGGCGCGCGTGAACTTGTCGAGATCGATGCCGATGTAGTGTTGCACCAGCTTGTGCTCGGGACAGCCGCGTTCTAGTGCGCGATCGGCCATGTAGCGCGACACCGCGATCACCCGGTCGACGCCGTCGAAGAAGCGGCGCCGGGCGCGCGCCTGCGCGCCGGCATTGGCGTGCTTGGTAATGTCGTGGCCGTGCACCGTCGTCGCGACCGGCACGTCGAGCAGGCGACCGAGGCGCAGCGCGTCGATGCCGTCGCTGAAGAAGTGTGCGTGAACGAGCGCGGGCGCGTGCCGCGCCAGCGCTTCGACCCAGGCCCGGCCACCGCCGAGTCCGTGGCGAAACAGCAGTTTCGCCAGGCCGGGCGAGACGCTGTGGCTCTCGAGCAGGACCGGCTCGGTGTCGGCGATCATGGCGAAGCCCGAAGCGTCC
>JAHEKJ010000055.1 GCA_024638385.1 Gammaproteobacteria bacterium | reverse complement strand
CGCCGAGAATCAGCGAGCGATCGGCAAAGGTCTTGCCCTCGGTGATGATTGCCCCGGCGCCGACCAGGCATTCCCGGCCGATCACCGCGCCGTTCATGATCACGGCCTGGATGCCGATCAGCGAGCCGTCGCCGATCGTGCAGCCGTGCAGCATCGCCTGGTGGCCGACGGTCACCCCGGCGCCGACCTCGAGCGGATAACCGGGGTCGGCATGCAGCACCGCGCCATCCTGCAAATTGCTGTCGGCGCCGACGCTGATCGAGTCGTTGTCGCCGCGAATCACGGCGCCGGGCAACACGCTGACCCGTTCCGCCAGTTCGACATTGCCGATCACCACCGCCTCGTCGGCGACCCAGGCGCTCGCCGCTACCCGCGGCGTCAGTTCGTCGAGTCGATAAATCGCCATCCGTTGATTCCTCCGTTTCAGGATTGCCCGCCGATCGCCGCCAGCGCCCCGCTCAGCCGCCGATCGCCAGTTCCGCCAGCATACGCTGTGCGTACCAGAAGGCGAATTTGCCGACGCAGGGCTCGAGCGCGCCGAAACGGCCGGGTCGCGCGAACGGCGACGCGAGGCCGCGCTGCTGGCGAATCAGAAACGGCAAGTCCTCGTCGAGCGCGGCGTCGATCCGCCGATAATAGTGCTCGGCGCGTTGTTCGAAATCGTCGAGCGCGACCGACGCCGATGGAAACGCGACGGTTTGCACGATGCGACTGCGGTTTGCCGCGAGCGGCATCGCCTGGTACATCCACAGCGAATCCTGCGACGCGGCAAAGGTCAGGTTCGGAAAAATCCACGTATAGCGCGTGCCCAGACGATATCGCCCCTCGAGTCCCTCGCCCACCGGCAGCGCCTCCTCCTGTGCCCCGGCCAGCAGCGCGGCGGCGCCCTCGGTCGGACCGAATTGCGTCACGAACTCGCCGCTCGCCTTTTCCGGCGGGTCCGGTTCGGGATAGAGCCAATTGATCGAATCCGGGTGCACCGCCGGCAGGTGATAATACTCGTTGAATACCTCGATGAACGTCTTCCAGTTGCAATCGACGTCGAACTCACGGAGCCGCGTCACCACGAGGTCGGCGAGGCGCCACGGCGCGTGCAGCTCGCCGAAATCGCCGAGCCAGGCATCGATCGGCGGCGGGTCGTCGTCGAAGCTGACGAAGGCGAGCCCGTCGCGACAGGCGAGCGCGAATTCGACGAGGCCGTAGTCCGCCGGATCGAAATCGCGCGCGGTCTCCATCCGCGGGTAAACCCTGAGGCGCCCGTCGAGGTCGTAGGTCCACCAGTGAAACGGGCATCTGATCTTGCGGCAATTGCCGCTGCCGGCAAGCAACTCGCTACCCCGATGGCGGCACGAATTGGCGAAGGCCTTGAGTTCGCCGGCCCTGCTGCGCACGACGATCAGCGGTACGCCACCGATTTCGAACGCGGCATAGTCGCCGGGTTCGCGCCAGCGACCGGCCAGGCCCAGCGCAACCCATCCGCGGCGCAACAAGGCCGCGCGCTCGAGCGGCAGTAACGTATCGTCGGCATAACATTCGGGCGGGATGCCGTGGCTGGCCTCCGGTTGCGGGCCTATTCGGTCGAGGTCGCGCCGCAGGCGTTCGAGCGAGGTGGATGTCGGGGCCGCGCGCATGGCCATTTGTTCGTCCGCAACCATGCCGCGAGTATCACGATATTCGGCCGGGCGGGCAAGCTTGGCAAAACGTGAGGAATATCGATATGATGCCCGCGAGGTCGGCGACCCTGCACTGAACCGACCGCCATGTTCGGGCGGCCTCTTTGCGCACGCATCGGCCGGAAACTCGCGAGACCGGGCCCGCAGGCAACCGGACCCGGCGCGCACGACGTCGGGCAGGAAGGAAAATGGCCTACCAGATCAGCTTCGAGAACCGGGGACGGGGCGTGGTGCTCGAATTCACCGGCGAGGTCGTCGGCGCCGAAATCATCGAGGCCGCCGATCGCATGTACCGCGAGGACCGGCACGGCCGGCTGCGCTACCAGATCATCGATCTGACCGGCGCCACCGCGCTCGACATCAAGGAGGAGCAATTGCGCCGGATGCTCGACAAGCAGGCCGCGAGTGTCAACCCCAACCAGGTCGTCGCGCTGGTTGGCAGCGACGCGATCTTCGCCGGCTCGGACCGGCGCTACGCGGTCTACGCCGAGGTCTGGGCCGGCTTCGAAACCGAGTTTTTCACGTCTCTCGACGAGGTTCGGAACTGGCTGACAGACCGGCATCCCGAATTCTCCGAGGACCAGATCGCGCTCCATCGGGCGTGATGCGCCATGGATCCACGCCAGCAACTTCTCCAGCAAGTCAGGCTTTCGCTGCGCCGCTGGCTCGCGGTTTGCTTTACCGACTTTCCGGCCGATCGCTGCGCGCCGGACCCGCATTGAAACGCGCGATGGCCCGGGTGCTCGGAATTGGCGGAGTCTTCTTCAAGAGTCGCGATCCCAAGCGTCTCGCGGCCTGGTACGCCGAAGCGCTGGGCCTGGAAATCAACGACTTCGGCGGCGCCGTGTTCAGCCGCGACGACCTGCCACCGACGGCGTACAGCGTCTGGGGCCCGTTCGACCGCGATACCGACTATTTCAAGCCGTCGCGCAAGAGTTTCATGCTCAACCTGATCGTCGACGACGTCGACGCGGCGCTCGCCCGGGTCGTTGCCGCCGGCGGGCGCCAGGTTGGCTCGATCGAGGACTACGAGTACGGTCGCTTCGGCTGGTTCGTCGACCCCGACGGCAACAAGGTCGAACTCTGGTGTCCGGCCGCCGGCTAGTCGCACGGGCATGAGCTACGTCGTCGAAATCGTCCGTCCGATCGCGCCGCCGGAGTTCGTTGCGCTGATCGACGAAGATGCATCGCTGACGCTGCTCGAGCGTGGCGACGACTGGGTCGAGGCCGGTTGGCGCGACGGCGACGAGAAGACTGTTTTTTCGCTGGCGCAAGGCCGCATCGCGATAACGACCCCGGACGACCGGGCGTGGAACAAGGCGCAGGAAATCGCCCGCCGACTCGGCGCGCGCGTCATCGGCGAGGCAGACGAACTCGCCCCGCCGCAACCGATCGACCCGGATCTCGTCGCCGATCGCTCCTTCAACCTAGGCTGGCCGCTCCTCGCGATCGTGCTCGGTGCGCTGCTGATCTGGAAATGGTAGCGCGGCGCCCCTCGCCTCGTCATCGACAGCCGCGCCGGGAGTCCGCGCGATGCAGCTGAGCTTTCGCCGCGCGGTCAACGACGATCTCGAAGCGCTGGTCGCGCTGCTGGCCGACGATCCGCTCGGTGCGACTCGCGAAAACCCGTCGACGCCGCTCGATCCGCGCTACGCGCAAGCCTTCGCCGCGATCGACGCCGATCCGAACAACGAATTGATTCTGCTCGAGGCCGATGGCCGGCTCGCCGGCATGATGCAACTGACATTCATCCCGTACCTGACCCATACCGGCAGCTGGCGCTGCCTGGTCGAGGGCGTGCGGGTTGCGCGCGCCTTTCGCGGTCGCGGGCTCGGCACGCAGATGCTCGAGCGCGCGATCGAGCGGGCCCGCGAGCGCGGCTGCGGCCTGGTGCAACTGACTTCGGACAAGCAACGCCCGGAGGCGCTGCGCTTCTACGAGGCGCTCGGTTTTCGCGCGACCCACGAGGGCTTCAAACTCCGGCTCGAAACCTGAGCGGCGCGCTGCCGGTTACGGCCCCTGCCTTGCCGGCGGTGTTGGATGGACCCCGGCGGCAAACAATGAAAGAATGACGACCCGAGGGGGATCCGCTAAACCGTGGCAACATTCCGACCGTTATCCCGGGGCGCCCGGCCGCCACCGCCCTGCCCGCTGCCGTCCGGGTCGCGATAGATGCTCGATCGCTGGCAGTTTTACCTGAATCGCCTCGGCGAGCAGCTGTGGTTCAAGCCGCTGCTGATGTGTCTCGTCTCGATCGCCGGCGCGTTTCTCGCCGCCGCGGCCGACCTGCTGCCGGCGAAATTCGTCCCCGAGGTCAGCGCCGAGTCGGTCGAGACGCTGCTCAAGATCATCTCGTCGAGCATGCTGGTCATCGCGACCTTCGCGGTCGGATCGATGGTCTCCGCCTATGCGTCGGCGGCCAATACCGCGACCCCGCGCTCGTTCGCGCTGATCGTCGCCGACGACGTCTCGCAAAACGCGCTGTCGGCTTTCATCGGCGCGTTCATCTTCAGCATCGTCGCGCTGGTCGCGTTGCTGAACGGTTTCTACGACAAGGCCGGCCGGTTCCTGCTGTTCGTGCTGACGCTCGCCGTGTTCGCGATCGTGATCCTGACCTTCGTCCGCTGGGTCGACCGCATCGCCCGGCTCGGGCGCCTCGAAACCACGATTCGCGTGGTCGAGTCGGCGACCCTCGACGCGTTGCGCAACCGGCGGCAACAGCCCAATCTCGGCGGCGTCGCGGTGACCCCGCGCGACGCCGACGCGTTGCCGGTCTACGCCGACAAGATCGGTTTCGTTCAGCGCATCGAGGTCGACGAGTTGCAGGCGCTCGCCGAGGGCGCGAGCGCGCGCATCGAGGTCGCCGCGTTGCCGGGCAACTTCGTGCGCCCGGGGCGCGAGCTCGCCTTCGTCGTACTGGACGAGGACAGCCCGGCCGATGCGGACCTGTCGGCCATCGTCGACGCCTTCCGCATCGGCAACGAGCGGACCTTCGACGAGGATCCGCGCTTCGGCATGGTCGTGCTGTCCGAAATCGCCAGCCGCGCGCTGTCGCCCGGCATCAACGATGCCGGCAGCGCGATTCAGGTCATCGCCACGCTGGTGCGGATTTTCGCGCTCTGGGGCGAGGCGCCGGACGCGGACGAGCGCGAGGACTCGCGCTACGACCGGGTCGCGATTCCCGAATTGTCGGTGAGGGAAATGTTCGACGACGCGTTCCGCGCGATCGCGCGCGACGGCGCCGGGCAGATCGAGGTCGTCGTGCACCTGCTCAAGGGCTTGCGCGCGCTCGCCGGTTGCGCCGCCGGCAACATGTCCGACGTCGCCGCGCAGCACGCCCGCGAGGCGCTGGCGCGCGCCGAGAACGCGCTCGACGCGCCCGAAGACCTGGTGCTCGCGCGCGAACTCGCGCAGTTCGCGAGCCGGGATTGAATCTCCGGTCATGGCATGGCGGTCTTCCACTTGCGCCCCGAATCCGCCGCGCGCGTTTGACGCGGTCGCCGGCGGCCGGTAAAAGATGTCGCGGCACTCGCCCGAGCGGGATTCGCCGATTCGAATAATCAACGGGAAAAACTCCATGAAAGTCGCCTACATCTTTTCCAGCCAGGGTCACACGGTTTCCTACAAACTCGGCAAGATGATCCTGCCGCAACTCGAGAAGCAGGCACACGGCCCCGAAGTCGTCGGCATGTTCTTGTTCGAGGACAATAACTACGTGCTGGCCAAGGGCGACCCGATCGGCGAGCGCCTGGCAAAGGTCGCGAAGGAGCAAGGCATCATGCTGATGGGCTGCGACCAGTGCTGCTGGGAGCGCGAGATCGACGGCAAGCTGGTCGACGGCGCGACCATCGGCTGTTTTCCCAACCTCTACGAAGGCCTGGCCGGCAAAATGCCCGACCAGGTGATCTCACTCTGATACTGCGACCGCCGGCCGCACCGGACTTGTCCCATGACCGAACCGGAGACGTCTGAGCCGATGCGCGATCCGACCGAACGTTTTTCCGATCGGGTCGCGGCCTATGTCGCGCACCGCCCGGGCTATCCCGATGCGTTGCTCGACCGCCTGCTCGAAACGACCGGGCTCGGCGCCGGCGCAGTCGTCGCCGACGTCGGCGCCGGCAGCGGGATCTTCACTCGCCAGTTGCTGGCGCGCGGTTTGCGCGTTTTCGCGGTCGAGCCCAATGCCGACATGCGCGCCGCGGCCGAGGCCGCGCTCGGCGGCGAGCCCGGATTCACCAGCGTCGCCGCGCGCGCCGAGTCCACAACCCTGGCCGACGCATCGGTCGCGCTGGTCACCGCGGCGCAGGCCTTTCACTGGTTCGCCAACGACGCCGCGCGAACCGAGTTCGGGCGCATTCTCGAAGCCGGTGGCCGGCTCGCGCTGATCTGGAACCGGCGCGATCTCACGCAATCGTTGCAAAAAGCCTACGAAGAGCTGTTGCGGCGACACGCCGCCGATTACGCGGCCAGCAACCACATGCGCCTCGACGCCGGCGACCTGGGGGGCTTCTTCGCCGCCGGAAGGATGGACGAATTTCGCTTTCCCAACCGGCATCGGCTCGACTTCGCCGGCGTCGTCGGGCGCCTGAGTTCGGCTTCCTACTGCCCGCCCGAGGACGGTCCGGACTATCGCGATCTGGTCGCCGGCATCGAGCGGCTGTTCGCCGATCACGCCGACGGCGAAACCATCGAGTTCGCCTACGATACCCGTCTCTACGTCGGCGATATCGCGCGATGAAAGTCACGGTCTGCGAACTCGACAACCGCGCTGAACGCATCACCCCGGCGCGCGCGGCCAAGTCGACCTACCCCCGGTATGTCGAAGAGTAGGCCAGCGGTGCGACTCGCGTGATCCAGGAAACCGTCACCCGCTCCGCGATCGCGGCGCTGATCGGCCACCTCGCGCGCTGGGTCGCGAACCTCGACCGTGCCGGCGCGGCGCGCAAGCGCGAATCGCGCGAAAGCCTCAAGCAGGTCGTGCTCGCGGTGCGCAAGACCGCGGTCTACGGCCGTTCGCTCGATGCCGGCAGGGCGCGCAATTTCGACCGCGAAGCCGAAATCGCGATGCAATGGACCGCGCTCGCGATCGAACTCGAGCGGCTGGGCCTCGGCAAGCTGGCGAAGAAATGCCGCGTGACCGGCTGGTACTGGGAAAACCAGGAGCGCTTCGACGCGGAGTTTCTCGATCGCGCCCAGGTTCGGCTCGAACAGGTCGAACGCCTCGCGCTCGCGCTGCTCGCCGATATCGACCGATGAATCGACCGCCAGAGTTTCGGGGAATTTATCCTCGGGCCAATCGCACCGGCCAAACCGATCCGGGAGGCCCGAAGAGCTGCTGAATAGTTTCGTTCGGATCAAAAGCTCCGCGAGATTTTGATCCGAAAGGCAATTGCCGGAGATGTATCAGAGGCCGCTGGCGAGGCGCGGATGCGCGAGCAGCGATTCGACCTGTTTCGCGGCGACCGGCCGGCTGAAGTAAAAGCCCTGCAGTTCCTGGCAATGCTTGCGTTGCAACAGGCGCCACTGGTCTTCGGTCTCGACGCCCTCGGCGACCACGCCGATGCGCAGTTCCGCGGCCAGCGTCGTGATCGTGTTGACGATTGCCGCATCCTTTTCGCTCGACGTGACCTCGCTGATGAAGCCCCGATCGATTTTCAGAAAATCGATCGGCAGACGCTTCAGATAGCCCAGCGACGAATAGCCGGTGCCGAAATCGTCGATCGACAACTTGACGCCGATCGCCTTGAGATTTTGCATGATCTCGATCGCGCTGCTCGAGTGGTCGAGCAGCAGGCTCTCGGTCAGCTCGAGTTCGAGGTAGTCGGCCGGAATCCCGGCATCCTCGATCGCCGCGTGCACGATGTCGATGAAATTTTCCTTGCGAAACTGGCGCGACGACACGTTGACCGAAACGCGCCGCGGGTCGAGGCCGCGGTCGAGCCAGTCGCGCACCTGCCGGGTCGCGGTGCGCAGCACCCATTCGCCGACGTCGACGATCAGATCGCGATCCTCGAGTATCGGGATGAACTGCCCGGGAGGCACCAGCTCCTGTCCCGGCGGCTGCCAGCGCAGCAGGGCTTCCATGCCGACGATCGCGCGGTTTTGCGCGTCGACGCGCGGCTGGTAATGCAATACGAACTCGTCGTTGCCGAGCGCCTGCTGCAGGGCGCTTTCGAGGCGCAACCGGTCGGCCGCCTGCGAATTCATCTCCGGCGAGTAAAAACAGTACTGGTTGCGTCCGGCCTGCTTGGCGCGGTACATCGCCGCGTCGGCATTCTTGACCAGCTTCTCGATCGCAATGTCGTCTCCGGGATAGACCGAGATTCCGACGCTGACCGTCGGCACGATCGAATGACCCTCGATATCGATCGGTTCGCGCATTGCCTCGATGATTCGCTGCGCCAGCGGCGCGGCATCGCTTGGCTGGCTCGCGCGCTCGGTGATGATCGCGAACTCGTCGCCACCGAGACGATAGAGCAGGTCGTGCTCGCGCACCTGTTTTTGCAGCCGGCGCGTGGCAATGCGCAACAGCTCGTCGCCGGCGCGGTGGCCGAGGCTGTCGTTGATCAGCTTGAACTGGTCGAGGTCGAGAATCAGCACCGCGAGCGACGCATCGTCGAAGGCGGACTGCTCGAGCATCGAATCGAGCTGCTCGATGAAACTCGCGCGGTTGGGCAGCCCGGTAAGCTGGTCGTGGAAAGTCTGGTAACGCACGCGCTCGGCATTGGCCAGGCGCTCGAGATGCTGACGGCTGATGACCTTGTCGGCGCGACGGGCCATCTTGAACAGGATCAGATAGATCAGGAACAGGCTCGCGACGACCAGCCCGCCGACCTGCAGCTGGATGCGCTCGGAGGCGCGAAACAGGCCGGTTACGTCGGAATAGATCTCGAACACGCCGATGATGTCCCGCGTGGCGTCATTGCGAATCGGAATATAGGTCGACACGATATTGCGATTCTCGATCGGGCCGCGAAACGAGTCGAAGGTCTTGCGATACGAAAAGCTCGATGCCGGCACGCCGGTTTTCGCGCTGTTGAAACTCTCGTTCAGATATTTCGACTCGCCGGTCTGCGACGGGTCGCTCGAGTAGAGCACGATGCCCGACAGGTTGATGATCTTGACCTTGACGATACTCGTGTTCTGTACCGCTTCGTTGACGAGCCGACCGATCCGATCGAGATCGACGCTCGACAGCGACTCTTCGTGATCGAGCAGGTTGTCGACCTGCGGCAGAACCATGTTGGCGAGAACGTAGACGATATTGGTGTTGGCTCGCTCTTCCTGCTCGATCAATGCATGGGTCGTGAGCGAGCGGTAGGCGACTACCAGCACCGCAACAACGACGAGGCCGACGACGACGCTGATGCTGAGAAACTTGTTATTTTTGATCATTGGCCGGTTACGCGGTTCGGGGCTGATGTCGACGGCTAGATAAATAGTCCAGGCGACGGGAATTGAAAATTGATTCTCGCTATCGAGCCGTCGAACCGCCAGCCGCGGGCGTCAAGCATTTGACGAATTCCGGCCGGCCTGCCGGCGGGCACGATCGGCTTCGCGCCGCAGCGGGCTTCCGGTAAACTGGATATTTTTTGGCGATCGGGGCAACGCATGTCGACGAACGAGTTCACCGGGGGCTGCCAGTGTGGCCGGGTTCGCTCGCGAGTCCGGCGCCGCCCGACCGGACAAGTCGGGCCCGGGCTGGTAAAATCGCCGAAAACAACCAGGGGGATCCCGACATGGCAATGTACAAATGCGAAGCCTGTGGCATGACCATCGGCACGATGACCTGCGGCACCTGTGAAAAGGAACTCGAGCACGGCAGCATCACCGCCGATTCCGGCGACGAGATCCAGGTCTCGAAGTGTCCCGACGGGCACGGCATGATCAAGTCGCCGATGTGTTGCGGGCAGGACATGTCGCGCCTCGACTAGACCGCAACCCCGGGCGGGGCGCCCGGCCGTCTCGCCCCCGACGGAGCTGAATCCTGGAACCGACCCTGACTATTGCCAGCGTCTTCGCGCTGCTCGGCGCGATGATCCTGCTGGCGCTGATGCCGAGCGTCAGCGTGCTCGCGGTGTCGGCGCGCGCCGCCGCGTTCGGCTTCAGCCACGGCCTGTTCACCGCGCTCGGCGTCGTCGCGGGCGACATCGTCTTCATCCTGATCGCGGTCTACGGCCTGGTGTTCGTCGCCGAGCTGATGGGCGAGCAGTTTCGCCTGGTCCAGCTGATCGGCGGCCTTTACCTGATCTGGCTCGGCGTCTCGCTGTGGCGCGCCGAGGCTCGTCCGCGCCAGGCCGACGCGTTGCGGCAATCGTCCTGGTCGTCGAGCTTCCTGACCGGCCTGCTGATCACGATCGGCGATCAAAAGGCAATCCTGTTCTATCTCGGTTTTTTCCCGGCCTTCGTCGATCTCGCGCGCATGACCCCGGCGGATACGCTGATCATCATCGTGATCGCGACGCTCGGGGTCGGCGGCGCCAAGCTGGTCTACGCCTGCCTCGCCGATCGCGCCAGCCTGCTCGTCACGGATGCGCGCACGATCACCGTAATCCAGCGGCTGGCGGCGGGCATCCTGTTCGCGGTTGGCGCCACGCTGTTGCTCAAGGCCGGCAAGATCTGGTGAGCATCGAGCTGCAAGATCTCGAGCTGTTGACCGCGGTGCGCGATTTCACCTTCGCCCACCCCCACCCGATGGTCTCCACGTTCAAGCCCGGCATGCGCAACTGGGGCGACGAATGGCGCGCGGTCGAGCCGCAGCATCTGCCCGCCGCCGAGCACGTCGAATCCGGCCTCAGGCACGCTCGCGCGCTGACCCGCCCGCTGCTGCAAACCTTCGCCGCGCATCGCCATCGCCTGCGCTGGGAGCAAAGCTATCGTGCCGGCGACGGGCTCGTGTCCGAGGCAATGCTCGAGGACTACGCCTTCGCCGACATCATCGGCCTGCACGGACCGTTCGTCAGCGACCGGATTCGCTCGGGCATTCTCGTTTTCGGCCCGGGGATCGACTATCCGTCGCACCACCACGCGGCCGAGGAAATCTACATCCTGCTCGCCGGCAACGCCGATTTCGAGCTGCACGGCGAGGCGCCGGCGCGGCGGCGTGCCGGCGACGTCGTCTACGTCGATCCGAACCGGCCGCACGCGCTCGCTACCCGCAAGAAGGCGCTCGTGATCTTCTACCTCTGGCAGGGCGGCGACCTGCGCCAGAAGTCCGACTTCGACTGAACGCTTGGCGCGCTCCGGCATCAGGATTCTCGACGATGCGCCCGGCGCCGGCGCTCCGGTCGAGCGCCAACGCGTCTACCGGGTGCGCCTCAAGCTGTGGTTGAATAACGGCGACCCGGTCGTCTGGGAGCGACCCTTCGGGCTGGTCGATCGCGCGCGGCTCGAGGACGACGGCGCGACGGTCGTCACCGACCTGCGCGTCGATCGCGAAAACCTGTTCGCGGGACTGTTCCAGGGTATCGACGGCATGCGCGTCGGCGGTCGGCGCAAGCTCAAGATTTCGCCGCATCTCGCCTATGGCGCCCGTGGCATTCCGGGGCGGGTACCGCCGAACGCGGTCATCGTGGCCGAAATCGAGTTCATCGAGGAGCGAGACATGCGTGAGGGAGCGGCAAAATGACGCAACCGAAAGAAGAAATCCGCGTCGTCGCGTTCGACGTGTTCGGCACGGTCGTCGACTGGCACGGCTCGGTCCGGCGCGAGGTCGAGCGCCTGGGGTTAGGCGTCGACGGCGCCGACTTCGCGCGCGCCTGGCGCTCCGGCTACCAGCCGGCGATGCGCGAGGTCATGGAGCGGGGCGAATGGATCGTCCTCGACGTCCTGCACCGGCGGATTCTCGACCGCGTGCTCGCCGACTTCGGCCTCGACGCGATGGCCGAGGCCGAACGGCGGCAGCTGAATCGTGTCTGGCACCGGCTCGAACCCTGGCCCGATTCGGTCGAGGGACTCGCCCGGCTCGGGACGAAATACATCGTCTGTTCGCTGTCGAACGGCAACATCGGCTTGCTCGCCGAAATGGCGAAGCATGCCGGCCTGCCGTGGGACTGCATCCTGAGCGCCGAGAATTTCAAGCGCTACAAACCGCACCCGGACACCTACCTCGGCGTCGCCCGCACCTTCGACGTCGAGCCGGGCCGGGTCATGCTCGCGGCCGCGCACCACTCCGACCTCGAGGCCGCGCGCAAATGCGGTCTGCTTACCGCCTACATCGAACGACCGTTCGAGTACGGCGAAGACCAGCCGAAGCCGGTCGCGCCCTGGGAACGAAACACGTTGCACGCGACGAGCATCGTCGACCTCGCCGGGCAGCTCGGCTGCTGAGATAAAAACCATGAACGATATCGCCGACACGCCGCTGCCGCCCTACTACGCGGTGATCTTCACATCGCTGCAAAGCGACGACCTCGGCGGCTATGCCGAAACCGCCGCGCGCATGTACGAGCTGGCGGCCGAGCAACCGGGCTTTCTCGGCGTCGAGTCGGCGCGCGCGGAAATCGGCATCACCGTTTCCTACTGGGCCGATCGCGACTCGATCCAGCGCTGGAAGGACGTGGCCGAGCATCGCGAGGCGCAGCGACTCGGAATGGACCGCTGGTATTCGAGTTACAAGATTCGCATTGCGCTGGTCGAGCGCGATTACGGAATCTATTGACGAATCCGACCGGCCAAATAGTGATTGACAATGCCGCGAGAAAAGCTAGAGTACGTGCAGCTTGAATCCAAGCCTGATCTTGATTAGCTCTCCTCGAAGTCGATTTTTTACTCTCCGGTTTGTCATCAACAAGTATTAGCCTGGTTTCGGCGGTCCGCCTTATACAAGGTTTTTTTAGTTTTAGAAAAAGGTACACATCATGTCTGAAAAGACGACTGGCACAGTCAAATGGTTCAACGAAGCCAAGGGTTTCGGTTTCATTCAGCGCGAATCCGGCCCCGACGTATTCGCTCACTTCAGCAACATCGAGGGCTCGGGCTTCAAAACCCTGGCCGAGGGCCAGCGCGTCGAGTTCACGGTCACCGCGGGACAAAAGGGTCCGCAGGCCGAGAACATCGTCGCCATCTAGCCGCCTGCCGCCGCCGGCGGCAGTCAGCGAAAAGCCGGGCTTGCCCCGGCTTTTTTTATGCCCGCGATTCGTCGCGATCGATCGAAAAATCGCGATTGGCAGTCGCCGCGAAATCCAATAGATTAGGCGTGGATTCGAGGAGAGACCGATGAAACCCGCGCGCTGGAAAACCTCCCGCAACAAGTTGTTCAAATACCAGGTCGGATTCACGTCGCCGCCGCACGATTTCGACGCCGCGCCGAGCGACTTTCTGCGAATCTGCGCCGACGATGTCGGCGCGCACGGACGCATGCTGCACGTGCCCGAGTATGCGCACGAGCTGTCACAGCGGGTCGACAATTTTCATTTGCTCGAGGAATTCGTCCACTGCATGGCGAACAACGGCGCCGACGTCTGCGGCCAGGTCGGCACCAACTGGGTGCACTGCCAGGGTACGACGCCGGACGAGATCGACGCCTGGTGCCGGCGCATCGGCGAGACCTACGAAACCCCGCTGCACATGGCCGGCTATTGCGTGGTCGAGGCGTTGCGCGCGCTCGGCGCCGAGCGCATCGCGCTGAACTCGGTTTACTACTGGCCCGACTGGCGCGACGGTTACGCCCGGTTCCTGCGCGAAGCGGGATTCGACGTCGCCTGGGTCGGCAATTTCGTCGACCAGGGCTTCTTCGCGACGCAGCAGGAATGCAATGACTGCATCTGGATCTTCGACGGCGAGCTGGCGGAAAAATCGATGGCTTTCGTCGCCAGGCAGGCCGGCGACGTCGACGCGATCGTCGTCAACGGCATGCCGAACTTCCGCGACGCCGACGGCTTGCCACGGCGCATCGTGTCGCTCGACCGCGAACTCGAGACCGCGGTCGGCAAAACCATCGTCTCGTCGGACACCGCGCTCTACTGGCGAATCTTCAGGACGCTCGGCACCGCGCCGACCGGCAGCCACGGGCGCCTGTTGTCGTCGCTGCAATAGGAGCTTCGTCGATGCACGGAATACTCGTGTTGTGGGCGACGCCGCGCTCGACCTCGACCGCGTTCGAATGGATGATGCGCATGCGCGGCGATTTCACCTGTTTTCACGAACCCTTCGGCGAAGCCTGGTACCAGGGCGAAGATGCGCGCTGGCCGCGAATCCGGCCCGACAGCCCGCGCACGCCGGGGCTGACCTTTGCCGGCGTCTGGCAGACATTACTCGACGCCGCGGCCGCGGGGCCTGTGTTTTCGAAAGACTTTCCCCACTACGTCGAGCACCTGTTGAGCGACGACTTCCTCGATCATTTCAGGCACAGCTTCCTGATTCGCGACCCGGCCAAGGTTGCGACGTCGATGTACAAGCACTGGCCGGATTTCGTGTTGAAAGAGATCGCCTTCGTCGAGCAGCGCGAACTGTTCGATCGCCTCGCCGAGCGTGACGGCAGGCCGCCGCCGGTGATCGACAGCGACGACCTGCTCGAGGACCCTCACGGCATCGTCGCGGCCTGGTGCGACGCGGTCGGCATTCCGTTCCTCCCCGAGGCGCTGTCCTGGGAGCCCGGCGCACGCGCCGAAGTCAGCTGGTACGACGGCGGTTCGTGGCACGCCAACCTGCGCGACTCCGACGGCCTCAAACCCCAGCCACGCAACTACATCGACATTTCCGACGCCCCCGAGCGCGTCCGCGAAATCCATGCAATCGTTCTCCCCCACTACCAGCACCTGCACGCCCACCGGTTGACCGCAGGGTAAATTTTTCCCGTCGCCGTCTGCGCGGGTGTTGCCCCGACACGTCGATGATGGCGGCTTTCGACCGAGGAAGGCTGACATTCGGCATAAAAGCAGTTATATAGCATGGTTATACGTAACTATTCATTTATATAACATGAAAGAGTCGGTAATTCGGATCCACGCGTTGTCAATCCCGCACTGATCGACATTTTCAATTTATATAAATAGTTAAAATAATTTAAACTATTTATATAAATTGTTTTTACAAAATGGATCGATAATTGCACCGATCTGCGCCAATCTGTGGCTATTTATGTCGATTTGCTTTTAAAATTGCCGAATTGCGTCGAATTTCAGTATATTACACCGAATTGTGTCGAATTGCGCCGAATCGAAAACATGTATTTATATAAACAAGTAATATTGGTTTAATGGTTTATAAAACTCGTTCCCAACTAAATTCCACTCCTTGCGGCCGCACCCACCGTCGCCCGAGATTCAATTTATATAAATTGATAAATTCGGACTGTCGGACTATATAACCTGTTTCGATCGCGATTCGCAGCATGCCGAGAAACTCGCTCTCCTATGCCCTGATCAGCGACGCGGCGCTGGGGTCGCTGGCCGCGCTCGGCGCACGCCTCAAGGAAGCCCGCCTGCTCAGAAACTGGACCCAGGCGGACGCCGCGGCCAAGGCCGGGCTGTCCGAGAGTTCGATCAGAAAGGTCGAATCCGGCTCGCCGCACATCACGGTCGGCGCTTACCTCGCGCTGCTCGACGTATTCGGTTTGCCGACGGCTTTCGACCGGGTCATCGCCCGGGGTGACGATACCCTCGGCGAGGCGCTCGGCCGCAACGCCGTGCGCAAGCGCGCCCGCGCGCCGCGCGCGGCGGATGCCGACGAGTTCGAAATCTGATGCCCGAGAAACTCTTCGTCCACGCGGATATCGGCGACGGCACCGTCGTGCTCGCCGGTCAGTTGAACGTCGACGACAAGGTCGGCCGCTTCAAGTACGCGAAAACCTATATCGACCATCCCCGCGCATTTGCCCTCGACCCGATCAATCTGCCGCTGAACGCCGACATCCACGTCAAGCATCGCACCCGCGATACGCCGGCGATGTTCGGTGTTTTGCTCGACGCGGGACCCGACGAGTGGGGCCGGCGCTGGATCACCAAGACCCGCCAGCCGCCGCCGGTCACGCAAGTTGAATTCCTGCTTGCCGCCTCGGGCGAGGGCGTCGGTGCGCTGCACTTCACGGCCAGTGTTGACGACCCGGTGCGTCCGCCGTCCGCGCGCCCGTTCGAGAACCTGGTGCATTTACAGCATATCGCCTCAGATATCGATGCCGGCAAGGAAGTCGATCGCTCGCTGGAGCCCTACTTCGTCCACGGCAGCGGTATCGGCGGCGCGCGACCCAAGTCGCTGATCGAGCACGACGGCCGCGAATGGATCGCGAAGTTCAACCGCGACTCGGACCTGGTCGATATGTGCCGGGTCGAGCTCGCATCGATGCGCATGGCGCGCGACGCCGGCATCGACGTGCCGGACGTGGACCTCACGGAGACCGGTCGCGGGCCGGTGCTGCTGGTGGAGCGCTTCGACCAGGCCCGCGACGGGCAGCATCACCTGGTTTCGGTCGCGAGCCTGATCAACAAGTTCGACATCACCGAGATCGACGAATCGACCATGTCTTATCCCGGCATTACGCAGCTCGGCAAACGCATCGGGCATCTGACCGCCGACCTCGGCGCGGTCGTGTTTCTCCGCATGCTGCTCAACGTCGCGATCGGCAACACCGACGACCACCTGCGCAACCACGCTTTCATGAAGCACGCGTCGGCGACGGACTACTCGTTTTCTCCGGGCTACGATATCGTGCCCCAGCTCAGCCTGCAGGGTTCGCACGCCATCGCGATCGGGCCGTTCGGCAGCACCCCGACCGGTGACAATATCCAGGCCGCGGCAAAGCGCATGGGCGTGGCCGACGAGCTCGCCCGCGAAATCGGTGCCGAGGTGCTCGACGTGACGGCGAACTGGCGCGATTACATGACCGACGCGGGAGTCGGCGAATCCGACCTGGCGCAACTCGAACGCTGCTTCGCGCTGCGCGAGGTCGTCGAACGCTGGCACGCCAAAGCCGCCTGAACCGCGCCCCGCGGCGGCCCGAATCGCGCGGTGCTTGCCGTGGCGGATCATCCGCGCGATGCTGCGCCGGATGGAATCGAAGTCTCGCCCGCCGTACCTGCTGACGATACTCGTGCTCACGCAGTTCGCCGGCACCTCGCTGTGGTTCGCCGGCAACGCGGTGCTGTTCGACCTCGAGCGTGACTGGGGTATCGGCGTCGGCGCGATCGGCGATGCGACCTCGGCGGTGCAGCTCGGATTCATTACCGGCACCCTGCTGTTCGCGCTGCTGGTGATCGCCGACCGCATCCCGGCAGGCCGGCTGTTCCTCGTCAGCACGCTGTTCGGCGCCGGTGCCAATCTCGCGCTGCTGATCTTGCCCGAGGGACTTATGAGCCTGCTGCTGACACGCTTCGCGTCCGGTTTTTTTCTCGCCGGCATTTACCCGGTCGGCATGAAGATCGCGGCCAGCTGGTACGAAGACGACCTCGGTCGCACACTCGGTTTCCTGATCGGCGCGCTGGTGCTCGGTACCGCGTTCCCGCACCTGCTGCGCGGCGTCGGCGCCGATCTCGCCTGGCAGCAGATCGTCGCCGGTGTCTCGCTACTCGCCGTCGCCGGCGGCCTGGGGCTTTACGCGCTGGTGCCCGACGGACCCCACCTGCCGAGAACCTCGAGCTTCGAGCCCGGCGTCATCCGGCGCGCGTTCGCGTCGCGCGCCTACCGCGCGTCGGCGTGCGGCTATTTCGGCCACATGTGGGAGCTGTATGCGCTATGGGCCTTCGCGCCGCTGCTGTTGCTGGCCTACAACGCGCATCATGGCGCCGCCTTCGACGTGTCGCTGTGGACCTTCGCGCTGATCGCGATCGGCGGTATCGGCTGCGCGCTCGGCGGGCTCGCGTCGCGGCGCTTCGGCAGCGCCCGCATCGCGACCGCGCAGCTCGCGATTTCGGGCGCGTGCTGCGTGCTCGCGCCGCTGGCATTCGAGGCCGCGCCGGCGGGTTTCGCGATCTTCCTGCTCGTCTGGGGCTTCGCCGTGGTCGGCGACTCACCGCAGTTCTCGACGCTCAACGCGACCAGCGCGCCGCGCGAGTACGTCGGCTCGACGCTGACGATGACCAATTCGATCGGCTTCCTGATTACCGTTGCCAGCCTCCAGCTTTTCGACGCGCTATTGGCGCTCGTCGAAATCCAGTATCTCTTCTGGCTGCTCGTGCCCGGGCCGCTGCTCGGTGTGCTGGCGATGCGGCCGCTGCTCGGTCGCGCTCAGCTCGCGAGGTAGACTGCGAACAGCAGTAGCAGAACCGTGATGCCCTGCATCGCGACTCGCGCAAACATCAGCTGCGTCGCGTGCTTGTCATCGAATTGACCGCCGTGCGCCATCGACCAGATTCCGGTGCCGATCAGGCCGATCGTCATCAACAGCGCGCCGATGATAAGCCAGGTCAGGATAGTCATGTCAAACCTCCAAGCGATTGAATTCGATCTTAAGCCCGCGAATCGCCCGCCGCTTGACGCCGGTCAAGGAAGGTTTCGTCGCGGCGGTTCCGCGACGTCGCCCCGTCCGGCGCAACATTACCGGTGTGCGCCGCCTCGGCTGTGGTATCGTCGCGCTTTCGAACCCCGGCGGATTCCCGATTGACCACGCACGCGCAGGACACGATCCCGACCCGATCCGACACGGCGAGTTGCGGGTTCATGCGGCTGTCGGCGACCGGCGTCGTGTTCCTGCCGACGACCGCCAGGCTCGCGTTCGAAGCAGGCAGCAAGGTCCGGCCGGTGGCGGTGACACGCGGCGTCATCGCGACGCCGATCCTGTTCGTCGCGGCGCTGCTGGTCGGGCGTACTCCGCGCCTGCCGCGCGCCCTGTTGTCCTGATGCCCCGGGTCGCGCTCAAACCGATCCTGTTGCTCGCCTCGCTGTCGCTGTTCTGGGGGCTCAACTGGCCCGGTATGAAAATCATTCTCGGTGAACTGACCGTCTGGTGGTTTCGCGCGCTGTGCCTGGTCGCCGGCGGCCTGATCCTGCTCGCGGTCTCGGCCGCTTCGGGCAACCGCTGGCGCCTCGCGCGGGACGAGATCGTTCCGGTCATGCTGTGCGGCACCTTCGCGATCCTCGGCTGGATGGTGTTTTCGGCTTACGGCGTGTCGCTGATGCCGGCGGGTCGCGCATCGATCATCGCGTTCACGATGCCGCTGTGGGCGACGCTGATCGCGGCGCTGGTCCTCGGCGAGCGCATCACACCGCTCAAGGTGACCGGTCTCGCGCTCGGCCTCGCCGGGCTCGCGGCGCTGATCGGCCCCGACCTGGTCATCGTCGGCGAAGCGCCGATCGGCGCCTTGTTCATGCTGGGAGCGGCGACCTCCTGGGCGTTCGGCACCGTGCTCATCAAGCGCATCGCGTGGCGCCTCACGCCGCTGAGCAACGTCGCCTGGCAGCTGCTCTACAGCGCGGTGCCGGTGACGCTGGTCGCGGCCGCGAGCGAGCCGCTGCCGGATTTCGGCAATCTCAGCCTGGCCGCGGTCATCGCGCTCGCCTACCTGTTTCTGTTTCCGATGAGCTACTGCCAGTGGGCCTATTTCAAGACCGTGACGCTGTTGCCGGCATCGATCGCCGCGATCGGCACGCTGCTGGTGCCGGTCGTCGGGGTTTATTCGAGTCACCTGATCCTCGGCGAGCGCGTCGGTCTCGCCGAACTGGCCGCGCTGCTGCTGATCATCGCCGCGCTGACACTGACGCTGGTCGTCCCCGCCTGGCGCAACGCCCGCGCGCCGCGCGCCACGCCCGTTTAATTTCCGACAAAGTCGGGGCAAAGCGAAATTTATCGGCGGGCCATCGACCTGCCAGGATCGATGGCAGACCCCACAGGTTCGTGTTCGTCGGGCGCAAAGGTGAGTCGATGACGGGTTTCGAGCGAAAACGAGGCCGCAAGCGAAGACGTTACCGCGGTAACGTCCGCAGGCGCAACATCGGTGTCAGGTCTTACAATTTACATCGTTGCTTGTTTCAACTGCGAAACCGAAGGCCAGACACCGCTTTAAGATCGCGCGTCACGGCTTCCAGATCTCCGGCGTCGGCAGCGTCGCCTTGCCGGCGGCGATGCGCTCGCGCGTGCCGTTGCGCTGGTAATCATTGGCCTCCGCGGGCAGCTCGCGGGCGAGCTCCGCGATCCGCAGTCGCGCCGTTTGCGGCACGATGCGGCCGGCGTCGCCGAGTCCCTGGTGACGGGCCCAGACCGCGTACTTCTTGTGCACCTGGTGCGGCTGGTAGACCGACAGGTCATCCGGCACGAGGTCGTACTCGATTTCGAGCGCGCCGTCGGCGGCCGCCGCGGCGAGCAATTCCTCGCCCGCGCGGGTGCGCGCGACGATCGCGTTGGTGCCCGGGTCGGTCTCGCTGTCGACGCGGTTCGGCCCGCCGCCGATCCAGGTGTCGGCGGCGGCGAGATCGGCGGCCTCGCCGATACCGTCGGGACAGATCTTGCAGCGAAACGGCAGCGACCAGGTCGATTCGTCTTCGCCCCAGTAGTCGATGTAGTGAAATTCGTAAGCGCCGTCGACGGTCTCGACCCGCGTCGGCCCGGGGCAGCCGCGGCCCCGGTAGCGCAGCGCCGTGACCGAATCCGGATCGATGCCGGCGCGGCGGTAAAAGTCGAGCGTGCCCTGCGGCGTGCCGAAGCCGCCGCAAACCATCACGATGCAGTATTTGACGAGCGCGTCGACGCGCGGATCCTGTTCGGCGTAGTTGCGCAGCGCGGCGACGTCGCAGGGCTTGGCGAAGAACGCGAACGGCCGGTCACGCTCGAGCGCCGCGTCGATCGCGACCAGCGGCGCCGCCGGGCCGTAGCGCGAGCCGGTCGCGGCGAGCACGTCTTCGCGGCTGAAACTCAGGCAGGCTTCGCCGAAGCTCGGTTCGCTCGCATGCGAACGCACCTGCAGGATGAAATCGACCCGCTTCGATTCGAGCAGGTAAATGCCGAGCGCGGTCATGACGCCGCCGGTCGAACCCTCGAAACGGATTTGCGGATCGGCCGCCCACGCGCGCACGATGCGCCGCCACGGCCCCCAGACGTTGTCGCTTCGGGTGTCGGATTCGACCAGCCGCTCCGGCAAACCCTCGATGCGCGTACCCGGGCAGGTCGCGTAGATGCGATCGACGGTCGCATGGTCGAGTTCGCCGACGACGACCGGCGCCTCGTAGCCGCTGGTAGTCTTGCAGACGCGCACGCGCTCGCTGCCGGCGACCGCCTCGCACAGGCCGCAGCCGATGCACAGCCCCTGTTCGACGATCGCATGAAGACGCTCGGCCGGTGTGGAAGTCGTCGTTTCAGTCAAAATCGGCCTCCCATCGCGCCGCGCTCGACGCGATAAAGCGCCACGATCGGGGGTTTTGAGACCTGGTTCACAAAACGGATTCTAGCGCGTTCCGTTTCGACGGGAAGTCCGGATTTTTCACCAATTTTTCACAGCCGGATCGTAAAACAACCGCATGAACGAAAACCGAACCAGCCTGAAAGGTGTAGCGATGGACAAGATATTGCTAAAGCTTACCCTCGCGCTGTTCACGGTGCTCGCGGTCATCGGGTTCAACCAGGTCTACGCGGCACCGTCACCGCTCGAGTTTCACGCCGACGCCAAGATGCGTCTCGCCGGCGGTGGCGCGGTAGACCGGACCCACGGTTACATGCGGGTGCTCGCCGACGGCGCCGGTAACGGACTCGTCGACGTCATGTTTTCGAACGCCAGCTCTACACTGAAGGCGCGCTTTAACGCGCGCGTGGAATTCCTCGACGCGAACGGCAGGATCGTCCGCGAGGAACACTTCGACTGCCGCCTCGGCCGCGCCGGCAGCGGCGGCACTCGGGAGTGCAAACAAAGCCGCATGCTGAAGCGTTCGTGGTTCGACAAGGTCAAGGTCGATTTCTACCTGACCGACATACCGCAAGCGAACTTCGTCTCGCAGCTGAAAGATTAATAACGGGGCAACCCGTAAATAACACCCCGACCCGGGGCGTCTGATACGGGTCAGAGAGCGACACTTTTCCTGGCAACTCGAGCTCTCTGACCCGTGTCTTTTTTTTTCGTCGTCATGACGGTCGATTCATCCTCACGATGAGTCAGGCTGTACGCCGGGTCCCGATCATTCGTCGTCATCGTCTTCGTCTTCGTCATCGTCTTCTTCGTCGTCGTCCTCGTCGTCATCGTCGAGATCGAACTCGTCGACCACCCGCTCGTACATCGCCTCGCCGACGATCGCGTGCACGCGCGCGCTCGGGTGAATCTCGTCGAAAAAGATGAACTCGTCGAAGTTGCAATCCGGACTGGGAGCCCGAATCAACGTTAAGAAACACGGCTCGGTCGTGTTGCTGAAACCGAACTTGTCGGCCTTGCGCAGGAGCCGCGCGAAAAACTTGAACAAATCGAAAACCACGACCTCGATTTCATCGTCGTCGTCGAAGCTTTCGGCCACACGGCGGATCTCACGGCAATACTGCCGGGACCCGCGATGGGCGCGCTCGAAAATGCCTGCGTCGCCGGGCAGGTCGGCGATGATCGTGGTCTCGGGAATCACGCTGATGTCGGGCGCGTTAACGAGCAGGAATTTGCGCGCGCCCGCCTGCGCCAATGCCTGCACGGTTGCGCGCACCGAGGCCGCAGTGGCCCTAACGATCGCCCGCGCCTCGAGCGGATCGGTCTCTCCGCGCGCGCCGCGCAAATCGTTGCCGCCAATGAAAACGACATAGAGCGCATCGGCCCGAGCGGTAAAAAGGTTGTTGGCTAGAAACGCGTTCAGTTGCGTCTGCAAATTCTCCGGCTCGAAGCCGACCGCGTTAGCCCCGGCGACCGCGTAATTGCCGCCGGCCTCGATGCCGAAAAAATGCAGCGACGCATCCGCGTCGAGACCGAGCCGCGCGGCCAGCGTTTCGACCGCGACCGGGCCGTTGCTGATGCGATTCATGAAAAACGGCGGTGGTGAATGCGAGTTTGCGCAGCCACCCCGATGTCGTTTAACTATTGACCAGCTTTATGGAGGTAGCCCGGGAATATAAAGCCTCTATTGGAATTGATTCGGTAGCGAGTGCTATTCTGTGAGGCTCTTTGTGGCGGGCCAGTAGCGGGGATATAACACCAACGATTCATAGATTCGGCGCAAGGAAGCCGCTATATCTCGACAATTTCACTTTGACGTGGCGCAAGACCCCGACATCGTGTGGCTATCGGGCCGCCCTTAACCGGCGGCATACATTACCGCCTTCCAAGCCAGAGGAGGAGTAAGATGCATGGTCACAACGAAGTACCCAGAAGCAGTTTTCTCAAGCGCTGCGTAATCCTGTTCGGCGCCGCCTTGCTCGGCATGAGCCTGTCGCTGGCATCGACGGCCGACGATGACGACGATGACGACGATGACCGGGGCTCGCGACTCAAGTATCAAACCGCGAACATCGTCGACTTCACAAGCGGCGAGCCGGAGCCCGGCGCGGCGACGCTGACCCGCAGTCGCAACTCGGTCACGGCCAGCGTGCACGCGGCGGGCCTGGAATCCAACGCGGCCTATTCCATCTGGTGGGTAATCTGGAACAAGCCGTGGCTGTGCAACGGCGACTGCGGCGAAGACGATCTCGAAATCCGCGGCAATGGCGTCTTCTGGGCCGGCGGTTTCGTCACCGGCGATGACGGCACGGCGAACACGACGCTGTCGCTTCGCGCCGGACGGCTCCCCGAGGGCTTAGAAGTACTGATCGGCGGCGGTCTTGATCGCGGCAACGGTTTTCGCGCCGAAATGCATCTGGTGATTCGATCGCACGGCCTCGTTATTCCGGACATCGCTGCTATTCAGATTGGCACTTTTGGGGGCGGATGTGACCCTGATACTGATGAACCCTGCTACGATCATCAGGCGGTTGTGTTCAAGCCTTAGATTGGAAAGCCTTTCGGCCTGAACCCGACGGCAATAACCGGGTTCGAGTATTGCCCGACGCGCGGGTCTAGCCGACTCCGGTTCGACGCTTCGAGCCGGTGTCGGCGCTGATTTGCGTCCAGTTCTCGTCCCTGCCGCCTTCTAGATTTTAGGCCGGCACATTGACGCGCCCGCAATTTTCGCGGTCCCGACAAAGCGCGTGACTCGCCGATCGCCATTCAATACCATTCGCCCCAGCCTATACTACGAGAGTTCATGACGATTCCCGACACCATGCGCGCGGTCGTGCTGACCGGTCACGGCGGATTCGACAAGCTCGAATACCGCGAGGACTGGCCGACGCCGGCGCCCGGGCCCGGCGAGGCGCTGGTCGCGGTCGGCGCCTGCGGGCTGAACAACACCGACATCAACACGCGCACCGCCTGGTACTCGAATTCGGTGACCGAAGGCATTAACCAAGCCGCTGCGAGCAACGGTTACCACGACGCCGACGCGGCCTCCGGCAGCTGGGGCAGCAAGCCGATGAACTTCCCGCGAATCCAGGGCGCCGACGTCGCCGGCGAAATCGTCGCGGCCGGCGACGGCGTCGATCCGGCCCGCGTCGGCGAGCGCGTGATCGTCGACCCGTGGCTGCTCGGTGCGGGCGACTGGCTGGACCCGTCGCGCTCGGGCTATTTCGGTTCGGAGTGCGACGGCGGTTTCGCCGAGTACACGAAGATACGCAGCAGCAATGCGATCGCGATCGACACGCCGCAGTCCGACGCCGAGCTCGCGACCTACCCGTGCGCCTACTCGACCGCGGAAAACCTGGTTGCGCGCACCGGCCTGCGGCCCGGCGAGGCGGTCGCGATCGCCGGCGCCTCGGGCGGCGTCGGCAGCGCGGCGATCCAGCTATGCCGCCTGCGCGGCGCGCGCATCGTCGCAATCGCGTCGCCGGCCAAGGCCAGTATGCTAAGGGATCTCGGCGCGGCCGCGGTCATCGATCGCGACGCCGACGATCTCGAGGCCGCGATTCGCGACGCCGCCCGTGGCCCGGTCGACGTTGCCGTCGACGTGGTCGGCGGGCCGATGTTCATGCCGCTGATCGATGCGCTGCGCCACGGCGGGCGCTACTCGAGTTCGGGCGCGATCGCCGGACCGCTGGTCGAGTTCGACCTGCGCCGGCTCGTCTACAAGGACCTGCAGCTAACCGGCGCAACCATCGTCCCGCCCGGCACGATGGCGCGCATCGTGCGGTTGATCGAACAGGGGCTGCTCAGGCCCCTGCTCGCACAGGCCTTCCCGCTGCAAGATCTCGTGCAGGCGCAGCAAGCCTTCGTCGCGAAACAGCACGTCGGCAATATCGTCGTCACGCCATGAGCGAAAATCGCCTCGATAACCGTCGTTTCGCCCGCCGGGCGCGGTGCGTCGCTTGCCGGCGGCAAACGACTTCCCGGGGCCGCTGATGGAACAATTCGCCGCCATCGACCTCGGCTCGAACAGTTTTCACCTCGTCGTCGCACGCGAGGAACAGCACGCGATCACGATCATCGACCGCGAACGCGACATGGTGCGTCTCGCCGCAGGCCTCGATTCCAAAGGCGAGATCATGCCCGAAGCCGCCGAGCGCGCGCTCGGTTGCCTCGCCCGCTTCGGCCAGCGCCTGCGCGGCCTCAAGCCCGAAAACGTGCGCATCGTCGGCACCAACGCATTGCGCAGTGCGAAAAACTCGGTCGACTTCATCGCCCGCGCCGAGCAAACGCTCGGCTTCCCGATCGAGATCATCGCCGGCATCGAGGAGGCGCGCCTGGTCTATATCGGCGCCGCGCAAACCCTGCAAGGCGACCGCGGTCGCCGTCTCGTCGTCGACATCGGCGGCGGCTCGACCGAGATCATCGTCGGCGACAAGAGTGAACCGGTGTTTCTCGAGAGCCTCTCGATGGGCTGCGTCAGCTCGAGCGAACGCTTTTTTCCTGGCGGCAAGTACAGCGAAAAGCGCATGCGCAAGGCGATTCTCGCCGCCAAGCTCGAACTCGAACCGATCGTAGCGCCGCTCAGGGAGCTTGCGCCGAAGGACGTCATCGGCACCTCGGGAACCGCGCGTGCGATCGACCGCGTGCTCGGACTCAACGGCTGGGCCGAGACCGGCATTACGCGCAAGGGGTTGAAAAAACTCGCCCGGCATATCGTCAAGGCCGGTCGCGTCGATGCTCTCGCGATCGACGGCCTCGGGTCGGATCGCCAGCCGGTATTCGCCGGTGGCGTCGCGGTCATGCTGGCGATTTTCGAAGCTTTCGACCTCGATTTCATGCGCATCTCCGACGGCTCGTTGCGCGAGGGCGTGCTGCACGACCTGATCGGCCGCGTGTTGTTCGAGGACCGGCGCGCGATCACCGTGCTCGATCTGATCAGGCGCCATCACATCGACCTCGA
>JAHEKJ010000153.1 GCA_024638385.1 Gammaproteobacteria bacterium | reverse complement strand
CCGCGCGCCGACGCGTCGCCGGCGGCCCAGGACTTGCGCGAGCCGGTGTTCGGCGCGTGGCGGTAGGTTCGCAGCGACGAGCCGTCGAGCCACGCCTGCGAGACCGCGTTCAGGCATTCCTCGCGGGTGCAGCCGAGCATCTGCGCGGCGACCGCGGTCGACGCGATGCGCACCAGCATGACGTGGCACAGGCCGACGCGGTTGAACGAGTTTTCGAGCGCGAGGACGCCCTGGATTTCGTGCGCCTTGATCATCGCGATCAGCACGTCGCGCAGGGTCAGCGATTCGCCGCCGTCGCGCACGCGCTGGCGCGACTGGTAATCGGCCAGCGCGAGGATCGCGCCGAGGTTGTCCGACGGGTGACCCCATTCGGCCGCGAGCCAGGTGTCGTTGTAGTCGAGCCAGCGCACCATCGCGCCGATGTTCCAGGCCGCGCGCACCGGGTCGAGTTCGAACGCTGTGCCGGGCACGCGCGCGCCGACGCCGGGCATATCCGCTCCCGGCACAATGGGACCGAGCAGCTTGGTGCAGGCGGGATAGGACAGCGCCAGCAGCGCGCAGCCGAGGCTGTCCATCCAGTCGTAGCGCGCGGTCTGCATCGCCTCGTCCGATTGCGTGACGTCGTAGTCGCGAACGTAGTCGACGATATCCTGGATGACGGGGTCGAATTCCGGACGGCTCGCGTCCAGTACGGCGGCTTTGCTCATGTTATTTCCTTTGATCGATCGGGACGAATTCGAGATTTTCGGGGCCGGTGTAGTTGGCCGACGGGCGGATGATCTTGCCGTCGATCCGCTGCTCGATCACGTGCGCGCCCCAGCCGGAGGTGCGCGCGATGACGAACAGCGGCGTGAACATGTCGGTCGGCACGCCCATCTGGTTGTAGGACACGGCCGAGAACCAGTCGAGGTTCGGGAACATTTTCTTCAGCTCCCACATGACCGTCTCGAGGCGCTCGGCGACGTCGTACATCAGCATGTCGCCATTCTCCTCCGACAGTTGCTTCGCGACCCGCTTGATGACCTCGTTGCGCGGATCGCCGACGGTATAAACCGGGTGGCCGAAGCCGATGATGATCTCCTTGTTGGCGACGCGCTCGCGAATGTCGGCCTCGGCTTCGTCGGCCGAGCCGTAGCGCGACTGGATCCGAAACGCGACCTCGTTGGCGCCGCCATGCTTGGGTCCGCGCAGCGCGCCGATCGCGGCGGTGATGCACGAGTGCAGGTCCGACTCGGTGCCGGCGACGACGCGCGCGGTGAAGGTCGACGCGTTGAATTCGTGCTCGGCGTAGAGAATCAGCGACACGTGCATCGCCTTGATCCAGGATTCGCGCGGCGGCTCGCCGTGCAGCAGGTGCAGGAAATGCCCGCCGATCGAATCGTCGTCGGTATCGAGCTCGATGCGCTTGCCGTTGTGACTGAAGTGGTACCAGTAGGCCAGCATCGAGCCGAAGCAGGCCATCAGCCGGTCGACGATTTTGCGTGCGGCATCGATGTCGTGATCGTCAGCCTCGGTCTCGAGGCAGCCGAGCGCCGCGCAGCCGGTGCGCATGACGTCCATCGGGTGCGCGCTCTTCGGCAATTGCTCGAGCACGGTCCTGACCTCGGCCGGCAGGTTGCGCATCGACCTGAGCTTCGCCTTGTAAGTGTCGAGTTCGGATCGGGTCGGCAGTTTTTCGTGCACGATCAGGTAGGCGATTTCCTCGAATTCGCAGGTCTCGGCGACGTCGAGGATGTCGTAACCGCGGTAGTGCAGGTCGTTGCCGGTGCGGCCGACGGTGCAGATCGCGGTATTGCCGGCGGCGGTGCCGGACAGCGCGACCGATTTCTTGGGCTTGAAGCCGGGCGTGTCGCTCATGATGTCTCCTCGCTGAAAAGCTGATCCAGTGTCTGTTCGTATCGGTGGTAGTCCAGGAAGTCGTATAGCTCCATGCGCGTCTGCATCGTGTCGACGACGCCCTGCTGGGTGCCGTCGGCGAGCAGCCGCCGGTAAACCTCGAGCGCGGCCTTGCTCGCCGCGCGAAACGCGCTTAAGGGGTAGAGCGCGAGTTTGACGCCGACCGATGCCAGTTCGTCGGTCGTAAAAAGCGGCGTCGCGCCGAACTCGGTAATGTTGGCGAGCACCGGCACGCCGACCGCGTCGACGAATTTCCGGTACTGCTCGAGCTCGCTCATCGCTTCCGGGAAGATCATGTCGGCACCGGCCTCGACGTAGGCCCGCGCGCGCTCGATCGCGGCTTCCATGCCCTCGACCGCGAGCGCGTCGGTGCGCGCCATGATGACGAAATCGTCGTCGCTGCGCGCGTCGACCGCGGCCTTGATCCGGTCAGCCATCTCGGCCGACGGCACGATCGCCTTGTTCGGCCGGTGGCCGCAGCGCTTCTGCAGGACCTGGTCCTCGATGTGCACGCCGGCGACATCGGCACGAATCATTTCGCGGATACAGCGGGCGATGTTGAACGCGCCGCCCCAGCCGACGTCGACGTCGACCAGCAGCGGCGCGGTCGTCACCGCGGTGATGCGGCGCGCGTCCTCGAGCACGTCGGCGAGCGTGCTGATGCCGAGGTCGGGCGTGCCGAGCGAGCATGCGGCGACACCGCCGCCGGACAGGTACAGCGCCTGGTGGCCGCTCTTCTCGGCCATCATCGCGAAGTAGGCGTTGACCGCGCCGACGACCTGCAGCGGGTTGTTGGCGTCGACCGCGGCGCGCAGGCGGCGGCCCGGTGATTCAATGCTGGACATGCTGCTCCTCGAGTATGGGTTTGACGATATTCCAAGCGCCGCTGATGTGGCGGCGCATCAACAGTTCGGCGAGTTCCTCGTCGCGCGCCTCGATCGCGGCGACGATCTGGCGGTGCTGGTCGAGCGCGAGCGGCGCCCGCGCCGGGGTTTGTCCCGACTGGTGACGGCACATGCGAATCAGCTGGTAGAGTTCGCCGTTGAGGTTTTCCAGAATCCACTGGTTGCGGCTGGCGGCGGCGATCCGGTAGTGGAAATCGATATCGCCCTCGCGCTGGAAGTACCCCTTGCCGTCGGCCTCGACGATCGCGGTCTCGTGCCGGTCGAGCAGCTCACGCAGCGCGGCGATCTCGGTCTCGGACATCAGGCGCGCGGCCAGCCGCGCGGCCATGCCCTCGAGCGCCTCGCGCGCGCTGTAGATGTCTCCCATCATCTTGACGTCGAGCGTGACCACGCGCGAGCCGGCGTGCGGGATACGGACGATCAGGCGCATGCGCTCGAGCCGGTGAATCGCTTCGCGCAGCGGGCCACGGCTGACGCCGTATTGCTCGGCGAGATCGGACTCGACGATCTTGGTGCCCTGGGCGAGCTTGCCGCTGATGATGTCGGTCTTGATGCTGTCGAAGGTGCGCGACGCCAGCGTGGGCGCTTCGAACGATTCGTCGAGATCGAGGCGTGCGGTGCTATCGGACATGATTGTCGACAATTTTTTCGTGCCTTCGCTGAAATTCGGCTGAAATATGCAATTTTAGCTTGATATTGTCAACAATAGCGCCGACGAATACCGAGTCGGATCGGGGCTGAAGGCTCTCGAGGCCAGTATTGAAGCGGGCCGGCGTACTTAATTTTCAGGATAAATTTATTCAATAGTGATTCAGACTGTTAGCGGCTTGCGCCGACAATCGGTATATTGTCCGGACGTCAATGAGCCGAATTCGCCGCAGGGGGTGGCGAGTCGGCGCCTGCCGAAACAAAAACAAGCCATTCCCCGGGCAGGTCCAACGCTAAGATTTGAGGAGTTCCGATGAGCAACGAAGAAACCGTCACCATCAAGGACAACACGACCGGCAAGGAAGTTACGATGCCGTTGTTGACGCCTACCGCCGGCCCCAAGGTTATCGATATCGGCAAGCTCTACAAGGAGCTCGGCTATTTCACCTACGACCCCGGCTTCATGTCGACCGCCAGTTGCTCGAGCGCGATCACCTACCTCGACGGCGCCGAGGGTGTGCTGCAGTACCGCGGCTATCCGATCGAGCAGCTCGCCGAGCACAGCTCTTACCTCGAGGTTTGCTACCTGCTGCTCAACGACCATTTGCCGACCAGGTCCGAGCTCGACGAATTCGAAAACACGATCACGATGCACACGATGTTGCACGAGGCGATGATTCGCTTCTTCTCGGGTTTTCGCCGCGATGCGCACCCGATGGCGATCATGGTCGGCGTGGTCGGCGCGCTGTCGGCGTTCTATCACGACCACATGGATATCCACAACGAAGAGCACCGGATGATCACGGCCTACCGGCTGGTGGCGAAAATGCCGACGATCGCGGCGCTGTCCTATCGCTTCGCCAACGGCAAGCCGTTCGTCTACCCGCGCAACCAGCTGAACTACACCGAAAACTTTCTTTACATGATGTTCTCGATGCCGACCGACGACTACACGCCGGACCCGTTGCTGGCCAAGGCGCTCGACCTGATCATGATCCTGCATGCCGACCACGAACAGAACGCGTCGACGTCGACGGTGCGCCTCGCCGGCTCGTCCGACGCCAACCCGTTCGCCGCGGTCGCGTCCGGCATCGCCGCGCTCTGGGGGCCGGCCCACGGCGGCGCCAACGAGGCGGTCATCCGCATGCTGATCAACATCAACGAATCGGGCAAGCCGCTGCAGCATTTCGTCGACCGCGCGAAGGACAAGAACGACTCGTTCCGCCTGATGGGTTTCGGCCACCGCGTCTACAAGAACTACGATCCGCGCGCCAAGCTGATCCGCGAGGTCTGCCACCAGTTGCTCAACGACATGGAATCGAGCGGCGAGCAGCAAAAGCTGCTCGATACCGCGATGGCGCTGGAGAAGGTTGCGCTCGAGGACGATTACTTCGTGGAACGCAATCTGTACCCCAACGTCGACTTTTACTCGGGAATCATCTTTCTCGCGATGGGCATCCCGATGAACATGTTCACGGTCATTTTCGCAATGGCGCGCACGATCGGCTGGATATCGCAGTGGAACGAGATGATGGCCGACAAGGAGGCCAAGATCGGCCGCCCGCGCCAGCTCTACACCGGCGAAATCGACCGCGACTACATCCCCATCGACAAGCGCTAACCCGCGCTAGCGACGCTGCTTGAACAACACGGCCCCGATCCTTCGGGGCCTTTTTCGTTAACTTCCTGACTATCGCGTCATTGCGACGGCCAGCGAAGCAATCTCCCGGACGCCGCGTCATTGCAAGCGCCAGCGAAGCAATCTCCCGGATGCCGCGTCATTGCGAGCGCCAGCAAAGCAATCTCCCGGATGCCGCGTCATTGCGAGCGCCAGCGAAGCAATCTCCCGGAATCGGGCCAGGTCAAGGAGATTGCTTCGTCGGCTGACGCCTCCTCGCAATGACGTGCAAGTGAAGCGTCATTGCGACGGCCAGCGAAGCAATCTCCAGAGACCACGCAAGAACCGGGAGGTTGCTTCGTCGGCTACGCCTCCTCGCAATGACCTGCAGAACCGCTGACTGCAGCCGGGGCTCCTCGCAATGACGTGCAGAACCGCTGACCGCAGCCGGGGCTCCTCGCAATGACGTGCGGGTTCTAGGTCCAGGGAAGCGAGAAGGTCTTGACGTTGGTGTAGGACTTCATCGCCTCGATGACGCCTTCCTTGTAGCCGAGGCCCGAATCCTTGATCCCGCCGAACGGCGACATCTCGATGCGGTAGCCCGGCACTTCCCAGATGTTGACGGTGCCGGTCTCGAGCTCGTTGATGCAGCGGATGATGTCGTCCATGCGATTGGTGCAAACCCCCGATGACAGGCCGAAGGCGGTCGAGTTGGCGACCTCGAGCGCGTGGTCGAGATCGCGCACGCGCACGATCGGAATCGGCGGGCCGAAGGTTTCTTCCATCACCAGCTCGCAGTCGGCCGGCACGTGATCGAGTACCGTCGGCGAGTAGACCGCGCCCTGGCGATCGTTGCCGTAGAGTAGCTTTGCGCCCTTTTCGATTGCGTCGTTGACGCGCTTCTCGAACAGGATCGCGGCGTCCTCGTTGATGACCGTACCGACGTCGGTCTCCGGGTCCATCGGGTCGCCATATTTCAACTTTGCCGCTTTCTCCGCGACCAGCGCGGCAAATTCGTCGCCGACCGAGTCGATCACGAGCACCCGCTTGACCGCGGTGCAGCGCTGGCCCGAGTTCTTGGTGGCGCCGGCGACCGCGAGTTCGGCGGCGCGGTCGAGGTCGGCGTCGTCCATGACGATCAGCTCGGAGTTGCCGCCGAGTTCGAGCACGGTGCGGCGGTAGCCGGCGGTCTCGGCGATGTACTTGCCGACCGGCACGCTGCCGGTGAACGTGACCAGGTCGATGTGCTCGTTGACGAGCATCTCGTCGCCCATGTCCTCGGGCAGGCCGGTGACGACCGACAGCATCTGCTGCGGCAGCCCGGCCTCGTAGCAGATGTCGGCCAGCAGCAGCGCGGTCAGCGGCGTCTGCTCGGTCGGCTTGGCGACGAGGCGGTTGTTGGTCGCGATCGCCGGCGCGATCTTGTGCGAGATCATGTTGAGCGGGTGATTGAACGGCGTGATCGCCGAGATCACGCCGCGCAGCGGCTCGCGCTGGGTGAAGATCTTGCGGCGCTTGCCGTGCGGCGTCAGGTCGCAGGAGAACACCTCGCTGTCGTCGTTGATGACCAGCTGGCCGGCGAGGTGATAGACATCGAACGCGCGGCCGCATTCGTA
>JAHEKJ010000054.1:12027-25951 GCA_024638385.1 Gammaproteobacteria bacterium | reverse complement strand
ATGAGCCTCGACGAAATGCACGCCGCGATCCGCGACAAGCTCCAGCAGGACCCGGAAGACGCGGAGGGCTGGTTCATGCTCGGGCGCGTGCTGATGGCGAAACAGGAGTACGCCCAGGCTGTCACCGCCTACCAGCGGACCTACGATCTGACCGGCGACGAGCCCGGGGTCATGTTCGCCCTCGCCGATGCGCTGGCGATGCAAAACGGCGGCAACCTGCTCGGCGAACCCGAGGACCTGGTCGAGCGGGGGCTCGAAATCGCGCCGCGTTTCCCCAACGGCCTGTGGCTGGCCGGCATGGCCGCCGAGCAACGCGGCGACGCGGCTGCCGCGCATCGCTACTGGTCGCTGCTGCTGCCGTTGATTCGCGACAATCCGCAATCCGCGCGCGAGATCGAATCCTTGCTGGCCGCGCTCGAGGCCCGCGATCCGACGCTGGCCAGCGCGGCTGCGGCGCCGGCCGGCGCGACCCTCAAGCTCAGCGTCGATCTGGCCGCCGAACTGAAAGCGCAGGCGGCCGCCGGCGACGCGGTGTTCGTCTACGCCAAGGCGATGCAGGGACCGCCGATGCCGCTTGCGGTGCGCAAGCTGCGGGTCGCCGACCTGCCGGCGACGCTGACGCTGACCGACGCCGACGCGATGATGCCGTCGCTCAGGCTGTCGTCGTTCGAGCGGGTCGTCGTCGGCGCGCGCGTGTCGCCGAGCGGCAACCCGGTCGCGCAGGCCGGCGATTTCTACACCGAGCGCGACGACATCAGCAGCGCCGAACCGCCGGCGGAAATCTCGCTCGTGATCGACCGGGTGAAGTGATCGAACTCAGCCGAAAACCTTCTTGATCTCGTCGTACGGCGCGGTGATCGCGTAGACGTTGCGGTAGCCCATCTGCTTGAGCGTGTGCGCCGATAGCGACGCGCGGCCGCCGCCGCCGCAGTGGGTCAGGATCAACGCGTCCGGGTGCGGGCACGCCTTTGGCATTTTCATTTCGATCAAGCCGCGCGAGATATGAATCGAATCCTCTAGTTTCGAATCGGCGACGCTGTCGGCCTCGCGGACGTCGACGATCACCGCGTCGGGATTCTCGTCGTAGATTCGTTTCGCCGTCGCCGCGTCGACGCACTCGATGTGCTGTTGCGCTTCGTTGATCAGGTCGCCTGCCGTCTTGAGCATGTCTTCCACCGGTTTGAATCGCTGTTCGGATGGGTTAGTTTAACCGCAAATGAACAAGGACCCACAACTTCCGCGCCGGCCTCGAATTCTTTGCCCCGCAGATATCGGTTCTGCCGAGCCCGGCTCTTCCGGCCGCCGTGATCGCGTGATCCCGGTGCGTTTCCAGGTTTCCGGAATGTTGCTCAACCTGCTGTCATTGATCCGCATCGACTGGTCGGCGGCGGTGCTGGAGCGGTTGTTTTTTACCGTGTTCAAGACCGGGCCGAGACCCTGGGTCGCCGGGTTCTGGCAAAGCGCGGCCGAATGCCGGGAGCTGGCCGTGGACGACGCGCGTATCCCGGTCTACCGTTGGGGCGACGGTCCGATGATCGTGTTCATGCATGGCTGGAGCGGCAGCGGCACGCAGTTTCGCCATTTCATCGAGCCGCTCCTCGCCGCCGGCTTTGGTGTGATCTGCTTCGATGCGCCCGGGCACGGCGCCAGTCCCGGACGGCAGAGTCACCTGCTGCGGTTCAGCGGTAGCCTGCAGGCGATTCGGCAAGCCTTCGGCCCGATCGACTGCGTCGTCGCGCATTCATTCGGCGCGATGGCGGCCTGTTACGCGATTCGACAGGGGCTGGACGCGCGACGACTGGTACTGATCGCGCCGCAATTCGACGTCAACGGCATCTTCGAAACCTATCGCGAGCTGCTGCACATGCGCCCCCAACTGGCCGAGCGGTTTCGCGCGCGGACCGGCGAGCGCATGCGGCGCCTGGGTATCGACGATCCGTGGATCGAGTTCGAAGCCTCGCGCCTGCTCGGCGACCTGGGAACGCCCGGCCTGTTGGTCTACGACGACGAGGACCCGGAAATTGCGACCGAAGCATTCGAGCGGTTTGCCGATCTGTGGCGCGACAGCAGGGTTCACCGGACCAGCGGCCTCGGGCACAACCGGATTCTCAAGGACGGCGACGTGATCGCCGCGGTCGTCGATTTCCTGCGCGCCTGATCAGGCGTCGAAGGTCTCCGCCCGCGCCGCGCGGATCGCCGGGATCGCGCGCGGGTTCCAGGTCGCGACCGCCCGCTCGAGAATATCACGCGCCGGCGCGCCGGCGAGTTCGGCCGGTGTTTGTTGCCCGAGATGGCGCAAGGCCGCGCACAGCAGGCTGGATGCCTGCTCGACGCGCAAGCCCTCGGCGCCGGTCTGCTTGCTGAGCTTTTGCCCGTCGACGGTCGAGACCAGCGGCAGGTGCAGGTAGGCCGGCGCGGCGAAACCGAGGCGTTGCTGCAGGTACAGGTGCAAACAGGTGTTTTCGAGCAGGTCGGCGCCGCGCACGACTTCGTCGATGGCCTGCAGCGCGTCGTCGACCACCACCGCGAGGTGATAGGCATAGATCCCGTCGGCGCGGCGCAGCACGAAGTCGCCGACGTCGCGCGGCAAGTCGAGATCGAAATCGCCGTAGACCCGGTCGACGAAGCCGACCCGACCGGCGGTGGCGACGTCGAGCCGGATCGAACCGGCATCCAGCGGCAGCGCGCGGCGTCGACAATTGCCCGGATAAATCTGTCCCAGCGGTCCGCTCGCAACCCCCTGTTCGCGCAGTTGCCGGCGGCTGCAGGCGCAGGCATAAACCGCGTTATCGGCGACCAGCCGCTCGAGATGTTCGCGATACAGCTCGAAGCGCTGGCTCTGGTAGACGACCGGGCCGTCCCATTCGAAACCGAAAGCCTCGAGGTCGCGCAGGATCGAATCGGCCGCGCCGGCGACGACGCGCGGCGTATCCACGTCTTCGATGCGCAGCAGCCAGTCGCGGCGGTGGTGGCGTGCCTGGCAGTAGGAGCCGAGCGCGGCGACCAGCGAACCGAAGTGCAGGGGGCCCGACGGCGTCGGCGCGAAACGACCGCTCAAGGCTCAGGCGAGCAGGCGCTCGAGCACGCGCGCGTAGATCTGCGACAACAGGTCGAGCTCGGCGACGTCGACGTGCTCGTCGATCTTGTGGATCGAGTCGTTGACCGGGCCGAGCTCGACCACCTGCGCGCCGGTCGGCGCGATGAAGCGGCCGTCGGAAGTGCCGCCGGTGGTCGCGGCCTCCGTCGGGTGGCCGGTCACCTCGACGATTGCCGCGCGCACCGCGTCGATCAACTCGCCCGACGCGGTCAGGAACGGGTAGCCCGAAACCGACCACTCGATGTCGTAGTCGAGTTCGTGCTTGTCGAGAATCGCCCGCGTGGTCCGCTGAATGTGCTCGGGATCGATCGCGGTCGAGTAGCGCAGGTTGAAAAAAACCTCGGCGTGGCCCGGGACGACGTTGTGCGCGCCGGTGCCGGCATTCAGGTTGGAAATCTGCAGGCTGGTCGGCGGGAAAAACTCGTTGCCCTGGTCCCATTCGTGGCGCACCAGTTCGTGCAGCGCCGGCATCGCGCGGTGGATCGGGTTGTCGACCTTGTGCGGGTAGGCGACGTGGCCCTGCACGCCGTGGATCAAGAGGCGCGCGCCGAGCGAGCCGCGGCGCCCGACCTTGACCGTGTCGCCGACGCGGTGCTGGCTCGACGGCTCGCCGATCAGCGCCCAGTCGATCTTCTCGCCGCGCGCCGCGAGCGCTTCGATGACCTTGACCGTGCCGTTGACGGCGACGCCTTCCTCGTCGCTGGTAATCAGCAGCGCGATCGAGCCCTGGTGGTCGGGATGCGCGGCGACGAAGCGCTCGCAGGCCGTCACCATCGCCGCGATACTCGATTTCATGTCGGCCGCGCCGCGACCGTAGAGCAGGCCGTCGCGGATTTCGGGCGTGAACGGGTCGCTGGACCAGCGCTCGAGCGGTCCGGTCGGCACGACGTCGGTATGACCGGCGAAGACGAGCACCGGCGCGGTGTCGCCGCGGCGCGCCCAGAGGTTGGTGACGTCGTCGAAAATCATCGTCTCGCAACGAAAACCGATTGCTTCGAGGCGTTCGATCAGCAGCGCCTGGCAGCCGGCGTCGTCGGGCGTGACCGACGGCCGCGCGATCAGGTCCATCGCCAGTTGTACGGTATCGCTAGGCATGGCGCAGCAGTAACTCCTCGTATTCGGTCTCGTCGAAACCGAGCAGGTGACGGTCGCCGGTTCTGAGAATCGGGCGCCTGATCAGCGCCGGGTTTTCGCGCATCAGCGCCAGCGCCGATTGCGTGTCGATGCGCTCGCGCGTCGCCGCCGGCAGCCGGCGCCAGGTGGTGCCGCGCCGGTTGAGCATCGCTTGCCAGCCGAGCGCGCCGGCCAGCGATTCGAGCAGCTCGGCGTCGAGGCCGTGCTTGCGGTAGTCGTGAAACTCGTAGGCGACGCCCTCGCGCTCGAGCCAGCGGCGGGCTTTCCGGATCGTGTCGCAGTTGGCGATGCCGTAGAGGGTTGCGGGTTGCATGTCGGTCAGATCTTGCGAAGCAGTTCGTTGATGCCGACCTTGGCGCGGGTCTTCTCGTCGACCTGCTTGACGATCACGGCGCAGTAGAGGCTGTACTTGCCGTCCGCCGACGGCAGGTTGCCGGAGACGACGACCGAGCCCTCGGGGATGCGGCCGTAGCTGATTTCACCGGTTTCGCGGTTGTAGATCTTGGTGCTCTGGCCGATGTAGACGCCCATCGAGATAACCGAGTTGCGGCCGACGATGACGCCCTCGACGACCTCGGAGCGCGCGCCGATGAAGCAGTTGTCCTCGATGATCGTCGGCGCCGCCTGCAGCGGCTCGAGCACGCCGCCGATGCCGACGCCGCCCGACAGATGCACGTTCTTGCCGATTTGCGCGCACGAGCCGACCGTCGCCCAGGTGTCGACCATCGTGCCGCTGTCGACAAAGGCGCCGATGTTGACGTAGCTCGGCATCAGCACGACGCCCGGCGCGATGTAGGCGCCCTTGCGCGCGACCGCCGGCGGTACCACGCGCACGCCGCTGGCGCGATGCGCGTCGGCCGACAGGCCGTCGAACTTGGTGTCGACCTTGTCGTAGTACTGGGTGAAGCCGCCCGCCATGATCTGGTTGTCGCGAATGCGAAACGACAGCAATACCGCTTTCTTGAGCCACTCGTTGACCCGCCAGCCGCCGTCGGCCGGCTCGGCGACGCGGGCTCCGCCGGAATCGAGCATTTCGATGGCCGCGAGCACGGCGCGTTTGACCTCGGGGTCGACGTTGTCGGGGTTGATATCGGCGCGCTGCTCGAAAGCGGCTTCGATCACCGACTGCAATTCGGACATGGACGGACTCCTACAGGGTTGCGTACATTTTATTGATTCGCCGTGCCGCGTCGATGCATTCGTCGAGCGGCGCCACCAGCGCCATCCGCACCCGGCCTTCGCCGGGGTTGCCCCGGCCGCCGTCGCGCGCGAGAAAGCGGCCGGGTAACACCGTGACGTTTTGTTCCGCGTAGAGCCGCCGCGCGAACTCGGTGTCGTCGACCGGCGTTTGCGCCCACAGGTAAAATCCCGCGGCCGGCGTCGGTGGCGCGAGTGTAGCAGAAAGCAGTTCGCCGACCTGCGCGAATTTTTCGCGGTAGCGGGCGCGGTTGTCGACGACGTGCGCCTCGTCGCGCCAGGCGGCGATGCTGGCGGATTGCGTTGCCGACGGCAGCGCGCAGCCGTGGTAGGTACGGTAGCGCAGGAAAGCCTCGATGATATCGGCGTCGCCGGCGACGAAGCCGGAACGCAGACCGGGCAGGTTGGAGCGCTTCGACAGGCTGTGGAACGCGAGACAGCGGCGCAGCGAATCGTTGCCGATCGCGGCGGCGACCTCGAGCAGCCCGGGCGGCGGATTGCCTTCTTCGAGATAGATTTCCGAGTAGCATTCGTCGCTCGCGATCACGAAGTCGTGTCGCTCGGCGAGCTCGATCAGCCGTGCCAGGTAGTCGCGCGGCATGACCGCGCCGGCGGGGTTGCCGGGGGTGCAGATGTAGACCAGCTGGCAGCGCCGCCAGTCGCGCTCGTCGAGGGCGTCGAGATCGGGCAGAAAACCGCCCGCCGCGGTGCAGTCGAGGTAACCCGGTTCGGCGCCGGCGAGGATCGCCGCGCCCTCGTAAATCTGGTAGAACGGGTTCGGCATCAGCACCAGCGGATCCGGTGCGCGGCGGTCGACGACGCACTGCGCGATCGCGAACAGGGCTTCACGGGTGCCGCAGACCGGCAACAGGTGTCGCTGCGGGTCGATCAGCCCCGGCGGCAGCCTGAAGCGCAGGCCGAGCCAGTCGGCGATGGCCTGGCGCAATTCGATTCGCCCGCGGGTCGTCGGGTAGTTCGACAGCTGGTGCAGGTGCGCGATCAGCGATTCGATGACGAAATGCGGCGGCGGGTGCTGCGGCTCGCCGATCGACAGCAGGATCGCCTCGAGTTGTCGCGGCGGCTGCGCGTCGCGCAACAGCTGCGCCAGTTTCTCGAACGGGTAAGCGTGGAGTTGGGCTAGGTCCTGGTTCATCGACGGCCGGATAACAATCAGGCACACGATACTGAATTCGCCGCGGGCAGTAAATAAACGCGCCGATCCGGCACGGCGGCGCGGTCGCGAACGATTTGAGACTCAGGTCCCGGAATCCGGCGCGGCGCGGCGTAGAATGGTCCCCGTAGGACCCTCCTGTTATGTGTTTGTGGATTGGCCCCGGCGCGTTGCGCCGGGGTTTTCTTTTGCCCGCGGCCGCGGGCAAGCGGATTCAGGCGGTCGCGATGTCGCGCCGTCCGGCCGTCGGCTCGGGCTTGCCGTCGCTGCCGTAGGTTCGGGCCTGGCCGGCGCCACCGAGGCCGCTCAGCAGGCTTAGTGAGCGGCGCACACGGTCCCTGCCGCGGTTGACCAGCAGCTGATTCAGCTGGATCGAATGCTGTAACGCGATCAGGCTCTGCACCAGTTGCTGGTAGAGTTTGGCCAGGCCGCCGTCGGCATCGTCGCACCAGGCGATGCATTTTTCGAAGCCGGCAAAGTTGGCACTGAAGCCGTGCGTCTCGAGCAGGCGATGGCGTTCGACCTCGAGGCGCTCGATCGCGTCGACGTCGAAATCAGGGTGCTCGAGCGCTTGTTGCAGGTTTTCGACGTTGTTGTCGGCGATCGCCTGCTTGACGCTGCGCAGGTACGCGGTGGCCACGTCGATTTGCGCGACGTGATTCGCCAGCAACGCGCTCAGATCTTCGCGGCAGGCTTTGGCGTTCACGGCAGCAACTTCTCGATTTCGGCGTACTTGCGCGCGATCACCTCGGCGTCGGGCTGGTACTCGCCGCGACCGAGAGCCTGCTTGACCGCTTCGACCCGGGCCTCGTTGACCTCGGGCAGGTTCTTGATCTGTTCGCCGAGCTCTTCGAGCAACGCCGCGTTGCTGAGTTCGACGACCGCGGCGTCGTCACCGGGTTTGGCGGAGGCACGACTGTCGGTCGCCGGCTTGCCGGCCTTGGCGGCCGCGTCGCTACGAGCGTCGCCCGAAACCGGGGTATTCCGCAGGCGATTTTGCGTGTTGATCGGGTCAGTCATACTGCGCTCCGTGGATAGTGCTCATGATGGGTAATCGGCTGTCGCCGGAAAAAGTTTAAGCCGGATTGACGCTTCATAATGCCACCCGGACGACGCCGGCGCCAGTGACGACGCCCTCGACGATTTTCTGCGACTGGCTGTTGCGGACCCTGACCACCTGGCCATGGCTTGCCGCGTGCAGCGCCTCGCCGCTGGAGCGGACCTGCAGACCGCCGTACTCGAGGACCAGCGTCACCTTCTGTCCCGCGCGCACGAGCTGGCGTGGCGTCAACGCCTTCGGCGTCAACACGGTGCCCCGCGGCAGATCGCGCCGCGCTTCGAGGTCGGCCAGGTCTTCGAGTTTAGCAAAATAGCCATTATTCAGGCGACTTACGTCGGTTTTTTGCAGATTCACCGCGGCGACGTCAATTATTTGACCCCTGACCAGCGGCCGCGCGGCGACGGCGACGTCGTCGAAAACGGCAATCCGTGCCGGCAAATGCAGCTTCCAGCCCGGGGCGAGCGGGCAGCGAACCCGCAACACGGTATTGCCGCGATCCTGCCCGGGATGCGCGAAGCCAACGTCGAGCTCGACCGGGCAAGCCTTGAGGCGCAACCGCGAATCCAGCCGGCTGAGCTCGACCCGGGGCGGGTAGGGGCTGCGATAATCCTGTTGCATGACGAACGCCTCGGCCTGCATCCGGATCGACGCGAGGCTCTGTTGCGCGCCGGCCTGCGCGGCGCCGGCGGCGAAGGCGATCGCCAGCGCGCCGGCGATGCAGCTCGCGGTCTTGAATCGAAATCGATCGAATCGGTGCGTCATGCGCGAATTCCTGCAATTATCAGGCCAAACGGTGCCATCCCGCGCACTCAAGTTGTCCCGCCGGTAGCCGACACACCGACTGTCGATCGACTTTCACGGGAGAAATCCATGTCCGGGGTCTTGGCGAGCGTCGACCAGCGCACCCAGCTGGCGGGCCGCAACCGGCTCGAACTGCTGATGTTCCGCCTCGGCGGCCAGCAGCTTTACGGGATCAACGTTTTCAAGGTGCGCGAGGTGCTGCCCTGCCCGAAACTGTCGGTGATTCCGCAATCGCACGAAGTCGTGCTGGGTATCGCCAATATTCGCGGCCGCACGATCAGCGTCATCGACCTCGGCCGCGCGATCGGCGTGTCCCGAATCGACGACGTCGATTCCGCCTTCCTGATCATCGCCGAGTACAACCAGTGCGTGCAGGGATTCCTCGTCCACGGGGTCGACCGCATCGTCAACCTGAACTGGAAGGACATACACATACCGCCGAGCGGCACCGGCGGCGCCAGCTACCTGACCGCGGTCACCCGGGTCGACGAGCAAATGGTCGAAGTCATCGACGTCGAACGCGTGCTCGCCGAAGTCGTCGGTACGCAGATGCATGTCTCGGCCGAGCAAAAGGCATTGTTCGAAAAGCCTCCCGAGGGTCGCAAACTGGTGCTCGTGGCCGACGATTCGGCGGTCGCGCGCAAGCAGATTCGCCGCGTGCTCGAAGACGACATGGGTCTCGATACGGTGACCGAGAAGGACGGCAAGCACGCGCTCGAGCTGCTCAGGCGCTGGGCCGACGAACGGAATCCGGATCTCGAGCGCCTCGCGCTGGTGATCTCGGACATCGAGATGCCGGAGATGGACGGTTACACCTTCACCACCGAGCTGCGCGCCGACCCGCGGCTGGCTCACCTGGTCGTCATCCTGCACACGTCGATGAGCGGCGTGTTCAACCAGAGCATGGTCGACCAGGTCGGGGCCAACAAGTTCATCGCCAAGTTCGAGCCCGACGTGCTGGCGCGGGAAATCAACGAAGTGATTCGCGAACAGCTCCTGGCCTAGCGGCAAGCTTGCCGCCCGGGTTGCCGCCTTTGCCCGTCGCCTCCCGACCGCCGCGATCCAAGTCATTGAAATAACTCGCGATTCTTCGGGTGGCACCGTCGATGCATGAGTTCCCGCAAGTCATTTACGGGAACCGACCATGCCGATCAGTTTCGAACGAGCCTTCAGCCTTCACGATGACGCGCTATTGCTGCGCGGCCGACGCGCGGCGGTCCTGGCGTCCAACATCGCCAATGCCGACACGCCGGGCTACAAGGCGCGGGATTTCGATTTCGGCGCGATGCTCGCGGCCGCCGGGCAAAAGCAGGCAGAGCCGGTGCGCCTCGCCGGCACCCATCGCCAACACATCGTCGCCCCCGTGCGCGCCGAGACGGTGGACCTGAAGTACCGCAACCCGCTGCATCCGTCGCTCGACGGCAATAGCGTCGACGCGCATGTCGAACAGGCGAAGTTCGCTGAAAACGCGCTGTTGATGCAAACCAGTTTCACGTTTCTCAACGGCAAGATTTCGGGCCTGATGAAGGCGCTCAAGGGAGAGTAAGTCATGAGTCTGATGGCAAATTTCGATATATCCGGTAGCGCGATCAGCGCGCAATCGCTGCGCCTGAACACGGTCGCGAGCAACCTCGCCAACGTCGAAACCCTGGCCGCGTCCGATGCCGACGCCTACCGCTCGCGCCAGGTCGTGTTCCAGGCCTTGCTGACCGATCCGTCGCGTCCGGGCGAGGTCGGCGTCAACCTGCTCGGCGTCGTCGAGAGCGGCAAAGCCGTGCAACGGCGTTACGATCCGGGCCATGCCTTCGCCGACGCGGAGGGCTTCGTCTACGCGAGCAACGTCAACCCGGTCGAGGAAATGGCCAACATGCTGTCGGCCTCGCGCGCCTACCAGAACAACGTCGAAGTATTGAACACCTCGCGCGACCTGCTCATGCGGGTGTTGTCGCTGGGTAACTGACGCGGAGAATCCGGACATGTCTGAAATCGATACCAGGAACGTCTACGCGCAGCTCGGGCTGACGTCGTCGCCCGACGCCGACCCGAAGGCCAACGACAAGCTCGGCCAGGCCGAGTTTCTCGAGCTGATGACCGCGCAGCTGAAATACCAGGACCCGCTCAAGCCGATGGAAAACGGCGATTTTCTCGGCCAGATGGCGCAGTTCGGCACGGTCAGCGGGATCAACGACCTGAATTCCACGATCAACACGATGAGCGCGTCCTTCCAGTCGAACCAGGCGCTGCAGGCGTCGACGCTGGTCGGCCGCCGCGTGCTGGTGCCGGCGCAATCCGGGCAGCTCGCTGACGGCGAGTCGCTGCTGGGCGCGGTCGAACTCGAGCAACCGGCCAACCGCGTCGTGATCACGATCCAGAACGGCGCGGGCCAGCTGGTGCACCGCAGCGAACTCGGCGTGCAGCCGGCCGGGCTGGTGGATTTCAGCTGGGATGGAATCGATACCGGCGGCAATCGATTGCCGGCCGGTGAGTACCGCATCGCCGCCGAGGTTCACCGCGGCGGCGAAGTGAGTTCCGGCGCCACCCTTGCGGTCGTCGACGTCGAGAGCGTCACGCTCGGCGCGGGCGGCCAGGATTTAACCCTTAGCGTAACCGGACTCGGCGATATCGGCATGGGTCAGGTACGCAAAATAATGTAACGAACCAGGAGCAGAGCAATGTCATTCAACACCGCACTCAGCGGCTTGCAAGCCGCCTCGGTCGACCTCAGCGTCACCAGCAACAACATCGCCAACGTCGGCACCACGGGTTTCAAGAACTCGCGTACCGAGTTCGGCGACCTGTTCGAGATCTCGCCGTTCGGCAACACGCCGACGTCGATCGGCAGCGGGGTCAAGTTGACCAGCGTCAGCCAGCAGTTCGACCAGGGCAATTTGAAGTTCACCGACGCGAGTCTCGACATGGCGATCAGCGGCCAGGGCTTCTTCGTCATGAACAGCGCGCTGGCCGGCAGCGACATCAGCTACACCCGCGCCGGCCAGTTCCGCATCGACAACAACGGCTACCTGAGCAATAGCGCGGGCGAGTTCGTTCAGGCCTTTCCGGTCGATGTCAACGGCAACGTCACGTCGACCAGCCTGAACACGACCGTGCCGGTGCAGCTGCCGGCCTCGACCGGCGCGCCGCAGGCCAGCACCGAGGTCGAGGTGGGCCTGAATCTGGACGCGGCGTCGACAGCGCTCGATCCGGCCGCGTTCGACCCGACCGCGAGTAACACCTACAACCACTCGACCTCGACCACGGTCTTCGACTCGCTCGGCACCTCGCACGTACTGTCGTATTACTTCGTGCACGATTTGCCGGGCTCGGCCACCAACGCGGCCAACGATCCCAACCAGTGGGTCGTCTTTACCTACCTTGACGGAGCCGAGATCGATATCGCCGGCGGCACGACCATTGCGCACACCAACTCCGGGGTGGCGGTCAACCAGGATGCCGGAATCCTCAGTTTCAATGCCGATGGCAGCTACAATACCAGTAACCCGGCGGTGTTGCAGAACACGGCCGTCCCGCTGACCACGGGTGCCAATCCGCTGACGATCACACACGATCTCGCCAACAATCCGATGACCCAGTATGCGGCATCGTTTGCGGTCAGCATTCTCGATCCGGACGGATTTTCCACCGGCCGTCTGACCGGCCTGGATATTTCCGAGCAGGGCCTGATGCGCGCGACCTTCAGCAACGGCATCGCGACCCCGCTCGGCCAGATCGCGATGGCGGATTTTCCGAATGCCCAGGGATTGCAGGCCATCGGCCAGTCGTCGTGGAAGGAAACCATCGACTCGGGACAGGTAATCACGGGCTCGGCGGGGACCGGGCGATTCGGCCTGATCCAGTCGGGCGCGCTCGAGACCTCGAACGTCGACCTGACGCAGCAGCTCGTGAACCTGATCACGGCGCAGCGCAACTTCCAGGCCAACGCGCGGTCGATCGAGACCTCCAACGCGATTACCGATACGATCATCCAGATTCGCTAGCGATAATCGGATAAACCGCAATGGATAAATACCTCTATCTGGCGATGAACGGAGCTGCGCAGGCCATGCTTGCGCAGCAGAGCAATGCCAACAACCTCGCCAACGTCAGCACCGTCGGCTTCCGCGCGACGCTCGATTCGTTCGAGTCGCAGGCGTTGACCGGTCCGGGTTTCCCGGACCGGGTCTACGTCGCCGATCGTGCGGCCGGCGCCGATTTCAGCCCGGGACCGATCACGTCGACCGGGCGCGATCTCGATCTCGCGATCGACGGCGACGGCTGGTTCGCGGTGCAGGCCGCCGACGGCGGCACCGCGTACTCGCGACGCGGCGACCTGCGACTCGACCCGGCCGGGCTGCTGCTCAACGGCGCCGATCAGATCGTGCTCGGCGAGGGCGGCCCGATCACGATTCCGCAGTTCGAATCGCTGGTCATCGGACGCGACGGCACGATCAGCGTGCGCGCGTCGGGACAGGCGGCCAACACGCTGGTCGCGGTCGACCGCATCCGCCTCGCCAACCCGCCGCTCGAGACGCTGTACCGCGGCGAGGACGGGCTGTTTCGGACCCGTGACGGGCTCGAGGCGCCGGCCGACGCGGCGGTCACGGTCACCGCCGGCGCGCTCGAGGGCAGTAACGTCAATCCGGTCGACGCGATGGTCCGCATGATAGATTACGCGCGCTTCTACGAGCACCAGGTCAAGCTGATGAAACTCGCCAGCGAGAACGACGCCGCCAGCGCCCGCCTGATGCGGATGAGCGGCTAACATGGCAAAATCACCGGATTCCGACGCGGAGTCCGGCTTGAACGAAACCGCTGAAATCCGACGCGAGTATCTCGCGCTGCGCGCTGCGATCGACGGCGCCATGCTGTCGACGCTGGCGGAAGACGGCTCGCCCGAAGCCAGCTATGCGCCGCTGCTATGGCACGACGGCGCGGCGTTTCTGTTCCTGAGCGATCTCGCCAGCCATACCCGCAACCTGCAGCGCAACCCGGCGCTCGGTTTGCTATTGCTCGAGCCAGCGTCGGGTTCCAGCCCGTTCGCCCGCCGGCGCATCACGCTGCAGGGTCGTGCCGAGCGCATCGAGCGCGACGCGGCGCTGCACGCGCGGGTGCTGGACGAGTTTCGCCTGCGCTTCGGCAAGGTCATGGACCTGCTCGAGCCGCTGCCGGACTTTCATCTGTTTCGGGTGGCGTTGCTGCGTGGCCGCTACATTCGCGGATTCGGCCAGGCCTATGAATTGACCGGCGCCGGCGTCGACGAGCCGCGGCACCTGGGGCCCGGATCTCAACCGGTCAGGCGCTCCTCCTGATCGATCAGCGACAGCACTTCCTTTTTCAGATCGTCGGCCTGGTACATGCCGCCGGGCGTCTCCGCCAGCGCCGCGTACCAGGAATCGACCAGCGCGCGCACGGCGTCGATATCTTCGCTGTCGGTGATCTGCCTGATCAGGTCGCCGACCCTGACCCG
>JAHEKJ010000054.1:0-11927 GCA_024638385.1 Gammaproteobacteria bacterium | reverse complement strand
GTCGCGTTCGGTGACGTCGCGTTCGGTGACGTCGATTTCGGTTTCGGTCGCGTCGATCGCGTCGGTGGCGCCGGTGCCGGCGCTCGGCGAGGCGATGAACTCGTCGGCGAGCAGGCGCTCGAGAATGGCATCGACGTCGTCGCACAGCGACAGTTTCGCCAGCGTTGCAACCGAATTTTCGCCGTTGACGAGAATCAGCACGCGGCGCTCCTTCATGCTGAGCGCGTGAGTCCGGGCCGCGATTTCTGCCTGCCCCTTGGCCGTCTTGTGATAGGTTTCGCTCGCTTGCATCGATAGGCTGAATCGGGTTGTCGCCAGGTTTGCGAATGTTAAACATCGGGTCGCCGATCGCCGGGCCGCGACCTCCTGCGGCGCGCCGACCGCGTCGGAAATCGACGGCCTTCGCGCTGCCATGGATTGTAGCAAACCGGTCGGGTTCGAGCGTGACCGGTTCGGCACCCAAGCGAACAGGCGACGATCGCCGGCGCCGCGCGCCGACCTGGCGGGCTGGTAGATCGGCGCTGGAATCTTGCCGGCAATTGTGGTTTACTTGCGCGCAACCTGTAACCAGGGCTCGGCCGCGACCGCCGGTAAATTCGTTTCGGCGCGCTGACAACCGGGGCCAGGACATTGGAGGAGAGCGCTGCCGGAGAACGATAATATAAGGCAGATAGGACGAGAAGGGCGCCGCAAGGCGCCTTTTCTTTTGGCCGCTCGAAATCCCGCCGGGTCGTCCGGTTCCGGGCCGCCATCGCGGCATCGCGCCACGCGACTCCGCCGCCGGTGCACGCCGCCGCCGCGACCCGCGAAACGTCGATTCTGTTGCTATACTCGTCTTCGTTATGAAGCGATCGATCGCGTTCCTATTCGTCTTGCTCCTGCCGGGTACGCCGCTGCTCGCGAATCAGGACGGCGTCGTCGTGCGCGCGGCGACAATCCATGCCGACGCCCGGCGCGGCGCGGCGCGCGTCGGCCGGGTCGACGCCGGTACGCGGGTCGTGATTTTCGGCCGCAAGGGCGGCTGGCAGGAAATCTACTCCGAGGAAAAGGCGATCGTCGGCTGGGTACGTACCTACGAGGTGCGCGAAGTCGAAGCGGGCGCAGCCGTTCCGATCGAGACGCAAAGCGATTCGCGCGGTTTTCTTTCCGGGCTCGCGGCCTTTTCGCGCAAGGCGAGCCGGTTCTTCGGCGGCGGCGATTCGGGCGCGGGTTCGACGACCGCGACGATCGGCGTAAGAGGCCTCAGCGAGGCCGAACTCAAGGCCGCGCAACCCGATTTGCAGGAATTCGATCGCATGCGAAGCTTCGCCGGCAACGCGTCGAGAAGCGCCCGGTTCAGCCAGGCCGGCGAGCTGCACGCGCGCAAGGTCAAGCACCTCAAACCGCGCCGCGACAAGGATCGTGACGGCAATCGGGAGCGCGAGAAATGAAACGCCCGGCGCTGCTCGCGACGCTGCTGTTGGCGTGCCTGGCGCTCGTCCTGGCATGGCCGCGGCCGGCGGCGGCGCTCGATCTCGGTGACCTGGTCGATCTCGGCAGCAAGCTGAAAAAGGCGACCGGCAAGGTTACCGAGGAAGAAGAAATCGAGATGGGCGGCAACCTGGTATCGGGACTGCTCGGCGCCGCGCCGCTGGTCGACGACCCGGAGCTGCAACGCTACGTCAACGACGTCGGCCACTGGGTCGCATCGCAGTCGAAGCGCCGCGATTTGCCGTGGACTTTCGGCGTCATCGATTCGCAGGGCATCAACGCTTTCGCCGCGCCGGGCGGATATATCGTGCTGACGCTGGGGCTGTTCAACCTGCTCGAGAACGAGGCCCAGCTCGCCGGGGTGCTGGCCCACGAAATTGCCCACGTCGTCCGCAAGCATCATCTCAAGGCGCTGCAGAAAACGATGAAGCGCGACTTCATCGCCAGCCTCGCGGTCGCCGCGGTAGACGATGAAAAAGACCAGCGAAATCTGCAAAGGCTGGTAAACAGCGGCGTGCAGTTGTACGCTACCGGGCTCGACCGCGAGTACGAGTACGAAGCCGACCTGCGCGGCGTGGTTCTGGCCGCGCGCGCCGGCTATGATCCGTATGCATTGCTCGACGTACTGAATATCATCGACAGCATCAACCCCGAGTCTTCCGCCCTGGCCGTGTTCATGAAAACCCATCCGCCGCTCGACCAACGTCTCCTCCGCCTGGCCGATAACATGGACGGCCGGCTCGACAAGTACGCCTCCGGGCGAACCAACGACGAACGTTTCCAGCGAATCCTGGCCGGCGAATGATCGTGGGCCGTGGGCTGACTGGCGCCGAGCCTGACCGGGTGCCCGGCCTGCCGGCCGACGATCGCGTGCTGGCGCGCTGGCTCATGCTGTGCCTGTTGCTCGTGTTCGCGATGATCCTGCTCGGCGGCGCGACGCGCCTGACCGGCTCGGGATTGTCGATGGTGAACTGGCACCCGACCGGCGTGTTGCCGCCGCTCGACGCGGCCGCCTGGGAACGGGAATTCGGCCTCTACCAGCAGTTTCCCGAGTACCGGAAAATCAATCGCGACATGACGCTCGAGGGTTTCAAGCGGATCTACTGGTTCGAGTATACGCATCGCATGCTCGGGCGGCTGATCGGGCTGGTGTTCGCGTTGCCGTTCCTGTATTTCTGGCTGCGCCGCAGGATTCGCCCCGGCCTGACGCCGCGACTGCTCGTGATCCTCGCGCTCGGCGGCCTGCAGGGCCTGCTCGGCTGGTACATGGTGCAGAGCGGACTGATCGACAACCCGCGCGTCAGCCAGTATCGGCTGACCGCGCACCTGCTGAGCGCAATCCTGATCTTCGGCTTTATCCTGTGGACGATCCTCGACCTGACCAGCGGCGCGCCCTACCGTCGCCTCGGCGAATCCGCGGTTTCGGGCTGGCGGCGCGCCTCGCTCGCGCTGCTTGCGCTGGTCGTCGTCGTGGTCGCGTCCGGCGGCTTCGTCGCCGGTCTCAAGGCGGGCCTGATCTTCAATACCTTTCCGTTGATGGGCGGCCGTCTCGTTCCCGAGGGTCTCGGCGCCCTGTCGCCGTGGTACCTGAATCCGTTCGAGAACATGGTGACGGCGCAGTTCGATCATCGCTGGCTGGCGATGCTGACCGGCGTCGCGCTGCTGGTCTGGTACTTGTGCGGTCGCGCGCGCTTCGACGACGCGCGCCTCGCGCGCGGCTTCAAGCTGGTCGGCATGATGGTCATCATCCAGGTCGCGCTCGGCATCGCGACCCTGCTGTTGCAGGTGCCGGTGGTGCTCGGCGTCTTGCACCAGGCGGGCGCGCTGCTGCTGTTCGGCGCGATGCTCTACAACCTGCACGCGCTGTCGCGGGTGTAGTTGTGTCCGGTCGCCGGGTATAATTGCGCGCGAATCGAAACGGGGGAGCGAGGCGCCGATGCACGGCATGCGAATCGGACACGGTTACGACGTCCATGCCTACACCGATGGTGACGGTTTTCGCCTCGGCGGCATTTGGGTCGAGTGCGACCGCGCGGTGATCGCGCATTCGGACGGCGACGTGCTGATTCACGCGCTCTGCGACGCGCTGCTCGGCGCGCTCGGCCGCGGCGACATCGGCCAGCGTTTTCCGGATTCCGAGGCGCACAATCGCGACCGCGACAGCCGCGAATTCCTGCGGGATCTCGGACGCCAGCTCACCGACGACGGTTACCGGCTCGGCAATGCCGACGTCACCGTGATCGCGCAGACGCCGAAACTCGCCCCGCATCTGGCGGCGATGCGCGCCGCGCTGGCCGACGCGCTCGATTGCGACGGCGCGCGCATCAACATCAAGGCGACGACCACCGAGCGCCTCGGCTTCATCGGCCGCGAGGAAGGCATTGCCGCCGCCGCGGTCGCGCTGCTGGAGCCGTTGCGATGAACCTCGGGCCGGTCATGCTCGACGTCGCCGGCCCGGAGCTCGACGACGCGGACCGCAAGCGGCTGACGCACCCGCAGGTCGGCGGCGTCGTCCTGTTCAGCCGCAATTACCGCAACCCGCAACAGCTGGCGGCGCTGTGCGCGGAGATTCACGATCTGCGGGATCCGCGGCTGGTCATCGCCGTCGACCACGAAGGCGGACGCGTACAGCGATTTCGCGACGGTTTCGAGCAGCTGCCCGCGGCCGCGCATCTCGGTGAACTCTACGACGAGGACCCGGCGCAGGCGATTCGCCTGGCCGAGCAATTCGCCTGGGTCATGGCCACCGAGCTGTTGCATTACGGCGTCGATCTGAGCTTCGCGCCGGTGCTCGATCTCGTCGACCCGGTCAGCAGCGTGATCGGCGACCGCGCCTTTCACCGTCAGCCGGAGATCGTCACGCGCCTCGGCAACGCCTGGATTCGCGGCATGCGCAAGGCCGGCATGGAGGCGGTGGGCAAGCATTTCCCCGGGCACGGTTCGGTGGCCGGCGATTCGCATCACGTCATGCCTTTCGACCGGCGCGACTATGCCGAAATCGAGGGGCTCGACCTGGTGCCGTTCCGGCGCGCGATCGCGACCCACCTGAGCGGCGTCATGATGGCGCACGTGATCTACGAGCGGGTCGATCCGCACCCGGCCGGCTACTCGCGCCACTGGATCGAGACCGTCTTGCGCGGCCAGCTCGAGTTCGACGGCGTCGTCTTCAGCGACGACCTGAGCATGAGCGGCGCCGAATCGGTCGGCGGCTACCCGGAACGTGCGCGCGCGGCGCTCGCCGCGGGTTGCGATATTCTGCTCGTTTGCAACAATCCGGCGGGCGCCGACGAGGTGCTGGCCGCGCTCGAAGGTTACGGCAACCCGACGTCGCAGCTGCGCATGATCCGCATGCATGGCCGGCCGGTCGAGCGCGACGGCGTCGCGAGCCTGCAGTGGCAAAGTGCCTGCGACGAATTGCATGCTTTCAACGACCGCCTCGGGCTGGCGGATAGCGGAGACTTGTTCGAATCATGATTGAACTGGAAAAGTGGTTACCCGGACTCGAACCGGAGTGGGTCTGGATGCTGCAGGTATTCGCCGTCGTGCTGGCGACCGCGTTGGCCAGCTTTGTCGTGCGCCGCCTGCTGGTCAAGCTGATCAAGCGGCTCGACCGCAAGCAGACGCGCTGGGACGACGTCGTCTTCGACGCGATCCAGCCGCCGGTAGCCTGGGTCGTCTGGCTGGTCGGCCTCGATCTCGCCGTCGACATCGTCTACGCGCAGACGCAGACCGCGATTTTCTCCTACTCGGACCAGGTACGCGATGTCGGCATCCTGCTGTGCATTACCTGGTTTCTGCTCCGGTTGACCCGCGGTGCCGAGACCGAGTTGACGCGCGACCCGGACGAGGTCGACGTGCACACCGCCGAGGCCATCGGCAAGCTGGTGCGGCTCGCGATCATCATCACCGCCGCGCTCGTTGTCCTGCAAACCCTCGGCTTCAGCATCGCCGGGGTGCTCGCGATGGGCGGCGTCGGCGGCATCGCGGTCGGCTTCGCCGCCAAGGACCTGCTCGCCAATTTCTTCGGCGGCCTGATCGTCTACCTCGACCGGCCGTTCACGGTGGGCGACTGGATTCGCTCGCCCGATCGCAACATCGAGGGCACGGTCGAAAAGATCGGTTGGCGCGTCACCGCGATTCGCGACTTCCAGTCGCGCCCGCTCTACGTGCCCAACTCGGTGTTCACGACGATCATCGTCGAGAACCCGTCGCGCATGAACAATCGGCGCATTTACGAGACTATCGGCGTGCGCTATTCGGATCTGACCAGCATGGAAAAGATCGTCGCCGAGGTCAGCGCGATGCTGCGCGCGCACGAGGAGATCGATCCGGAAAAGACGTTGATGGTCAACTTCAACGAGTTCGCCGACTCGTCGGTCGATTTCTTCGTCTACTGCTTCACCCGGACCACGCAGTGGGCGGTCTATCACCAGGTGAAACAGGACGTGTTGTTGCGCATCTCCCGCATCATCGAGGACCACCACGCCGAGATCGCGTTCCCGACGACGACGGTCCACCTGGCCGATCCGATCCCGCAACCGAATTCCTGACATGCTGCTGAGCCGGGCCCAACAGGTGCATCAAACCGCCGAACTGCTGTTCGATGCCGACGCCGTGGAGCAGGGGATTGCCGACCTCGCCGCGCGGGTCGAGCAGGATAGCGCCGCCGATTTTCCGCTGGTGCTGTGCGTCATGAACGGCGGCCTCTATCTCACCGGGCAACTGTTGCGTTACTGGAATTTTCCTTTGACGGTCGACTACGTGCACGCGACGCGCTATCGCCTCGCGACGCTGGGCAAGGACGTGCTGTGGAAAGCTTACCCGCAAAACGAGATTCGCGATCGCAACGTCATTATCGTCGACGACATCTTCGACCAGGGTTATACCCTCGAGGAGGTCAAGGGTTACTGCCTGCGCCACGGCGCGCGCCAGTGCATCAGCGCCTTTCTGATTCGCAAGACCCACGATCGCAAGAAGGCCGACATCGCGCCGGACTACGTCGGCCTCGAGTGCGGCGACTGCTACGTCTACGGCGCCGGGATGGACCTGAACGGCCATTTTCGCAATTTCTCGAGCATCTACGCGCTGCCGGCGAAGGTCGATTGATGCTGGCCATCGTCGGAGGCAGCGGTCTGTACTCGCCGGGCGACGACTTCCAGCTCGAAGAGTCGCTCGCGCCGGAAACGCCCTATGGCGAGACCTCGGCGGAAATCGGGGTCGGCCGCTGGCACGGGGTCCCGCTCGCGTTTCTGGCGCGGCATGGTCCGCGTCACCGGATTCCGCCCCACCGGATCAACTACCGCGCCAATCTGTGGGCGCTCGGGCAGCTGGGCGTTACCCGCATCATCGCCGTCAACGCGGTCGGCGGCATTGCCGCCGAACTGCCACCGCGCACGCTGGCGTTGCCGGACCAGATCATCGACTACACCTCCGGACGCGAGCACAGTTTCGAGGTCGGCGAGGACCAGCCGGTCAGGCACGTCGACTTTAGCTATCCCTACAGCGAAGTCCTGCGCACCGCGCTGGTCGCGGCGGCGCGCCAGCAACAGCTCGCGCTGGTCGAGAAGGGCACCTATGGCGTCACCAACGGCCCGCGACTCGAATCCGCGGCCGAGATCGAGCGCCTGCGGCGCGACGGTTGCACGATGGTCGGCATGACCGGAATGCCCGAAGCCGCGCTCGCCCGCGAGCTCGAAATCGACTACGCCTGCCTCGCGCTGGTCGTCAACTGGGCCGCCGGCGTCGCCGACGGCGTCATCGAAATGACCGAGATCGTCGAGCATATCGAGCACGGCATGCGCCGCGTCAAGGCGTTGCTGGGCGTCACGGCGAAAATGGTCGCGGCATGAATTACTGCAGCCAGTGCGGCGCGCCGGTCAGCCTCAAGATCCCGGTAGACGATAACCGCGAACGCTACGTTTGCGATCATTGCGGTTACGTGCACTACCAGAACCCGAATAATGTCTGCGGCGCGATCCTGACCCTCGAAGACCGCATCCTGCTGTGCAAGCGCGCGATCGAACCGCGCTACGGTAAATGGACGCTGCCCGCCGGTTTCATGGAAAACAACGAGACCGTCGCCGAGGCCGCGGCGCGCGAGGCGATGGAAGAGGCTAATGCCCGGGCCGGGCCGTTGACGCTGTTCGGTATCTTCAGCATGCCCTACATCTCGCAGGTTTACCTGATGTTCCACGGCGAACTGGCCAGTCCCGAGGTCTCCGCCGGCCAGGAAAGCCTCGAGGTCGGCCTGTTCCGGCGTGACGAGATCCCGTGGGACGAGCTCGCGTTTCCGGTCGTCGATCACAGCCTGCGGTTGTACCTCGAACACGGGGCGGGCAAGGTCCATCATGCCTGGTTCAGCCGCGGCCCCGACCGCCAGGTCGAACTGCACATCATCGACTGATGGGGCCGCGTGGGTCGGGCCGCGCAGGTCGGGCCGCCTAGGTCGGGCCGCGCAGGTCAGCCGCGGGAACCGTGATCGAAATCCGGGGTCAGATTGATCCAGCGCCGCGCGGAGCACGTAACGATTCGAAAATGCGAGACTCGACAGAAAAATATGGCGGAATGTCGATTCTGCTGCACTGGATTTCCGCCGCCGCGGTCGTCGGGCTCTTCGCTGTCGGCGTCTATATGGTCGAATTGACCTACTACGATCCGCTGTACAACCGCTTGCCGAGTCTGCACAAGAGCATCGGCCTGCTCCATGCGCTGGTCTTCGCATTCTGGATCGGCTGGCGACTCGCCAACCCGTGGCCGGCGCCGGTGAGCGGCACCGGCGTGCTCGAGGCCCGCGCCGCCAGAGTCGCCAAGCACGTCTTGTACTGGCTGATCGCGGCCGTCATCGTAAGCGGATACCTGATCCCGACCGCCGGCGGCGCGCCGATCAGCGTTTTCGGCTGGTTTGACGTTCCGGCCATCGCCAGCGGCCTGCCGCGGCAGGAAGACATCGCCGGCCTGGTTCATCGTTACGCGGCCTACGGCCTGATCGCGCTGGCGGGGCTGCATGCCGCGGCCGCGCTGAAACACCACTGGATCGACCGGGATGGCACCCTGCGCCGCATGCTGGGATTGTCGATGCCGCAGACCCGAAATTCAAATTGAGCGAAAGGAGCAACACATGCGCAAAGTCTTGATCGTTTTTGGAATTCTCGCCGCCGCGCTGGCTGGCGGCCAGGCGCTGGCCGCCAACTACAAGTTCGACATCGAGGGTCAGCACGCCTTCGTCAACTTCAAGGTCAGCCACCTCGGCTACTCGTACATCGTCGGTCGATTCAACAGGTTCGACGGCAGTTTCAGCCACGATCCGAAAGACCCGTCGGCATCCAGGGTAAGCGTCGAAATCGACGCGGCGAGCCTCGACACCAACCACGCCGAGCGCGACAAGCACCTGCGCAGCCCCGACTTTTTCGATGTCCGCCGGCACCCCAGGATTACCTTCGAAAGCACCGGTTACGAGGGTAGCGCCGAGGCCGGCACGCTGCGCGGCCAGCTGAGCTTCCTCGGCGTCACCCGCGAAATCGAGATCGACTTGCGAAAGGTCGGCGAGGGCAAGGACCCCTGGGGCGGCTATCGCAGCGGTTTCGTCGGTGCGACCCGGCTCGTCGCCGCCGACTACGGCTTGCCGGAGTGGCTCGGCGAGGTCGACATCGAGCTCAACATCGAAGGCGTCCGTACCGGCGGCAGTTCATAGTTCCCTGACCGAGATGTCGGTGAACTCGGATACGATCGACTGGTTGCGACCGTTGTTCTTGGCCTCGTAGAGCGCGATGTCGGCGCGCTTGATCAGCTCGCCGATGGTTTCTCCCTTGACGATCGCGGCGCAACCGAGGCTCGCGGTAAGCGGCCAGCCGATCGCAAAATCGGTATTGGCGACGAGCTGGCGGATGGTTTCCGCGATCGGCAGCAGGTCGTCCTCCTCGATCGTCGTGCAGCAAATCAGGAATTCCTCGCCGCCCCAGCGGGCGACGAAATCGCTCGAGCGAATCGCGCCCTCGAACAGGCGCGCGAGCTTCTTGAGCACCTGGTCGCCGGCATCGTGGCCGCGGGTGTCGTTGATCGCCTTGAAATGGTCGATGTCGAGCATGATGATGCCGAAGCGCTGGTTGTGGCGCTCGAAGCGCGAGTATTCCTTGTGCAGGATCTGGTTCATGTGGGTGCGATTCGACAGCGACGTCAGGCTGTCGGTCAGCGCCATGCGGGTCAATTCGTTGTTGTCTTCGAGCAGTTCTTTTTGCGTGTCGAGCAGCGACTCGGTGCGCTCGTAGATTTTCTGTTCGAGATAGGTGTTCATGTCTTGCAGCTGGGTCGACAGCTTGCGTCCGTACCAGAATGCGACAATCGTGACGGCCAGGCTCGCGAGCACGGCGAAACCCGCAAACAGCGCGATCTGCTTGCGTCCGGACTCGGCCGCGGCGTTGGCCAGCAGCAGCGTCTTTTGCACGTCCATGCGTTGCGCCTGGGTCAATTCGGACAGGTGCGACAGCAGCGGCGCGGTCTTGGGTAGCAATTCCTGCAGCAATACCTTGCTCGCCTCGTCGCGGCTGCCGTTGAGAAACAACACCGAGACCTGGCGGTTGAGGTCGGCGATGTCGCGGTCGAGGCGATCGATGGCCTCCATGATTTCGCGCTCGCGCGGCGCCAGCAGCGGCAACAGGCGCTCGCGGGTTTCGAGGTAGGCGCCCTCGATGCGGTTGAAATCGGGCCACGACTCGGCCGCGGTGAAATCCTCGTCGTGCAGCAGCATCGACTGCATGAAACGGGTGCGGTCGTGAATGATCGTCGATAGCTCGTTGACCAGGTTGATCTTGTCGAGTTGCCGCGCGATTTCGCGGCTGGCGTCGCGCGAGCCCTCGCTACCGGCGTGGAAAGTGAGATAGGCCAGCCCCGCCGTCAACACGACGACGACCGCAAAGCCGGTGATCAACAGACGATTCGGATGGTGCATCAGCCAACGGCCGTTCCGGACCTGGCGCTCCCTGTTATCGCATCTGGGCTCTTCATTAAACTGATTTTGTGATGGCAGCGCAAATCTTTTGCTGAACTTCGTCGATATTGCGGTAAACGACGCCGTGCAGGTCGCTATCGAGCAGCGTGACCTGCTTGCGTTCGGCGTCGATGATTCGTTCGAGAGTGCGGAGGCTCTCAGGATCCACTACGGGGTCGCGATCTCCCTGGAAAAGGTAGACGTCCGCGTTGATCGTTAGCTTGTCCTCGCACAAATAGTCGATTAGCTGCTGAAGTTGATAGAGTGCCCGGATCGGAATGTGCCGATAGTTGACTTCCGGATTCTCGGGCTCGTTGGGGCGAAACGACACGAGACCGTCGTCGTTCATCCAGCGGACCAGGCGATTGGCGTGATGCAGCAGCGGCACGAAGATCATGTTGCGGTTGCGGAAATGCACCGGCGCCGACACGCTGGTGACCGACTTGAGCTTGATATGCGGATGCCGGGCCGCCTGCAGCAGCGCCAGCAGGCCGCCGGTGGAAAAGCCGACCAGATGGATCGACCGGGTGTAGGCCTTGAGGATATCGTAGCCGCGCTCGACCGACGCCGCCCAGTCGTGCCAGTTGCGTTCACGCAGATCCCACGGCGACGTGCCGTGACCCTTGAGCCGCACGCCGAGGACGTGATGACCGGCGGCGTGCAGGCGTTCGCCGAGACCGCGCAACTCGGCCGGTCCGGCCAGGAAGCCGTGCACCAGCAGCACGCCGCTGGCGTCGGGTCGCTCCGATTTCAGGAAGTACCAGTTGGCGTCGGCGGTTTGCGTCTGCTGCGCGTTGATCTCGTGGTAGCGGGGCTTGTCGAAGGCGCTGCGGTCCCAGGCGTAGGCCAGTAGCTGATCGTCGAAGCGATAGGCGGCGAGATCGTGCGGCGTTATCGTATCGGCCGTCGCGATGGCTTCGTCGGCGATGCTGAGGACGCCGGCGAGCGGGCTGACTTCGTTGGCGTAGACGCTGATGAGGTTCTCGGTGCGAATCTCGTCGATCTCGAAATCCGCGATCAGTTTTTCGTCGAGCAAGTACTCGTTGTGCTCGACGTGCACCAGCCGCAGGCTCTGCGCGGTCTTGAGAAATTGCGCCAGGCGGCTGCTGCCCTGGTTGATGATCGCATCGTACTCTTCCGGGTTTAGCAGGCTGCGATGCAGCTTGAATGCGGAGCGTTGCAGCAGCTTGATGCAGACGTAGAGCACCTTGTGGAAGCGGCGATTCTCGATTCGGCGCAGTCCCTGCTGGTAGAGCCGCAGGATGACGAGCGACGCCATGTGGCTCAGATTGATCGTGACTGCCGAATACATCGAGCGCATGTAGTCGTCGCGCACGTGATTCGATTTCGCGTGCATGCCGACCGCGTGAATGCGGCCGCCCCAGTGTCCCGCCCGGGGCTCGAGCGAGAACAGCTCTTCGAGCGTTTCGAAACTGTGCACGACGCTGGGCAGCAGGCGCTTTTCCCACCAGCG
>JAHEKJ010000003.1 GCA_024638385.1 Gammaproteobacteria bacterium | reverse complement strand
CCGGCACCGACGACGGCATCACCGCGCTGCAGATGGACATCAAGATCGACGGCATCACGACCGAGATCATGCAGCAGGCGCTGGACCAGGCGCGCGAGGGGCGCTTGCATATCCTCGGCGAGATGAACAAGGTGCTGGCGCAACCGCGCGCCGAGATGTCGGAGTACGCGCCGCGCCTGATCACGATCCGCATCGATCCGGAAAAGATCCGCGACGTAATCGGCAAGGGCGGCGCGACGATCCGCTCGATCACCGAGGAAACCGGCGCGACGATCGAAGTCGACGACGACGGTGTGATCAAGATCGCGTCGGTCGAAAAGGCCGCCGGCGAGGAGGCAAAGCGGCGCATCGAGCAGGTGACCGCCGAGGTCGAAGTCGGTATGACCTACGAAGGCAAGGTTGCCAAGATCATGGATTTCGGCGCCTTCGTCAACATCCTGCCGGGCAAGGACGGCCTGGTGCACATCTCGCAGATTTCCGACGAGCGCGTCGAAAACGTCAGCGACAAGCTGACCGAAGGCGACATCATCAAGGTCAAGGTGCTCGAGGTCGACCGCCAGGGCCGCATTCGCCTGAGCATGAAAGCGGTCGACGACAACGAGGCGGCCGCGGTCTGACGCTTCGCCGAGGGGGTTGGTAAGAAAGGGGGCCTGGCCCCCTTTTTTACGGGCGCCGGAAATTGCGCGGTCTTGCCGGTGGACGAGCCCGAGCGGGCGTCCGCAGGGCGGCGTTTACAGCAGCTTGAAAATCGCGCTGCAGTAAGGGCACTTGGCCTCGCCGCCGTTTTCCTCTACCGGAATGTAGACTCGCGGATGGGAGTTCCACAGGCTCGTGCCCGGCAGCGGGCAGTGAATCGGCAAGTCCTCGGGCTTGACCTCGATCGCGGTTTTCGCATTGGGGGTCGAGTAGCTGGACTGCGCGGCGGCGGTATCGGGATTGACCATCGATTGTCTACTTGACGAAAGTCAACAGGTCCAGGTGCCGGTCGTTGCGGCCATGCACCAGGTCGAAGTAATCCGACTGTAGCTGCTCGGTAACCGGTCCCCGCGAGCCGCTGCCGATGGCGCGATTGTCGAGTTCGGCGATCGGCGTGACCTCGGCCGCGGTGCCGGTGAAGAAGGCTTCGTCGGCGATGTAAATTTCGTCGCGGGTGATGCGCTTCTCGACGATTTCGAATCCGCGGTCGGCGGCCAGCGCGAATATGGTCTTGCGGGTGATGCCGTTGAGCGCGGTCGTTACCTCGGGCGTGTACAGGATTCCGTCGCGCGCGACGAAGATGTTCTCGCCGCTGCCCTCGGCGACGTAACCCTCGGGATCGAGCAGCAGAGCCTCGTCGTAGCCGTCGCGCAGGGCTTCGCCGAGCGCGGCCATCGAGTTGATGTACTGGCCGTTGGCCTTGGCCTTGGTCAGCGCGATGTTCGGATGATGCCGGGTATAGGACGAAGTCTTGATGCGAATGCCTTTCTCGAGCGCTTCCTTGCCGAGGTAGGTGCCCCATTCCCAGGCGGCGACGATGCAGTGCACGCTCAAGTTGTCGGCGCGCAGGCCCATGCCCTCGGCGCCGTAGAATACCATCGGCCGGATATAGGCGCTGTCGAGGCCGTTGTCGCGCACCGCGGCGACCTGTGCGTCCATCAGTTCGTCCTTGCCCCAGCCGATCGCCATGCCGAGAATCTTGCACGAATCGAGCAGGCGGTCGGTGTGCGCCTCGAGCGCAAAGATCGCGGTGCCCTGGTCGGCGTGGTAGGCGCGTACGCCCTCGAAGCAACCCATGCCATAGTGCAGCGTATGCGTCAATACGTGCACGGTCGCCTCGCGCCACGGCACCATGGCGCCGTCGAACCAGATAAAGCCATCGCGATCGGCCATCGACATCGTCAATTCTCCTGCTTGCCGAAACACGCGTTCCAGCATTTCGTTACCCGCTCAACCTGCGTTGCGATGGTCTCGGCGTCGACCTCGGCGGCCCGATTCTGCAACACCGCCTCGTGCAGCAGCCGGTGATAGGTTTGGTAGATATCGATCAGTTCCGAGGCCGAAGCCGGAATGCAATTTAACCGCAGCAACGCGTTGAGCAGGCTTATGTTATCAGAAGACAAACATTCGGTGTCAAGACTATTTGCGTGCCGCAGCACCCAGTACTGGACCAGGAACTCGATATCGACCATGCCGCCGCGCGAGTGCTTCAAATCCTTGCGTTCGCCCTCGGGCGGCCGCTTGTTGCGATACATCCGCGCGCGCATTTCGGCAATATCGGTGCGCAGCGTTTCGGCGTCGCGCGGCTGTTGCAGAATCCGCGTGCGAATCCCGGCGAAGCGCGCGGCAAGCCCCGCGTCGCCGGCGACCGGGCGCGCGCGCACCAGCGCCTGGTGTTCCCAGGTCCAGGCCTTGTCCTGCTGGTAACGCTCGTAGGCCTCGAGCGACGACACCAGCAGCCCCGACGAACCCTCGGGCCGCAGCCGCGAATCGATCTCGTAGAGCTTGCCGGAGGCGGTCAGGACGCTGGTCAACGAAATCACCTTCTGCGCGAGGCGTGGAAAGTAGACCGAGTTTTCGATGCACTTGTCACCGTCGGTATGGGCTTGCTCGCCGATCGAGTCGTGGATGAAAATCACGTCGAGATCGGACTGGTAATGCAGCTCGCGCCCGCCGAGCTTGCCGTAGCCGATGATCGCGAACTCGGCCTCGCGCCGCTCGCCGTCGATTTGCTGCCGCGGCACGCCATGACGTGCCTCGAGGTCCTTGCGCGCCAGGCCGAGCACGGCCGCCAGCACGATCTCGGCGAGATCGCTCAGATAATACCCGACCTCGACCGCGTCGATTTCGCCGGCGAGTTCGGCGCCGGCGATGACCAGCGTCTGCTCGCGCTTGAACAGGCGCAGGCTGTCGATTTCGAGTTCGGGATCACCCTCGACGTTGGCGAGCTGCAGTTGCAGGCGCGACTCGAGCCCGGCGCGGTCGAAGCGGCCGCGGTCGGGTCGCTGGATCAGGTTCTCCAGCAGCATCGGGTAGGAGGCGACCTCGGCGGCGATCCAGGCGCTCTTGTCGAACAGTTCGGCGAGTCGCTGCAGCAGCACGGCGTTCTGCGCCAGCAGCTCGAAATAGACGCTGCGCCCGGCGATCGACGCAAACAGGCGCATGAAGCGTTCGAACAGCGATGCCTGGTCGGTGCTGAACCGGATGCGTTCGAGCAGGTCGGGGAGCAGGCTGTTGAAACGCTGTTTGGCGCGCGCCGACATGAAGCTCCAGGCCTTGGAGGCGATGAAACCGTTCAGCTGAGCGGCGATCGCGGCCGGGTCTTCGACCCCGCTGGCGCTGACGAATTCCGCGCGCCGGGCGTCGCCGGCGGCGTCGAGCGCGTCGTCGAGGATCGGCCCGGACGACGGCTCGGAATCGCGCTTGAACAGCGCGTTGAAATAGCGGCCGACCGCGTCGCGCTGCCGGCGCAGGCTCGCCTCGAGCGCTTCCCAGTCGGCGAAATCCAGCGTCGTCGCGAGCCGCCGGCGGCGCGCCGGGTCGCTCGGGAGTTCGTGGGTTTGCTCGTCGGCGAACATCTGGATGCGGTTTTCGAGCCGGCGCAGAAAGACATAGGCGTCGCGCAGGCTGTCGACCTGTTCGCGTTCGACGATGGCCTGCGCCGCGAGCGCATCGAAACAGTCGAAGATCTGGCTGCGCCGCAGTTGCCGGTTGCGGCCACCCTTGAGAATCTGGAAGGCCTGCACGAAAAATTCGATTTCGCGGATTCCGCCGGGCCCGAGCTTGATATTATCGCGCATGCCGCGAGCGCGCGCCTGAGCGTCGATCTTGTCTTTCATCGACGCGAGGCCCTCGAACACGCGGTAATCGTGATAGCGGCGATAGACGAAGGGTTGCAGAATCGCCCGCAGGCTGGCGCGGTCGGCCTCGCTGCCGCTGATGACGCGCGCCTTGACCATCGCGTACTGTTCCCACTCGCGGCCGTGCAGCTGATAGTAGTGTTCGAGCGCGGCATGGCTGAGCGCGACCGGCCCGGCTTCACCCCACGGGCGCAGGCGCAGGTCGACGCGGAAAACGAAACCGTCCTCGGTATTGTCGCTGAGTACCCGGGTCAGCAGGCGCACCAGCTGATTGAAGTATTCCTGATGACTCAGGCGGCCGTAGCCGTCGAGTTCGCCATCGCTGTCGTAGCAGCAAATCAGGTCGATGTCGGACGAGAAGTTGAGCTCCTGGCCGCCGAGCTTGCCCATCGCGATGACGTTGAGTTGCATGGCTTCGCCATGTTCGTCGCGCGGCTGGCCGTGCTTGGCGGCGAGTTGCCGGTTGCAGGCCTCGAGCGCGGTCAGGATCAGGCGATCGGCGAGATCGCTCAGGTAGCCGAGGATATCCTGCAGCGGATGCCCCGCGACGACGTCGAGGTAAATGATCGCGAGGTGCTTGCGATGGCGGTAGCGTCGCAAGTCCCGGCGCAGCCGATCGAGGTCGACCCGGTCATCCGGGTCGTGCTCGACAATCGGATCGTCGAGCGTGAATTCGTCGATCGCCAGTAAATCGGCGAGCCAGTCCGGTTCGCGTCGCAATTGTCGCAACGCGTAATCGCTGGCGGCGGCGAGGCGCTCGATGTCCCGACATCGGTCGGCTCCGGCGCCGCGCTCGCCGAGGGCTTCGCGCACCACCTGCCAGTCGCTGCCGCGGTCTCCGAGCAGGCCGGCGAAATCGATATCGTCGGTCATGGCGCTGGCGCTGAATATAAGTGCGAACTATTATTATTCACATTCGTGTTAATCGGCATTAAGCTTTGCACTCGAACCCGGCTGGCTGTTTTTCGCTTGATCTACCGACTCGTTGCCGGCTCCCGGAGCCCGAGCATACTAGAATTTTGCGCGCATCGCGCGACCGGCGATGAACGCACATCCTGAGGCGTCGATCGTCGGCGCCGGCGTACCCGCGAATCGCGCTTCGTTGCTGCAACGCCTGTGGCCGTCCGGGGTCTTGCTGGTCGCCGCATTGTTCAGCCTGCCGATCTTCACGATCGCGAGTTTCATCCTGCATCCGGGCAACGAAATCTGGCGGCACCTGGTCGACACGGTGCTGGCCGAGTACCTGGTCAACTCGGCGCTGTTGATGCTCGGCGTCGGTTGCGGCACCCTGTCGATCGGCGTCGCCTGCGCGTGGTTGACGAGCGTCTGCGTGTTCCCGGGCAAGCGCCTGTTCGGCTGGGCGCTGCTGTTGCCGCTCGCGTTCCCGGGCTACATCATCGCCTATACCTATACCGGCATGCTCGATTTCGCCGGCCCGTTGCAAAGCGCGCTGCGGGAGGCCACCGGCTGGAGCTACGGCGATTACTATTTCCCCGAGATCCGCTCGCTCGGCGGTGCGACGACGATGCTGTCGCTGGTGCTCTATCCCTACGTCTACCTGCTCGCGCGCGCCGCGTTTCTCGAGCAATCGGTCTGCGTGCTCGAGGTCAGCCGCACGCTCGGTTGCTCGGTCTGGGCGAGCTTTTACCGCGTCGCGTTGCCGCTGGCGCGGCCGGCGATCGTCGCGGGCCTGTCGCTGGCGCTGATGGAAACGCTGTCCGACTACGGCACCGTGTCCTACTTCGGGCTGGACGTCTTCACGACGGGCATCTTCCGCACCTGGTTCGGCTTCGGCGACGCCGCGGCCGCGTCCAAGCTCGCCGCGATCCTGCTGTTGTTCGTGTTCACGCTGGTCGTCGTCGAGCGCGCGTCGCGTCGCCAGGCGCAGTATCACCACGCGACCTACCGTTACCGCAACCTGCCGCAGTATCGCCTGCGGGGCTGGCGCGCGGCGGCCGCGTTCGCGCTGTGCTTCCTGCCGCTGGCGTTCGGCTTCCTCGTGCCCGCGGCGCAACTCGCACTGTGGGCCGTCGAAACCCACGCGCAGATGGTCGATGCGACCTTCTTCCGCCTCGCGCTCAATTCGGTCATGCTGGCGTTGTCGGCGGCCGTGTTGGCGGTCCTCGCCGCGCTGTTCCTGGCTTACGGCAAGCGTCTTTTCCGGTCGACGCCGATCAACGCGTCGATCCGCATCGTCGCGACCGGTTACGCGCTGCCGGGCACCGTGGTCGCGGTCGGCGTCATCATCCCGTTCGCGTGGGTCGACAACGCGCTCGACGGCTGGATGCGGGCGCAATTCGGCTATCCCACCGGACTGCTGCTCTCCGGCAGCCTGGTCGCGGTCATGTTCGCTTACCTGGTACGCTTCCTGTCGGTGTCGATACAGTCGGTCGAATCCGGCCTGGCCAACATCAAGCTGTCGATGGACGATGCCGCGCGCTCGCTGAAGCTGTCGCCGGGGCAAATCCTGTTGCGCGTACACGTGCCGTTGATGAAGGGCACGCTGCTGACGGCGCTGCTGATCGTATTCGTCGACGTCATGAAGGAATTGCCGGCGACGCTGATCCTGCGGCCGTTCAATTTCAATACGCTGGCGGTGCGCGCCTATGAACTCGCCAGCGACGAACGCCTGGCCGACTCGTCGACCGCGGCGCTGGCGATCGTCGCGGTCGGCCTGTTGCCGGTCGTGCTGTTGAGCCGCAGCATCTCGACCTCGCGGGCGGGCTCGTGACCGCCAGGCTCGATGTCGATGCGGTGGATGTCGGTTACGCCGATTTACAGGTCCTCGATCGCGTCAGCTTCGCGCTCGAACCCGGGCAGATCGGTTGCATGCTCGGGCCGAGCGGATGCGGCAAGACCACGGTCCTGCGCGCGATCGCCGGCTTCGAGGCGGTCTGGAACGGGCGCATCCTGATCGACGGCGTCGAGGTCAGCTCGCGCCGCGTCTGCCTGCCGCCCGAACGCCGCAACGTCGGCATGGTCTTCCAGGACTTCGCGCTGTTTCCGCATCTGCGGGTCGACGACAATGTTCGCTTCGGCCTGCGCGGCTGGCGCGAGCGCTCGCGCCAAGCCCGGGTGCAGGAGATGCTCGCGATCGTCGGCATGCCGGCCTTCGCCCGGGCCTATCCGCACCAGCTCTCGGGCGGGCAGCAGCAGCGGGTTGCGCTGGCCCGCGCGCTGGCGCCGCGGCCGGATATTTTGTTGCTCGACGAGCCGTTCTCGAGCATGGACGTCGAGTTGCGCGAGCAGCTGGCGCGCGAGGTGCGCAACATTCTCAAGCAGGAAAACACGACCGCGATCCTCGTTACCCACGACCAGCACGAGGCCTTCGCGATGGCGGATACGATCTCGGTCATGCGCGAGGGTCGCATCGAGCAGCAGGGCACTGGCTACGACCTGTATCACCGGCCGGTCAATCGCTTCGTCGCCGATTTCGTCGGCCAGGGCGTCATCATCCCGGCGACCGTCGAAGACGCGACCGCGGTGCGCACCGATCTCGGCCTGATTCGTGGCAGCGAGCCGCTGGCCGCCGAACCGGGCGCGCTCGTCGATGTACTGATCCGGCCCGATGACGTGCTGCACGACGACGCATCGAGCGACTCGGCGATCGTCGTCGAAAAGGCTTTTCGCGGCGCCGACTTTCTGTACTTTCTGCGCATGGACAGCGGCGTCGAAGTCATGTGTCTTGCGCCGAGCCATCACAACCATAAAATCAACGAGCGTATCGGCATCCGGCTCGATGTCGATCATCTCGTCACCTTTGCCCGCAGCGAGGCCTGAAATGTTCAGCAAGATCCTGATTACGCTCGCCGTCATCGTGGTGTGCATGTGGGTGCTCGCGAATCGCGCCGCCGGTCGCTCGCAACTGCGCGAGATTCCGAATCCGGCGGTCGAGCGTCGCAAGCGGTTGCTGCTGCATGCCGCGTTTGCGTTCATGTTAGTGATGGTGATTGCGGCGGGGGTGATTATTTATCTGGAAGTGCGGTAACGCCAACAAGGCAAGATTCGTGTCGGAGGCCGCGAGGGGACACGTACCGAATTCCCCCGCTTCCGAGGCCTGGTCCAAATCGTGACTTACGGAGGCCGGGTCGAGTGTTGCCGGAATTCGGAACATGTCCCCGTTGTTGAACGGCTGCGTGAGCATTCAAGGGAACCGCCACCGATATCGTCGATGGCCTGGCGGAAAGCCAGGGCGCCGATTTTATCGCCCGGGGATTCGAATCCGCGGGAACTCGGAACATGTCCCCGAAGGTGCAGGGGCGATACCCGGCGATTTGCAACCCGGGGTTAGCCGATGCGGGGCTTGAGCGCGGCCATGACCGGTTCGAGGTCGGATGACGGCACGCTGACGAGCAAGCCCTCGTCGCGGTAAAAGTCGACCAGCGGCGCGGTTTGCTGCTGGTAGACCTGCAGCCGGTTTTCGATCGCTTCCTCGGTCTCGTCGTCGCGCTGCAGCACCGGGCCGCCGCAGACGTCGCAAACCCCCTCGACTTTGGGCGGTCGCGTCTTGACGTTGTAGATCTCGCCGCAGTTGCTGCAGGTACGGCGCGTGGTCAGGCGGTCGATGATGACTTCGCGCGGAATGTCGAGCTCGAGCGCGCAGTCGAGTTTTTCGCCGAGTTCGTCGAGCAGCGATTTGAGCGCGCGCGCCTGGGGCAGGGTGCGCGGGAATCCGTCGAGCAGGTAGCCGCGCTGGCAGTCCTCTTGCTGCAGGCGTTCGCCCATGATCCCCATGATCAATTCGTCGGAGACGAGATCGCCGGCCTTCATCGCGGCCTCGGCCTGCTTGCCGAGCTCGGTGCCGGCCGCGACCGCGGCGCGCAGGATGTCGCCGGTCGAAATCTGCACCGAGCCGTCATAATCCATCAAGGCTTTGGCGATTGTGCCCTTGCCCGCGCCGGGCGGTCCCAACAGAATGATTTTCATGCGAATCCCCGAGTTTGTTTGAATTCCCGACCGCCATTCTCCGGTTTTACCCGGCAATGGCAATACGCGGCGATCAAATCTCAGGTATCGAGACCCTGCAGGGTAACGGTCAACCGGCGCCGGTGCGGCCGGTATCGGTGTTCCCACAGGTACAGGCCTTGCCAGGTGCCGAGCGCGAGGCGGCCGTCGCGAACCGGCAGCGTGATATCGGTCTGGGTCAGGACCGAGCGGATGTGCGCGGCCATGTCGTCGTCGCCTTCCTGGTCGTGCCGGTAGGCCGGATCGCCGTCCCGCACCAGCCTGGCGAGGAAGTGCTCGAGATCGTGGCGCACGTCGGCATCGGCGTTTTCGGTGACGATCAGCGACGCGCTGGTGTGGTGTATGAACAGGTGGCAAAGACCGCGGGTGATGCCCGCGGCGCGCACCAGCGCGTCGATCTCGGCGGTTATCTCGAGCGTCGCGCGGCCGTCGGTCGCGACCGTGATCGTTTCCTGGACCAGCATCGGCGAACTTAAATCGAGACCAGTTTTGCCGGTTCGACCCGGTCGCGCGGATCGAGCAGGGTCGGCGCCAGAAAACGATCGTCGCGCTCGGGATAATCGAGCGTGAAGTGCAGGCCGCGGCTTTCTCGCCGGGCCAGCGCCGAGCGAATGATCAGTTCGGCGACCACGACCAGGTTGCGCAACTCGAGCAGGTCGGCCGATACCTTGTAGTTGCCGTAGTACTCGTTGATCTCGCTTTTCAGCAGTTCGCTGCGGTGCAATGCCCGCGCGAGCCGTTTGTCGGTGCGCACGATGCCGACGTAATCCCACATGAAGCGGCGCAATTCGTCCCAGTTGTGCGACACGACGATGTCCTCGTCGGAGTCGGTGACCTGCGACTCGTCCCAGCGCGCAAGCCGCGGTCGCGCGGCGTCGAGCTCGATTTCCGCGGCGATGCTGCGCGCCGCGGCGCGCGAAAACACGAGACATTCGAGCAGCGAATTGCTGGCCATGCGATTGGCGCCGTGCAGGCCGGTACAGGCGACCTCGCCGACCGCGTAGAGATTGGCGAGATCGGTGTGCCCGTCGAGATCGACGACCACGCCGCCGCAGGTATAGTGCGCCGCCGGTACGACCGGGATCGGCTGGCGGGTCATGTCGATATCGAATTCGAGGCAGCGCTTGAAAATCGTCGGAAAATGCGCCTTGATGAAGGCTCGGCTCTTGTGACTGATGTCGAGATAGACGCAATCGCTGCCGATGCGTTTCATCTCGTGGTCGATCGCGCGCGCGACGATGTCGCGCGGCGCGAGCTCGGCGCGCTCGTCGAAGCGCGGCATGAAGCGTTCGCCGTTCGGCAGCAGCAGCCGCCCGCCTTCGCCGCGCACCGCCTCGGAGATCAGGAACGATTTGGCCTCGGGATGATACAGGCAGGTCGGATGAAACTGGTTGAACTCCATGTTGGCGACCCGGCATCCGGCGCGCCAGGCCATCGCGATGCCGTCGCCGGTCGAGCCGTCGGGATTGCTGGTATACAGGTAAACCTTGCTCGCGCCGCCAGTGGCCAGGATGACCTGGCGCGCGCCGAACGCGTCGACGCGCTGTTTGTCCAGGTTGAGCGCGTAGAGGCCGACGCAGCGGCGTTCGTTGCGAATCAGGTCGATCGCCACGTGCTGGTCGAAAACGCGCACGTTGTCGCGTTCGCCGACATGCGCCTCGAGGGTTTGCTGCAGGGCCTTGCCGGTCGCGTCGGCGGCATGCACGACGCGGCGCCGGCTGTGGCCGCCCTCGCGCGTCAGGTGATACCCGCTGCGGCTGACTTCCTGGCGATCGCGCGAGAACGGCATGCCCAGGTCGGCGAGCCACTCGATGCATTCGCGGCCGTTCCTGGCGACGAATTCGACGACCGCGGGATCGCACAGGCCGGCACCGGCCTCGAGCGTATCGCGCGTATGCTGCTCGATGCTGTCGTCGGGTTCGAGTACGGCGGAAATTCCGCCCTGGGCCCAGTAGCTCGATTGCTCCTCGTGCGGCGCCTTGGCCAGCAGCGCGACGTCGAGCGTCGTCGGCAGGTGCAGCGCTGCGCTCAGGCCGGCGGCGCCGGAACCTATGATGATGACGTCGAAATCGAATTGCTGGCTCATGCCGTCTCCGCGTGGCGAACCGCCCGAGTATAGTGAAATTAGCCGCCCGCCAAAACCTCGTCGGCGGCAGAACTTTTTATAATATAATCAGTCCTTATCTCGGATTTCAAAAGATAAAAAATTATTATCTCCGAAATCGACAATCAAACCAGGGTAATGAATGGGGACTGATCTGCTCGATGCAGAGTTGGTGAAACGGGTACAGGCGGGAGACACGGGAGCCTTCGATCTACTGGTTCAGAAGTACCAGCACAAGGTGATCAACCTGGTAGGCCGTTTCGTCAACGACCAGGCGGAGTGCCAGGATATTGCCCAGGACGCTTTCATCAAGGCGTACCGCGCGATCGGAAGTTTTCGTGGCGACAGCCAGTTTTACACCTGGCTATACCGGATCGCGGCGAACACGGCCAAGAACTACCTGGCTTCGCGCGCGCGCAAGTCGCCGGCCTACGCGGTCGACGTCGACGATGCCGAGCATTTCGAGGGCGAATCGCGCCTCAAGGAATACGCTACCCCGGAAAACCTGTTGTTGACCGAGGAAATCGAGGCGACTGTATATCGCGCGATCGAACGCCTGCCGGAAGATTTGAAGTCGGCGATCACGTTGCGCGAAATCGACGGATTGAGCTATGAAGAAATTGCCGAAGTCATGGATTGTCCGATCGGCACCGTGCGCTCGCGAATTTTTCGCGCGCGCGACGTGATCGACAAGGAACTTCGGCCGCTATTGGAGTGACTAAGTAGCAGTTTTGAAAAACCATAATAAAATTGATGGTTTGAGACGGGATCGAAAAATGACAGAAGACGACGAGAAATTGGCTTCGCTGCTGGACGACGAGCCGGACGTAGCGTCCGCGGCGATCGACGCGGTGATCGACGACGTCAATTTGCAGTATCGGCTGCGGCGCTATCGCCTGATCGGCGACGCCCTGCGCCACGAGTTACCGCCGGCGATCGATACCGGCTTCCACGCCACGGTCATGGCCCGTATTCGCGACGAGGATCGCGAGGCAGGGGCGACACGGGCGAGGCCGCCGCGCGTCGCGCCGGCGAGGACGGGTCCCGACCGGTGGCGGCCGTTTGCCGGCCTTGCCGTGGCGGCCGGCGTCGCGCTGGTCACGGTCGCGCTGTGGCAGCCGCGCCTCGAGCAGCCCGGCGCACCCTCGGACGCGCTGGTGGCAAACGACCCGCCGACCGCAATCGAAGGCCTTATCGACCAGCCGCCGCAGGGTGGCGCGGTGCCGGCGTCGACCCGGATCAATCAGCTGGGCCTGCGCTGGAAGATCGACAAGGAAGCGCCCGACCTGCAACAGAAGCTCAATGCCTACCTGGTCAACCACACCGAGTATTCAAACTCGGTGCAGGGCCTGATTCCGCAGGCCCGGGTCGCCGGATTCGATGCGCAGCAGTAGTCGCGCGCCAGATTCCGCGGCAGCGCCGCGGCGGGTCGTCCTGACCGTGTTGCTGACCTCGCTGGTCAGCCTGCCGGCGTGGGCCGATCCGGCGATGGACTGGGTGCAGCGGATGTCCGACGCGATGCGCAACCTCAATTACCACGGGGTGTTCGTCTACATGCACGAGAATCAGCTCGAAAGCATGCAGATCTCGCATCGCCGCGACCCCGGCGGCGAGAAAGAACGCCTGATTTCGCTCAACGGCGAGGCGCGCGAGGTCATCCGCGACAATCAGAACCTGACCTGCATCTGGCCGTCGAGCCGCAAGGTCGTGGTCGACTCGTCGCGCAAGAACAGTTTTTCGCCGATCTTCATCCCCGACGACATTGCGCGGCTGGAAAAATTCTACCAACTGCGCCTGCTCGGCGAAGACCGCGTCGCCGGCGCCGAGACGGTGGTCGTGCACATCGATCCGCGCGACGAGTTCCGCTACGGTATGAAATTCTGGATCAACGCCGGCAACGGACTGATGATGAAGTCCAGCCTGCTCGACGAGAGCGGTCGTGAAATCGAGCAGGTCATGTTTACCAGCCTGACCGTCTACGACGACCCCGCCGATCTCAAGTTCGATACGATGCCGCAGATCGACGACAGCTATACGCTCGTGCGCTACCACCGCGGCGACGGCGACGAAGCCGGCGAGGCCGACGACGCCTGGCAGCTGACCCGCGCGCCGCGCGGTTTCTGGCGCGAATCCGTGCTCAGGCGCCGGATGCCCGACAGCGGCCAGACCATTCAGCAAATGGTCTATACCGACGGGCTCGCTTCGCTGTCGATTTTCATCGAGAAACAGGGCAATGGCACGCATCGCGGCGGGACCTCGATGGGCGCGGTCAACGCCTACATGCGCGTGCTCGCCGACCATTCGATCACCGCGATCGGCGAAGTGCCGGCGATCACGGTCAGGCAAGTCGCCGAGGCCGTGACCTATCGCGGCCAATAAATCGGCCGCCGGCCTACTTTCGCGCTCGCTTTGAACCTATAATTCGACGCATGATTACCGAACAGGCGATCGTCCTCCGGGCGGCCGGTCCGCAGGTAGAGCTGGAACTGCAGCGCGATTCGAGCTGCAATGGTTGCGAGCTTGTCGACGGCTGTGGTGTCGGCGCGCTGGGCCGCCTGCTGGGGCGGCGCCGCAAATCTCTGGTCATCGACACCGACCGGCGCCTGCAGCCGGGCGATCGCGTCGTGCTGGCGGTACCCGAACGTGCGCTGGTCAGGATGAGCCTGCTGGTCTACGGCTTGCCGCTCGTCGGTCTGCTCGGCGGGGCGCTGCTGCCCGCGGCGCTGTGGCCGGGCGCGTCGGACGCGCTCGCCGTCGTTTTCGGCGCAACCGGATTTGCCGTCGGCGTAAAGTTGGCGGCCTGGCGCTCGGCCTGGCTACCGCGCAGCGTGCTGCTGCCGAAGATCGTCGATATCGAGGTGAACCCGGCAAATCGATCCGGGTCTTAGGACTATGACTTATCTTATCGGGAAATTGAATCACATGAATTTATTCAGCCGGGCGATCCAGGCCGTTATTCTGGTTGCGATCGTCAACCTGCCGCTGGCCGCGCACGCCGCGCTGCCGGACTTCACGTCGATCGTCGAAGACGCCAAGGATTCGGTGGTCAACATCAGCACCAAGACGCGGGCGAAGCGCAGCAGCAAGCGCGACTTCAAGTTGCCCGATATCCCGGAAGATTCGCCTTTCGGCGAGCTCTTCGAAAAGTTCTTCGACCCCGACGATTTCGGTCGCCGCCGCGACGCCGAATCGCTGGGATCGGGATTCGTCATATCCGAGGACGGTTATATCCTGACCAATCATCACGTCGTCAGCGACGCCGACGAAGTCATCGTGCGGATGGCCAACCGCAAGGAATATGTCGCCCGCCTGATCGGGTCGGACGAGGCTTCCGATGTCGCGGTGCTCAAGGTCGAGGCCGAAAATCTGCCGGTGCTCGAATACGGCAATTCGGACGATCTCAAGGTCGGCGAATGGGTGCTCGCGATCGGTTCGCCGTTCGGCTTCGACCACACCGTGACCGCCGGTATCGTCAGCGCCAAGGGGCGCAGCCTGCCGAGCGACAACTACGTGCCGTTCATCCAGACCGACGTCGCGATCAACCCGGGCAACTCGGGCGGCCCGCTGTTCAACCTCGATGGCGAAGTCGTCGGTATCAATTCGCAGATCTACAGTCGCACCGGCGGTTTCATGGGGCTGTCGTTCGCGATCCCCATCGAGATGGCGGTCGACGTCGCCAACCAGATCAAGGAAACCGGCACCGTCTCGCGTGGCTGGCTCGGCGTATTGATCCAGGAAGTCACGCGCGAGTTGGCCGAGTCCTTCGGCATGCAAAACCCGCACGGCGCGCTGGTCGCCAAGGTCATGGACGACAGCCCGGCCGCGGCTGCCGGACTCGAGGTCGGTGACGTGATCGTCGAGTTCAACGGCAAAAAGGTCTTGCGCTCGAGTTCGTTGCCGCCGCTGGTCGGCCGCGCCAAGGTCGGCAAGCGTGCCGAGGTCATCGTCATCCGCGATCAGCGACGCCGGAGAATCGGCGTGACCATCGCGCAGTTGCCGACTTCGATCACCCAGGCCGCATACTCGCCCGACGCGGACGAACCGACGCAGGAATCGGCGCTCGGCATGAAGGTCGAAAAGCTCGGCAGCGCGGCGCGCAAGCGGCTCAAGATCGAAAATGGCGTCGAGGTCGCCGAAGTCGCCGAGTTCGGACCGGCCAGCGAGGCCGGCGTGCTCAAGGGCGACGTGATTACGATGATCGACAATCGCGAGATCGAAACCGTCGAGGATTTCGAGGACGTCGCCGCCAGCCTCAAGGCCGGCAAGTCGGTCGCGCTGCTCGTGCAGCGGCGCAGCGGCCCGGTGTTCCTCGCGATCCGGCCCGAGTCGGAAGAGGGCTGACCGGTCCGCGCCGCTTGCAGCTGGTTCTTTACTATCGCGAGCAGTGCCACCTGTGCGATGCGATGCGCAAGGCGCTGGTCGCGTTTTCGCGGCGGCATCGGCCGCTCGATTGGCGCGAGGTCGATATCGACCGTGATCGCGAGCTGATTCGCCGCTACGACGCCCGCGTTCCGGTGCTTTGCCTCGACGAGCGCGAAATCTGCCATTTCTTTTTCGATGAATCGGCATTGCTAGCCGCGCTGGCTTTGACGTAAACTTCGCGGGTTTTATTCAGCGGTCGGCCGGCCCATGGCGGTGCCTGACGGCTTTCAGGCTACCGGCCGAGGGGAACCTCGCAGGCGCATGGATTCAATACGCAACTTTTCGATCATCGCCCATATCGACCACGGAAAATCCACTCTCGCGGATCGCTTCATCCAGATGTGCGGCGGCCTGAGCGATCGCGAGATGGGGGCCCAGGTGCTCGATTCGATGGATCTCGAGCGCGAGCGCGGTATCACGATCAAGGCGCAGAGCGTGTCGCTGGTCTACCGCGCGCGCGACGGCAGGGACTACACCCTCAACTTCATCGATACGCCCGGGCACGTCGACTTTTCCTACGAGGTGTCGCGCTCGCTGGCTGCCTGCGAGGGCGCCTTGCTGATCGTCGACGCTTCGCAGGGGGTCGAGGCGCAAAGCGTGGCCAACTGCTATACCGCGATCGATCTCGATCTCGAGGTCATCCCGGTCTTGAACAAGATCGATCTGCCGGCTGCCGATCCGGCGCGGGTGCGGCGCGAGATCGAGGAGATTATCGGTCTCGATACCAGCGACGCGCTCGAGATCAGCGCCAAGACCGGCGAGGGCATCACCGACCTGCTCGAGCAAATCATCGCCAAAATTCCGGCGCCGCGTGGCTCGGTCGATAACAAGACCCAGGCGCTGATCATCGATTCCTGGTTCGATCCCTATGTCGGCGTGATTACGCTGGTGCGCGTGGTCGAGGGCCGGATTGCGCCCAAACAGAAGATTCGCATGATGTCGAGTGGCGGCGAGTTTCTGGTCGAGAAGGTCGGCGTGTTCACGCCCAAGCGGCATAATACCTCGGAACTGGCGGCCGGCGGCGTAGGCTACGTGATTGCCGGAATCAAGGACATCGAATCGGCGCCGGTCGGCGACACGATCACGCTGGCGAAAAACCCGGCGGATGCGCCACTACCCGATTTCAAGCAGGTCCAGCCGCGCGTGTTCGCCGGCCTGTTTCCGGTCAATTCGGAGGACTACGAGGATTGCCGCGAAGCTTTGCGCAAGCTCAAGCTCAACGACGCCTCGCTGCATTTCGAACCCGAGACGTCGCAGGCGCTGGGGTTCGGCTTTCGTTGCGGCTTTCTCGGTCTGCTGCACATGGAGATCGTACAGGAGCGGCTCGAGCGCGAGTATGATCTCGACCTGATCACGACCGCGCCGACCGTCGTCTACCAGGTCGAGACCACGGCCGGCGAGACGCTCGAGATTCACAATCCGGCGGACCTGCCGCCGGTCAACAAGGTCGAACGGATTCTCGAGCCGATCATTCAGGCCAATATCCTGCTGCCCGAGGATTACATCGGCGCGGTCATCGCGTTGTGTATCGAGAAGCGCGGGGTGCAGAAGGACTTGCTGTTTCTCGGTCACCAGGTGTCGCTGGTATTCGAATTGCCGCTGTCCGAGGTCGTGCTCGATTTCTTCGATCGCCTCAAGTCGGTCAGTCGCGGCTATGCGTCCTTCGACTACGAGTTTCTGCGTTTCGAGCCGTCCGACCTGGTCAAGCTCGACGTGCTGATCAACGGCGAGCGGGTCGATGCCCTGTCGCTAATCGTGCATCGCAGCAATTCCGCCTACCGCGGTCGCGAACTGGCGTCGAAAATGAAGGAATTGATTCCACGGCAGATGTTCGATGTCGCGATCCAGGCGGCGATCGGCGGCAACGTCATCGCGCGCACCAACGTCAAGGCCCTGCGCAAGAACGTGACCGCCAAGTGTTACGGTGGCGACGTCACGCGCAAGCGAAAATTGCTTGAAAAGCAAAAAGCCGGTAAAAAGCGCATGAAGCAGGTAGGCAGCGTGGAAATCCCGCAGGATGCGTTTCTCGCGGTACTCAAGGTTGACAATTGATCACAGGCCCGGAGCGCATCGATAGTGCATTTTGATTTCGAACTTTTGTTATTGATACTGACGCTCGTCAGCGGGCTGATCTGGCTGGCCGACTGGGCGCTGCTCGCGCGTTTGCGCCAGGAGCCTGCGACCAGCAAGACGCCGAACGAACCGGTCGTCATCGAGTACTCGAAGGCTTTCTTCCCGGTGTTGCTTGCCGTACTGCTGCTGCGCGCCTTTCTGTTCGAACCCTTTCGCATACCTTCGGGCTCGATGATGCCGTCGCTGCTGGTCGGCGATTTCATTCTCGTCAACAAGTTCGCCTACGGATTGCGCGCGCCGGTCTGGCACACGCCGCTGACCTCGGGAGACCGGCCCGAGCGCGGCGACGTCGTGGTTTTTCGCTTTCCCGACGACGAATCGCAGGATTACATCAAACGCGTCATCGGTTTGCCGGGAGATCACATTAGTTACTATAATCGAAGGTTGAAGGTTAACGATAAGCCACTGAAAATTGAGAAAAACGGTCTATATCAGGGTCTGGGCGACGCCAACGGCATGCTGGGCGCCGGCGGCTGCGACCGGGTCGGCGCGCGCTGTGAAGTCTTTGTCGAGCAGATCGGCGACAATCGCCACACCGTCATGACCAATCCGGCGACGGCCTATAGTCTGAACGGCGAAATCTTCGTCCCCGAAGGGCACTATTTCGTCATGGGCGATAACCGTGATCACAGCAACGATAGCCGGCATTGGGGTTTTGTGCCCGAGCACAACCTGGTCGGCCGCGCCGACTGGATCTGGATGCATTGGGATTTTCGCAGCAACGGCACGGGTTTCGACTGGTCGAGGATCGGCGAGAAGATTTCGAATTGAGGCAGATGCAATGATGAGACAAACCCCAGGCAGGCACTCGCAACGCGGAATGTCGACGTTCGGCTGGATCGGCGTGGTCGCGATCTTCAGCCTGTTGATCATAACCTTCTTCAAGGTTTTCCCGATGTACTACGAGAATTTCAAGGTCAAGAATGCGTTGCAAGGGCTGGCGCAGGACACTTCGGTCGACCCCAAGTCGAAGCGCGCGATCTGGGAATCGCTGCGAAAACGGCTGTTCGTCGACGAGGTTCGCTCGGTCAAGCGCGAGAACGTCGTCATCGAGCGCGCCGATAACAAGACCACGGTCACGGTTACCTACGAAACTCGCGACAACTACGTCGGCAACCTGTTCATCGGCGGGCGCTTCAGCGAGAGCGTCGTAATCGATCGGTGAACACGGAGCGTTTCTACGCCCTAACCGAGTATCGATTCGAGCAAGAGGAGTTACTGCGCCAGGCGCTGACGCACCGCAGCTATTCGCGTGGCGCCAACAACGAGCGGCTCGAGTTTCTCGGCGACAGCATCCTCGGTCTGGTCATTTCGCGGCAAATCTACGCGCGCTTCAGCGAGGCGAGCGAAGGCAAGCTCAGCCGCATGCGCGCGGCGCTCGTGAAAAAACAGACGCTGGCCGAAATTGCCCTCTCGATCGGTCTCGGCGAGCACCTGCTTCTCGGCGGTGGCGAACTCAAAAGCGGCGGCCACCGGCGCGAGTCGATACTTGCCGATGCTCTCGAGGCGATCATCGCCGCGGTCTATCTCGACGGCGGCGACGAGGCGGCCGAACGGGTCGTGCTGCGGCTGTATCAGGATCGTCTCGATGCGCTCAATGAGACGATGCAACTCAAGGACGCAAAGACCCGGCTGCAGGAATACCTGCAGTCGCGCAAGATGGAACTTCCCGATTACAGCGTCGACAAGACCACCGGCCAGGCGCACGAGCAGACCTTTACCGTCAGCTGCAAGCTCGCCGAGCTCGGCCTGCACAGCGTCGGGCGCGGCCCCAGTCGCAAGCAGGCGGAACAGGAGGCGGCGCGGGACATGCTGGCCAGGCTGAAGCCATGACCGAGGATTTTCGTTGCGGTCATGTCGCGCTGGTCGGCAAGCCCAATACCGGTAAATCGACGCTGATGAACGCTTTCCTCGGCGAGAAGATCAGCATCACCGCGCACCGGCCGCAGACCACCCGCCACCAGATTCTCGGGATTCTGAGCGGCGCCGATTACCAGTGTGTTTTCATCGATACGCCGGGCCTTCACGACGGTCGCAAGAAGGCCATTCACCGCTACATGAATCGCGCCGCTACCAGCGTGCTCGACGACGCCGACATCGTTTGCATTCTGCTCGACGTTACCGATTTCGACAAAGACGACGTGAAGATACTGACGCGGATCGGCACCCGCGACAATGCCTTGCTGGTATTGAACAAGATCGACCGGGTTGCGCGCGAAGCCTGCCTGCCGCTGATGCAGCGCATCGCCGGCTACGCGCCCGGGCGCGACATCGTGCCGATCTCGGCGCTCCGGCAGGAAAACCTCGAGTCGCTGTTGCGGATCCTCGTCGAGCGGCTGCCGAAGGCTGCCCCGCTTTACCCCGACGACCAGCTCACCGACAAGTCGATGCGCTTCATCGCCGCCGAAATCGTGCGTGAAAAGCTGTTTCGCGCGCTCGAACACGAGCTGCCTTACTCGATCACGGTCAACGTCGATCATTACGTCGAAGAGCCGGACCTGACGCGAATCGCGGCGACCATATGGGTCGAACGCAAATCGCAGAAAGCCATCGTCATCGGCAAGCGGGGCGCGGGACTCAAGCGCATCGGATCGCTCGCCCGTGCCGACCTCGAGGGCTTGCTCGGGCGCCAGGTCTACCTGCAGCTGTGGGTCAAACTTCGCGAGGACTGGGCCGACGACGAGCGTTCGCTGGCGGCTTTCGGATATTCCGATGCAGACCCGCGTCGCTGATCAGCCCGCCTACATCCTGCGTCGTCGCGAATGGCGCGACACGAGTCTGATTCTCGACCTGCTGACCCGCGAGCACGGTTGCGTCAGCCTGCTCGCCAAGGGCGCGCGGCGGGCGCGGCGGCAGGCCCGCTACGAACCCTTCGTCGCGCTGTCCGTCGGCTGGAGCGGGCGGACCGACCTCAAGACACTGACCGGGATCGAGGGTGAAACGCTCGCCGTCGATGCGAGTAATTTCCTGCCGCTGCTGTATATCAACGAGCTGATCTCGGCACTGTTGCCGTGGCACGAAGCCAACGCTGCGATCTTCGATGCCTACGGCACGTTGCTCGAGCGCGCGCAGGCGCCGATCGGCGCGCGCGAACTGCGGAGTTTCGAGCTCGGACTGGTGCGCGAGCTGGGCTATTTTCCGGATATCAGCCGCGACGCGGGCAGTGGCGCGCGCATCGATTCCGCCGCCAGTTATCGCTACGAACTCGGGGCGGGATTCGTCGCCTGCGAAGCGGCCGCGGCAGATGCCGTATCCGGTCAGACGGTGCTCGACTGGCTCGACGAACGCTACGACCAGACGTCGGTGCGGCGCCTCGCCAAGGCGGTGCTGCGCGCCACCATCGACTGTAACTTGCACGGAAAGACGCTAAAATCGCGCGAGGTTTACGCACAAATCGCGAGGCGCAAATGAGCAACCCGATTACCCTCGGCGTCAATATCGATCACGTCGCAACCCTGCGCCAGGCGCGCGGCACGCGCTTTCCCGATCCGGTCTACGCCGCCCAGGTCGCCGAGTATGCCGGCGCCGATTCGATCACGTTTCATCTGCGCGAGGATCGGCGCCACATCCAGGAGCGCGACGCGCTGCTGCTCAAGCAGGTCGTCAACACCAAGCTCAATCTCGAGATGGCGGTCACGCCAGAGATGCTCGACTTCGCCTGCGAGTTTCGCGCCGAGGACGTCTGTCTGGTGCCGGAGAAACGCGCAGAGCTGACGACCGAGGGCGGTCTCGACGTGGCCGGTCAGCTCGAACAGATGCGCGCGGCCTGCGCCCGCCTGGCCGAGGTCGGAACCCGCGTGTCGCCGTTCATCGACGCCAGTCGCGAGCAAATCGACGCGGTCGTCGAATGCGGTGCGCCCTGTATCGAAATTCATACCGGCCACTACGCGGACGCCCATGGCGAGGCCCGCGAGGAACTGCTCGCCGGTATCCACGAGGCCGTGGCCTATGCCCACGCGCGGGGCCTGCAGGTCAACGCGGGTCACGGCCTGAATCGCCACAATGTCCGGCCGATCGCGGCCAACCCGTCGATCAGCGAACTCAACATCGGTCACGCGATCGTCGCCGACGCGGTATTCATCGGACTGGCCCGGGCGGTCGCGGATATCAAGCGCTTGATGCTCGAAGCCCGGGCCCAGGGTTCATGATCACCGGGATCGGCGTAGACATTGCCGAGACCGCCCGATTCGAACAATTGTTCGCGCGATTCGGCGAGCGATTCGCGCGGCGGCTGCTGACCGAGGTCGAGCGCGCCGAGTTCGAACGCCGGCGGCGGCCGGCGATTTACCTCGCCACCCGGTTTGCCGCCAAGGAAGCGGTGGCCAAGGCCCTCGGCACCGGCATCGGGCGCGAACTCTCGTTCCAGTCGGTGCAGATCGACAATGACGCCGACGGGCGCCCGCGGCTGCGTTTCGTCGCCGCCGGCGAACGGCTCGTCGCGGAGCGCGGGATTCGCAACGCGCTGGTATCGCTGTCCGACGAAAAGCACTACGTCGTCGCGATGGTCGTACTCGAAACCTGATTCGTCGAAGTGAATCCTGATCCGCGCGGCGGATCGAATCAATCGTCCGCCGCGGCGTCGCGCAGGCGGCGCAAATGCGTCGCAACCGCCTCGGCGATCGCGTCGAGTTCGGCGGCGATTGCGTCGACCAGCTCCGGCGCTTCGAATCCGACGTCCTGCGCGAGGGCCTGTTGCAGCGACAGGATCGAACGGCGCAGGCGCGGCAGGCTGGCATAGCAGGTAACGCCGTGCAGCTTGTGCGCGAGCGCCCCGAGACGCTTGCCGTCCTGCGCCGAACCGGCCTGCAGCAGTTGCTGCCGAAGATCGGGCAGGTCGCGTTCGAGAATTTCCAGGATTTGCCTCAACAGGTCGACATTGTCGGCGGCCAGCGCCAGCGAACGCGCGTAGTCGAAGGCGCAATCGGTTGCGCCCGCGCCGCTCTCGGCGGGCGACGCGGCGACCGGCGGCGCGGCGCCGTCGAGCAGGGCGCGGAAGCGAAACTCGTCGATCGGCTTGCCGAGAAAGTAATCGAACCCGGATTCGAGCAGCCGATCGGCCTCGCCGTCGAGGATATGCGCCGTCAGCGCGACCGCCGGCGTGTGCTCGAGCGGCTTCGCCTCGCGCATCAACCGCAGCAGTTCGACGCCGTCGACGTCGGGCATCTGGATATCGAGGACGACGAGATCGAATTCGCCGTCGCGGTAATGACGCAACGCCGCCTCGGCATGCTCGGCCTCGGTAACCTCGTGCCCCCACAGACGTATCAGCTCGCTCGCGAGTTTCAGGTTGATCTGGTTGTCGTCGACCAGCAATACCCGCTTGACCGCCACCGGATCGGATTCGCGCGGGGCCGGCGCTGTCGCCCGGGTCTCGCCCTCGGAGCGCAGCAGCTCGGCCAGCGCGCGGCTGGTATTGACCACCGACACGAATTCGAGGTCGCGGGTCTCGAGTTCGAAGTCATGGCGCGGATCATAGTGCATCAGGATGACGCGCGCCGCGCCCGCGGTTTCGGGCGGCACGAGCGCGCCCGGATCGAGCGCCAGATGACGCAGGTCGAAGACCAGCAAATCGACGTGCGGCAGGCAGCGATGAACGTTCTCGCGCACCGTTGCGGCGTCGGTCACCGCATCGATCAGACTGCTTTCGACGTCGACCCCGGCGCGCTCGTAAAGCGTGCGGGTCTCCATCAGGCACAATTCGTCGGCGGCGAAAACGAGCGCCCTGAGCGGCGCGCCGACGGCCGAATCGGCGGATTCGCGCCGCCGTCGCAACGGCAGGCGCAGCGTGAACTCTGAACCGACGCCGGGCTGCGAGCGCATGACGATGTCGCCGCCCATCAGGGTCGCCAGGTTCTTGCTGATGACGAGTCCGAGTCCGGTGCCGCTGAAGCGGCGATTGTCCGAGCTCTCGACCTGGCTGAACGCCTGGAACAGCCGCACCTGGTCGGCCTCGGAAATTCCGATGCCGGTGTCCTCGATCGAGATCGCCAGGTCGACATCGTCGTCGGACTCCGCGTCCATGGAAACGCGAATGACGACCCGGCCCTCGTCGGTGAACTTGATCGCGTTGCCGACCAGGTTGAGCAGGATCTGTTTCAGGCGAAGCTTGTCGCCGACGACGCGCCGCGGGGTATCGCTGTAAATGATCAGGTTCAGGTCGATGCTTTTCGCCAGTACGTTGATGAACAGGATATCGCGCGTTTGCTCGATGACTTCGTACAGATCGAACTCCTCGTCGACGAGGTGAAGCTTGCCGGATTCCATCTTCGAAAAATCCAGGATCTCGTTGACGATATTGGTCAGGTCGACGGTCGATTTGAGAATAATCTCGACGTAGCGCTGCTGGGTCGAATCGAGGTCCGACTGGCTGAGCAGGTTGATGAAACCCTTGATGCCGTTGATCGGCGTGCGAATTTCGTGACTCATATTGGCGAGAAACTCGGACTTGATCCGGTTCGCTTTCTGCGCCTCGTCGCGCGCGAGTCCGAGCTCGCGGTTCTTGGCCTCGAGATCGGTAATCGCGGCGTTGAGTTGCTGGGTGGCCTGCTGAATGCGCTGGTTCAGATGCCTGCGATTTGCCAGCAAGGCCTGGGTCATGCGGTTGAAACCCTGTTGCACCGAGCCGATCTCGTTACCTTCGACCGGTTCGATCAGCTTGCCGAGCTGACCGGTCTCGACCTCTTTCAGATGCGCCATCAGTCGGTAGATCGGTTGCGTGATGCGACGGCTGATGACCGTCACGACGATCACCGCCATGACCAGGATCGCGATGAAGAAGCCGATCGAATCGGCGATGATTTGCCGTACGGTTTGCTCCAGCTGGACGCGCGACAGGTAGAGATGAACCCAGCCTAGCGTCTCGATTTGCCGTGCCGTCGGGGCCCCGGTTTCTATTGCGTCGGCGAGCTCGATGCCTTGCGATACGATGGGTTGACGGAGATAGACGTAGCCCGGCGTGGCATCGACGCGATATTTATCGGACAGGGCTTCGGCGACGCGCCGCCCGGCGCGGTCGAAGACCGTGGCTCGCACGATTTCGTCGTGGTCGATGGATTGCTTCAGCAGGCGCCGGATCTGAGCATCGTTGCCGCCTCGCAGATGGAACTCCGAGGTACCGGCAATTTGCTGCGCGATAATTCGCCCCTTGCTTTGCAACTGTTCGCCGGCCCGTTCGATGTTGCTGTCGATGTTGCTATAGGTGAACAACACGTCGATCAGGAACACCGGGATCAGCGTGATCAGCAGGATCTGGAACCGGATGCCGAGCCCGCGCATCATCGAACCCCGGGCAATCCTTCGCGCTTCCGCGTCCGGCCGGCCCGTATTCGCGGCGGGTCGCGTGCGATCCGCTCTGCTGCGATCGGCGGCTCCTGAACGTCACAGTTCGCAAGCCGCCACCGGGACCACTCCGACAAGGTCGGACGAGGCCGGGCTTCGGAAAGAAATTCTCCGCTCGCGACGTCGCCTCGCGCTGCCTGCAATGTCGCCGCGAGGCGCGAATGTAGCGCTGCTCGATGCAGTCGGATTGTGGCATGCACGCGTGCTCTCCGAACTCGAGAAATCGCTTATCGGCGATTCGCCGTTACAGTAAACTGTAAAACCCCGGCAAAACCATCTCGGGCAAGACGGTTTCTTATTTGTTGTATGAATTGGAAGGATTATATCGGAAATACCCCGCTGGTCACATTGCGGCGCCTCGGCGCCGGCAATCGCATCGACGTCAGGCTCGAGGGCGACAGCCCGGCGGGTTCGGTCGAAGATCGGTCGGCCTTCGGCATGATCCATCGCACCGGGGCGCGCGGTGAAATGGGTCCGGACAATCGTCCGACCCTGTTTGGCAGCCACAGCCCCGGCCCTGATCCGGGATTTTCCCCGAGTTTCGTTCCCTTCATGGAGCATCCGGGCAAGCTGTCGTGAACGTGCTGGTCTTCGACATCGAGACCATCCCCGATATCGAGGGTTGCCGGCGTATCTACGATTTGCACGGGCTTTCGGACGACGACGTCGCGCGCGCGGTCTACCAGTTGCGGCGGCAGCAATCGGGCGGCGAATTTCTGCGCCATCACCTGCACCGCATCGTCGCGATCTCGGCAGTGTTGCGCACCGGCAAGCAGTTCAAGGTCTGGTCGCTGGGGGACGAGGAATCGGAAGAACGCGACCTGCTGCAGCGTTTTTACAGCGGCATCGAACGCTACACGCCGCGCCTGGTCTCGTGGAACGGCGGCGGTTTCGACCTGCCGGTGATCCATTACCGCAGCCTGCTGTACCCGATCGACGCCGCCCACTACTGGGAGACCGGGCAAAACGACACCAGCTTCCGCTACAACAACTACCTGAGCCGTTACCACGAGCGCCACACCGACCTGATGGACGTGCTTGCCGGCTTCCAGCCGCGCGCCAGCGCCGCGCTGGACGAGATCGCGGCGCTGTGCGGATTTCCGGGCAAGATGGGTATGAGCGGCGCGAAAGTCTGGGATGCCTACCAGCGCGGCGAAATCGCGGCGATTCGCAACTATTGCGAGACCGACGTGCTCAACACCTACCTCGTCTATCTGAACTACGAACGCAACCGCGGCAATCTCGATGCCGAGCGTTACCGCGCCGAGTGCGCGCTGGTGCGCGACGAATTGAAAGCCTCGGCCGCGCCGCACCTGCTCGAATTCGAAGCCGCCTGGGTCGATGGCGCGGCGTAGGCGCGCCGGCGGCGGCAAGCCGCTGGAAGTCGCGATCGAATCCCTGTCTCACGAGGGCCGCGGGATCGCGCGCGTCAATGGCAAGACGGTCTTCGTTTTCGGCGCCTTGCCCGGCGAACGCGTACGCATCCAGGTCAGGCGGCGCGCGCGCCAGTATGACGAGGCCGACGCGCTCGAGGTCCTCGAGGCATCGCCGCAACGCGTCGCGCCGCGCTGCCCGGCTTTCGGCGTTTGCGGCGGCTGCAGCCTGCAGCATCTCGACAATGACCGACAGGTCGCGACCAAGCAGCACAACCTGCTCGCGCAAATGGCGCACGCCGGTGTCGAAGTGGAAGAGGTCCTGCCGCCGCTGCGCGGCGCCGCATGGGGTTACCGCGACAAGGCGCGGCTCGGCGTCAAGTACGTCGCCAAAAAGGGCCGCGTGCTGGTCGGTTTTCGCGAGCGCAAGGCATCCTTCATTGCCGATATCGGGCATTGCGACGTGCTGCTGTCGCGCGTCGGCGAGCGGCTCGACGCGCTCGCCGCGCTGATCGACGGGCTGGATGCGCGCGCGCGGATCCCGCAGATCGAGGTGGCCGCCGATCGCGAGCACGTGCAGCTCGTTTTTCGCCATCTCGATCCGCTATCGCCGGCCGACCTGAATCGGCTCGCCGATTTCGGCCGCGCGCAGGATTTTTTCATCCAGCTGCAGCCGGGTGGTCCCGACAGCCTGCGCAATCTGCATCCCGACGAGCAAGCGCTCTATCTCGAGCCGCTCGCCGACGCCAGCATCCGGATTCCGTTCGGGGCGCTCGATTTCGTCCAGGTCAACCGCGAGATCAACCAGCAAATGGTCGCGCAGGCGCTGCGCCTGCTCGAGGTCGGGCCGGACGAGCGGGTCCTCGACCTGTTTTGCGGTCTCGGTAATTTCACGCTGCCGCTGGCCCGCCGCTCGGCATCGGTCTGCGGCGTCGAGGGCGACGCGACGATGGTCGCGCGCGCGCGCGACGCGGCCCGCTTCAACGGTATCGACAACACCGAGTACTACCGGGCCGACCTCGCCGATCCGGATCCCGCCAGCCCCTGGATGCGCCGTACCTGGGACAAGCTGCTGCTCGATCCGCCGCGCTCGGGCGCCCGCGAAATTGCCGCCGATATCGGCCGTTTCGAGGCCCGCCGCATCGTCTACGTCTCGTGCCAGCCTTCCAGCCTGGTGCGCGATGCTGTTATCATCCGCGATCAGGGCTACCGCCTCGCGCAGCTCGGCGTCATGGACATGTTTCCACAGACCGCGCACGTCGAATCGATGGCGGTGTTCGTCCGCTGAACCGGGAGAAGTCGTGAAGATCGTCAGCGCCGTCATCAAACCCTTCAAGCTCGACGACGTGCGCGCGGCGCTGTCCGATATCGGCATCGCCGGCCTGACCGTTTACGAGGTCAAGGGCTTCGGCCGGCAAAAGGGGCATACCGAGCTCTACCGCGGCGCCGAGTACGTGGTCGACTACATCCCGAAGGTCAGGATCGACGTCGCCGTCGACGATGACCGCGCCGACGCGGTCATCGACGCGATCGTCGAGGCCGCGCGCACCGGCAAGATCGGCGACGGCAAGATCTTCGTCACGCCGCTGGAGGCCGTGGTCCGCATCCGCACGGGCGAAACCGGCCCCGCCGCATTGTAAAAATTTTACCGGAAGAATCGAATTCGGGAAATCGCGCAGGCCGGCCGGCCATCGGAACTTCTCGTGCGCGATGGGAAAGCTGGCGTCCCCGGCAGGATTCGAACCTGCAACCTACGCCTTAGGAGGGCGTCGCGCTATCCAGTTGTGCCACGGGGACGTGATGAGAAAATCACTAACTCAAAATATTTTCGAAAAGGGCGTAGCGAATAATCGGTAATACGCGACCGGAACCAGAGCTTATAGAGAAGCTCGCCACAATTCCAGACCGGGCACGAGCGAGTCCGCTTATCTCATCGACAACTTCATAGTTCCGGGTGGGTATAGCGTTGACTTACCAGTTGGCGATATTTGCTCGGAGATACCTGTTTGTACTGCGCAAACCGCCGGTTGAAGTTGGCGACATTGTTGAAGCCGACTTCATGACAAATAAAGGTGACGGTCATGCCGGTTTGGGCCAGCAAGTCACAGGCTTTGCCGACTCTGACCCGATTAACGAATTCTCTGAAACGGTTGCCCGTGGCCTTGCGAAAAAAACGCGAGAAATGACCCTCGCTCATGCCGACGATGGCCGCAACCTGCGCCAGCGGGATTTTATGCCGATAGTGTTCCATCACGTATTCGATCACGAGGTCGATCTTTTCCTCTACATCTTCAGCTTCGGGTAAATTGAACTGAATGGCCGACAATTGCCGTTGGTCCGGACTACGCGCCAGGATATCCAGCAATTCGCAGAAATAGCCCAGACGCGCCGCGCCATCCGATTCCCTGATCTGCAATAGATATTTTTCGGCGATTTCCCCGTGGCGCAGGAACTCGATACCGTGTCTGGCACGCTTTAGCAAGGGTAGCAACATGCGCAGTTCCGGCAAGGTGGATGCGGCGCCGGCAATAGCATCATGATCGAAGTGCAGGATGTGATCACGCAGCTCGTAGCGGGTTCCATCGAGACTCATGCTGACCCAGTTGTGCGGCACGCGGGGACCGGTCAGCACCAGACAGCCGGGTCGAAAGTTACCGATGTAGTCGCCGATGAACATTCTGCCGCTGCTGGCGACGATCAGGTGCAACTCGTACTCGTCGTGATAATGCCAGCGGATCCGCCAGTGAGGAGAGCCGTGTTCGAGGTAACGGATGGCGTCGGATTTACTTTCGCCAATTTCCAGCTCAGGCGTTCCTCGCGTCGGTTGCTCTTTTTTCAAGGTTTGTGCTAACCCCTCCCCGGACCAGCCTCGATCAGAAAAGTATAGAGATTGGCGGTTTAAATACTAGCTTTTATTCAGGTTGAGAGCGTACCGTGAACAGTCTGCGCGGTACCCGGCCATGCTAATACATCTAATGAAAGATGCCATTGGAGGAGAACGATGCAAATATTCAAGTCCGTTTTTATCAGTGGTGTCGCCTTCGCTCTCGGCTGCGCCGCGAGCCTCGTCCAGGCCCAGACGTCGATTACGATTGCCACCGTGAACAACGACGACATGGTCCGGATGCAGGCGCTGTCGGCGAACTTCACCGAGGCCAACCCGGATATCGATCTCAACTGGGTAACGCTCGAAGAAAATGTTTTAAGGCAGCGCGTCACGACCGATATCGCCACCGGCAGCGGACGCTTCGATGTCGTAACGATCGGGACCTACGAAGTACCCATCTGGGCCGACCGGGGCTGGCTCGTGCCGCTTCACGACATGCCCGCTGGCTACGACGTCGACGATATTCTGCCGGCGATCCGCGCCGGCCTTTCGCTGGGCGGCACGCTTTACGCGGCGCCGTTCTACGGCGAGTCCTCGTTCACCATGTACCGGACCGACCTGTTCGAGAAGGCCGGACTGCAAATGCCCGCGGAACCCACCTGGGACTTCATCAGAAAGGCCGCGGCGGCGATTACCGACAAGGGCAACGAGGTCTACGGCATCTGCCTGCGCGGCAAGCCGGGCTGGGGCGAGAACATGGCCTTGCTGACCGCCATGGCCAACTCCTACGGCGCGCGGTGGTTCGACGAGAACTGGCAGCCGCAGTTCGATAGCAGGGCCTGGGCGACCACGCTCAATGACTATCTGCAGCTGTTGAACGATTACGGTCCTCCCGACGCCGCGGTGAACGGTTACAACGAGAACCTCGCGTTATTCCAGGACGGCAAGTGCGGAATCTGGATCGACGCCACGGTCGCGGCGTCCGCGATCACGAATTCCGGACAATCGAAAGTCGCCGACCGGGTCGGGTTTGCGCTGGCACCCGACAAAGGGTTCGGCAAGCGCAGCAACTGGCTGTGGGCCTGGTCGCTGGCGATATCCACGGGCTCGCAAAAGCAGGAGGCGGCGAAAAAGTTCGTCGCCTGGGCGACGTCCCGCGAATACACCGAGTTAATCGCCGACCGGGAGGGCTGGGCGAACGTGCCGCCGGGTACCCGCGCATCGCTCTACAGGAATCCCGCTTATCTCGACGCGGCGCCGTTCGCCGAGATGACGCTCGCCTCGATCCAGGCAGCCGATCCGAAGAACCCGACCGTCGAGAAAGTACCCTATACCGGAATACAGTTCGTCGCGATTCCCGAATTTCAAAGCATCGGAACTGCCGTCGGCCAGCGCTTCGCGAAGTCGCTGGACGGTTCGATTTCGAGCGAAGAGGCGCTGGCCAACGCGCAGTGGGTGACCGGAAAGGTTATCGAGCGCGCCCGCTTTCTCCAGGAATAGGGGCCGCGATGCGCTACTCGCTCGATTCGGCATCGCTGCATGCGGACAGCGGGCGTTAATCGACGGCCTGAAACATCTGCAGATGCAGGTCGCGTAAAGACTGGCTCGAAATAAAATTTGCTGGGGGAGAAAAAAATGACTGACAACATCCGCGATCATAAAGGCTCCATAGCCGAAATAGACGACGAACAACTGCCCGTGCCCGAGCACAGGCTGCATGGCCCAATGCACTTCCTCGGCCTTTATGGTGCGGAACACGTTGCCGCGACCGAATTCGTCATCGGCGCCGCATTCGTGGCGATGGGCGCCACCATCGAGGACATCCTGATCGGGCTCCTCATCGGCAACACGCTCGCCGCGCTGAGCTTCTGGCTCATCACCGCGCCGATCGCGGTCAAAACGCGGCTCAGTCTCTACACCTATATCGAACACAACCTGGGCGAGCTGGCCTCGCGGCTCTACAACGGTGCGAACGTGCTGATCTTCGTGGCCATCTCGGCGGCCATGATCACCGTGTCGGCGACCGCGGTGCGGGTGCTGTTCGAGATTCCGCCGCAGATCTATCCGTATCCCACCAACGTCTACTTTGCCATCATTGCCGCCTCGGCGAGCGTGATCGCGGTGCTGGTGGCCTATTACGGTTTCAATGTGGTGGCCGAGTTTGCCACCATTTGCACACCCTGGCTGATGGTGATGTTCACCGCCGGCGGCATGGTGCTGATACCGTCGTTGAACGAAACGCTGACCGGGTACACGACGCTGGCGAGTTTCTCCGATTTCGTGAACCTGGCGGGCACAACCGTGTTTACCGGCATCAATGCCGAAGGGGAACCCGGGATCGGATTGGTGGAAGTGATAGGCTTCGCCTGGGCGGCGAACACCTTCGCGCATTTCGGCCTCATCGACATGGCGCTCCTGCGCTACGCGAAAAAATCGGTCTACGGTCTTTGTACCGCAACCGGTATGATGTTCGGCCACTACATCGCCTGGATTTCCGCGGCATTGATGGGGGCAGCGACGGCGTCGATCATGAAATTGAGTATCGCCGTGGTTTCACCCGGGGATGTTGCCTACTACGCGCTTGGCGCCACCGGCTTTATCATCGTCATCATCGCCGGATGGACAACGGCCAACCCCAACCTCTATCGAGCAGGTCTCGCGGCTCAAGCGGTATTCCCTAACGTCGCACGCCAAAAGGTAACGCTTGTTGTCGGGGCCGTGGTCGTGGTCGGCAGCTGTTTCCCGTTCATCTACCGCCAAATCCTGCCGATTCTTGCCTACGCGGGACTCGTCCTCGTGCCGATCGGCGGAGTCGTATTCGCCGAGCAGCACATTTTTCACCGGCTCGGCTACAAGAGCAACTGGCACCGTCTGAAGGGCCTCAAGGACAACAAGCCTGCGCTGATCACCTGGGCGATCTGCCTGGTGTTCGGCTTCGGGCTGGATGCCCTCGGCATCATATACTTCGTGTACCTGTTCCTGCCGACCTGGGTGCTCTCGATCGTCTGCTACACCCTGCTGGCGAAGGCGGCCGGCGCCGACAAGAGCTATCCGGAAGCGGAACAAAGGGAGCAGGAATTCGACCGCAGAGTCAAGGAGTACCATGCCCAGCTGGCCGCGAAGGAAACCCATGTCAAGGTCAAGGACACGACTATATTAACCAAGATAATCCGGGCGGTGTGGATCGTAATCGGGTTGTTAGTGCCGGCTGTGCTTGCCTGGCGTGTCCTGTTCAACAGCCCGAATCTTTACGACTACTACGTCAATCGCGAGTTGTTTTACGATATCACCATCTGGTGCACGATCATCTACTTTGCGTTTGCCTGGTGGGATCTGCAGCGCAGCAAGGCATTGAACAGGAGCCAGGTGTCGGCGGACGCGGTTCCGGCAAGCTGAGCCGCGCGGATTCTTTCGTCTGTACCTCGGCCGGCAAGACCATCAAACCGCCTCCAGATCTTCTGGGGGCGGGTTTGACGTAAGGAAAACCAGCGATATACCTCAGACCGGCGTCGCGCCACGGGGACTTGACGGGGGAAACCTGCCGGCCGATCTGCATCGGCTGCATCATTCCTGGTAGTAGTAGTCGTACTTGACCAGCAGGTTGCGCATGAAATTCCACGCTTCGTTGTAGGTCAGGCCGCTGTCCTGTGGAATGATGATCTTGACGTACAGATCCTTGCCCTTCTCCTGTTTCAGCCGGCCGAGCCTGCGTTCGACCTCGGCCAGGCCCAGGCGAGAGAATTCGCCGCCGGGTTCGCGGTAGCGAATGATGTTGCCGTCCTCGCCCTTGACGTAATAAACCTCGGCGATGTACTTGCCCCGGGCGGTTCGCGCCGGCTTGATCAGCTCTTCGTACTTCGACTTGACCGTCTCATACTCGCCCTTGAGCGCCAGCAGTTGCTGGTTGTAGTCCTCGATTTCGTCGCGCAGCAGAGATCTTTCGCGCGCGAGTTCCGCCTTCTCCTCGGTCAGTTGCTCGATGCTCTGCTGCTGGCTCTCGGTCGACGCGGCCAGCCTGGCGATCTGCGCCTGCGCCGTGGCGAGGCGTTCGCGGGTTTGTTCGCCGGCGAGTTGCTGCTGCGCCAGTTGCTGCCTGAGATCCGCGAGCTGGCGCGACAGTTCCTGGCTTTGCGCGGTCATCGCGTCGATTTCGAGATTGGCGGTCTCGAGTTGCGTCCGGGTCCGCTCGAGCGACTGCCGCAGGTCCTGATTGCCGAGTTCGAGCGTGGCGATGCTGGCGTCCCTCTCGCGAATGCCGGCCTCGGCGGCGGCGAGGTCCTCGTCGCGTTTCATCAGGCGCAGGCGCAGAATCGAGTTGGCCTGCTCGGCATTCGCGAGGCGCTCCTCGAGCGTGATGTTTTCCTGCGTCGTCGACTGGATCATTTCGGCGGCAAGGCGCTCGGCGGCGACGCTTTCCTGCAATTCGGCGACGAGCTGCCAGTTGCGCACCACCAGCAGGCTGGTGGCCATCAGGAAAATCAGCGTGATGACCATCATGACGTCGGTGAACGACGGCCAGAAGCTGTTCTCGCCGCCGATTCCGGCGTGGCTGCCGCCGATTGGAGGAAAGCTTGCGTGCACGGGCCTAGGTCACCTCTTCGCGCGGCAGGCGGAAGCCCTCGCGCAGAATCCGCTTGATGCCGTCGATCTCGGCGCCGAGCGAAGCGATCTGCTCGCGGTTCGCGGCGAGATTTTGCTGCAGCGCGAGCGCCGATTCATGATACACCTCTTGCGTCAGCCTGAGGTTGTCGGCCGCCTGCACGACCGCTTCGAGCAAATCGTTCATCTGGTGCACGATATCGGTTTCGGTCTTGACGAATTGCGGCAACAGGTAGATCGAGGTCAGTTGCTCGACACTGCTCAGGAAATGCGTCTGCACGTCGGCGAGCCGGGTGTAGAAGTAACCGAAGACGAGATAGGCGATGATCGCGGTAATCGTCGTCGACAGCGCGGTCGACATGCCGTGAATCACGAGGCCCATGCCGCCGAGGCTCGCGTCGGCCGAGTCGAGCAGATCGGATGCCCCGAGCAGCGCGATCGACAGGGCCACGATCGTGCCAAAGACGCCGGTCAGAATCAGGATGTTGTTGATGAAACGGATCAGGCCGAAGCGGGTCGCCTCGTCGGCATTTTGCATCGCCGCCAGCGCACCGTGATCGATCTCGCCGCGCGCCGCCTGGATCGAGCGCATCGTCGTCTGCCGCTTCGCGACCACCGAATCCGCCGGCAAGCCCTCGAGCAGGTCGGTCTTGAGCGCCTCGATGTTGTTGACGAACAGCGCGATCGCGGCTTCCTCGCGGCGGTAACGTAACAGGTGAAAAAGAATATTGCCGAGGCCGATGACGAGCAGCATGACGATCGCGCTGTTGATGATAATGCCCGTGTCGGTGAGCTGGTTGTCGAAGTAAAACGGCCGGATGACGTCGAAATTCCAGGCGGTCAAACCGATTGCGGCCGCGACGACGACGCCGAACTGGACGATGATCGTGGAACTTAGGCTCGTGAGCAGGCGCTGAATATCCATGGACGGGATCTCTGGCGATTGGGCTGCCCGGCGGACGCGGCGGGCTCGGCCCGCGTATTGAATAATGTTTTCCCGGCGAAGTCAAAGCCTCGACGCCGTTGGCGCATGGATAACCGCGGTCCGGGCGGAGCATGGTAAAAACAGAATAAAAACAGTAGTATGAGCGGTCCGATGACAAGAATGGCAGGGTGGACATCGTGATTCTAGTTACTATCTTGCGCCGCTTTTTTAATCACGGCAGGCTGACGCTGATCGATGCGCGCGGCGAGCGCCATCGGCTTTGCGACCTCGACGGCCCGACCGTGGTTTTTCGGATCACCGATCACTCGACCGAGCGCAAGCTGTTGCGTTTGAGCTCGACGGCCTGGGGCGAGGCTTACATGGACGGTGGTCTCGTCATCGAGGAGGGTAGCCTCGCCGAGTTTCTCGAAATCCTCGAGCATTCGGACAAGCGCTTCGACGCCACCTGGTTGAGCGAACTGCGCCGGCGCCTTTACAGCGTTTTCGCCGCCGGCGCGCATTACAACCCGATCAGCCGGGCGCGCGAAAACGTCGCCCACCACTACGACTTGTCGGCCGAGCTCTACGACCTGTTTCTCGACGCCGACCGGCAATATTCCTGCGCCTATTTTCGCTCCGGCGACGAGGATATCGATACCGCGCAGTTGCTAAAAAAACGCCATATCGCGGCCAAGCTCGATGTTCGCCCGGGCATGCGCGTACTCGACATCGGTTCCGGCTGGGGCGGTCTCGCGCTGTATATCGCCAAGCAATTCGATTGTCAGGTAACCGGCGTCACCCTGTCCGAAGAGCAGCTGAAGCTGTCGCGGCAGCGGTCCCACGACGCCGGGCTCGACGACCGCGTCAAATTCGAGTTGCGCGATTATCGAACCCTCGAGGACCGGTTCGACCGGATCGTCTCGGTCGGCATGCTCGAGCACGTCGGTCAGTTTCATTACGGCGAGTATTTTCGCAAGGTCCGCGATCTGCTCGAGCCCGACGGTGTCGCGCTGATTCACACGATCGCGCGCATGAACAAGCCGCGGCCGATCAACGCCTGGATTCGCAAGTACATCTTTCCCGGCGCTTACCTGCCATCGGCTTCGCAGTTGACGCGCACGATCGAAAATACCGGCCTGTGGTTGACCGACTTCGAAAACCTGCGGTTACACTATGCCGAGACGCTCGAGCGCTGGCACGAGCGTTTCGCCGCCAATCGCGGGCGCGTTGCCGAACTCTACGACGAGCGTTTTTGCCGTATGTGGGAATTGTACCTGCTCGGCTGCGAGGCGACTTTCCGCTACCTCGACATCACCGTGTTCCAGCTGCAGCTCGCGCGCGACGTGAACGCCTTGCCGATCACGCGCGATTACATGTACGAGGTCGAGCGCGAACTCGCGCGCAAGGATCGGGCGACGGTTACGTCGATCCGGCGCGGCAAGCGCGCGCGGCGCAAGCGGGCCGACAGCGCCAGGACCGGCTAGCCGAGCTTCACAGCATCTGTTTGCGCAGGTGGTTAATCAGGTCGATGCGCGTGATCAACCCGTAGAAGACGTCGCCGTCGGCGACGATGGCGACCTTGTCCTGCTTGAACAATTCGACGACGTCGTCGATCGACGCGGTCGGCGACATGGTGTCGAGGTCCTTGACCATGACGTCGCCGACCAGCATCTGGAAGCTGTCCTTGTCCTCGTAGATCCCGAGCAGGATGTCGGATTCGTCGATCAGGCCGACGATATGTCCGTCCTGTACGACCGGTAGCTGCGATACGTCGAACATGCGCATGCGTTTGTAGGTCGTGATCAGGTTGTCCTCGGGGGTCACCGTGACCATATCGCCGCTGTCCATCGGCCGCGCGATCAGGTCGCGCAGGTCGCCGTGGGACTCGCGCTCGAGCAAACCCTGGTCGGCGAGCCAGGAATCGTTGAACGACTTGTTCAGATACTTGTTGCCGGTGTCGCAGGCGAAGGTCAGTACGCGCTTCGGTTCGGTTTGCTCGCGGCAGTAGCGCAGCGCCGCCGACAGCAGCGTGCCGGTCGACGAGCCGGCGATAATGCCTTCGAGGCGCAGTAACTCGCGCTGCGTGCTGAAGGCTTCCCGGTCGCTGATCGCGTAGGCTTTTTCGATCAGACTGATATCGCAGATCGGCGGCAGGAAATCCTCACCGATGCCTTCGACCAGCCAGGACGAAGCCTGCGGTGTTACTCCGGTATTGATCGTGTCGGCAAGAATCGAACCCACCGGGTCGGCGACCACCATTTCGAGATCGGGTAGCTCTTGCTTGAAGAACTGGCTCAATCCGGTAACCGTGCCGCTGGAACCGACACCGACGACGACCGCGTCGAGCTTGCCATCCATCTGGCGCAGGATTTCGGGGCCGGTGAATTCGCGATGGGTGCGGGGGTTGTTCGGATTGGAAAACTGGTCGATAAAGTACGAATTCGGAATCTCGGCGGCCAGGCGCTTGGCATAGTCCTGGTAGTACTCGGGGTGGCCCTTTTGCACGTCGGAGCGGGTCAGGCGCACGTCGACGCCCATCGCGCGGATATGTCGAATCTTGTCCGGGCTCATCTTGTCGGGAATGACGAGAATCAGCTTGTAACCCTTTTGCGCGGCGACCAGCCCGAGACCGAGGCCGGTATTGCCGGCGGTGGCCTCGATGATCGTGCCGCCGGGCTCGATCTTGCCTTCTTTTTCCGCTGCTTCGATCATCCAGACCGCGATGCGATCCTTGATCGAACCGCCCGGGTTTTCCGATTCCATCTTGATGTACAGATCGCAGGGACCGGTATCGAACTTGCTGAGCTTCAGGATCGGCGTATTACCGATGAGCTCGAGTACTGAATTAACTACTTCCATCTGCGGTCCCCCTCAAATTGATTATGAACTGGCGGCATTGTAACTAACCCGGTATTCGCCGAGCGCGAGCCACTCCGGGTCGATTTCGATACCCCAGCCGGGCTCGTCGGAAATCAGGCAGTTCCCGTTTTTGATCTCGAAACCGGGGCTGAACAGATTATGCTGCCACGGGTAATAGTCCAGTCCCTCGATCGAAAACTCGACGTATTTGCCGGCGTTTTCGATTGCCGCCATGAAATGCAGCGAAAACAGCGTAACCAGCGACAGGTTGGCCGAATGCAGCGTGCACGGGATGCCGGCCTCGCGGGCATGCTCGGCGACCTGTGCCGTACGCGTGATGCCGCCCATGTAGCAAATATCGGGCTGCACGACGTCGACCGCGCGGCTGTCGATCATCTGTTTCCAGACGATCATGTTGTTGTCCTGCTCGCCTCCGGTGACGTCGATATCCAGCGCCTCGGTCACCTGGCGCGTCCAGTCCAGTTCCCAGTAGGGGCACGGTTCTTCGAAATGACTGACGCCATAATCCTGGAGCATGTGGCCGACCTCGATCGCTTTCGCTGGCGTGTAGCCGCTGTTCGCGTCGACCAGCAGCGTCACCTCGTCGCCTAGCGTTTCACGCATGGTCCTGACGATTTCCTCGGTGCGACCCGGCCATTGATCACTATCGTGGCCGCATTCGCGCGCGATGCGAAATTTGAACGAGTGGTAGCCGTGCGTCTCGCGTAGCGCCAGCATCCGCTCGGCCTCCGCCTGCGGCGTGATATCGCGCTTCATGCTCGACGCGTAAACCGGAAACTCTGAGCGATTACCGCCGAGCAGGCGATGCACGCTTTTGCCCGCGCGTTTCGCCGCGATATCCCATAACGCGGTATCGACTCCGCAAAGTGCGCGGAACAGATAGGTGCCCTGAAACTTGTGTTCGCGGTCGAGCACGACCTGGGTCACCGCAGCGATATCGCTCGCGTCCATGCCGAGTACGTGGCGGGCGATCTGCCGATGCAGGACTTCGGCGGTGATGTCGGCGTTGTACGGCGAAACCTGGCCCCAGCCCTCGTCACCATCGTCGGTGCGTACCCGAACCATTGCCACGTACTCGGTGGCAAAGGATTCGATGCTGACGATGATCATGCCCGGAGCTAGAGGCCGTCGAGTGCCTGCTTCAGATCGGCGATCAAATCGTCGGCCGACTCGAGCCCGGCCGACAGACGCACGAGGCCGTCGGTAATGCCGGCGGCGAGCCGTTCCTCGCGCGGCATGTCGGCATGAGTCATCGTCACCGAGTGCGTCACCAGCGACTCGACCGAGCCGAGGTTTTCGGCCAGGCTCCAGAGTTCGAGCGTGTCCATCAGCTGCTTGCCGGCGGCGACGCCGCCCTTGACCTCGAACCACAGCATCGAACCGTGGCCGCTGGCCTGGCGGTCGGCGAGCTCCTTTTGCGGGAAGGATTCGAGACCGGGGTAAGCGACGCGCTCGACCATCGGGTGGGTTTCGAGAAAGCGCGCGATAGCGAGCGCGTTTTGCGATTGCGCCTCGAGCCGGGTGCTCATCGTCTTGATGCCCTGCAGGGTATAGAACGCGACCATCGGCGACATGTTGCTGCCGAGGCAGTTGCGTACGAACATGATTTGCTCTAGATGCGTCGGGTCGGCGGCCGTGATCGAACCGCCGACGCTGATGTTGTGGCCTTCCATGAACTTGGTCGTGCTGTGCAGCGTGATGTCGGCGCCGAGCTCGAGCGGGCGCTGCAAGTAGGGCGTCAGAAAGGTGTTGTCGACCACGTGCGGGATGCCGCGGGCGCGCGCGACCTCGGATACCGCCGCGATGTCGGTCAGCTTGAGCGTCGGGTTGGCCGGGGTTTCGGTGAAGATCAGCCGGGTATTGTCGCGAATCGCGGCCTCGACATTGGCGGCGTCGGCGGTATCGACGAAACTGGCCTCGAGACCCCAGCGGTTCAGCACCTTGGTCGTGACGCGGTGGGTGCCGCCATAGACGACGTCGGACAGGACGAGGTGATCGCCGGCGTCGAGCAAGGCCATCAGCGTGCAGCTGGTCGCGGCCATGCCGGTGGCGAAACACAGGCTGCCGGCGCCACCCTCGAGCGCGGTGATGCGCGCCTCGAGCGCGGTCACGGTCGGATTGCCCGAGCGGCTGTAGGAATAGCCCTTCTCGAGGTACTGGTCGACCGATTCCTGGACATAGGTCGTGCTCTGGTAAATCGGCGTCAGTATCGCGCCGGTGACCGGGTCCGGCGCGACGCCGGCATGTACCTCGCGGGTCTTGAAACTGGGTTTGTCCGGGCCGCTCATTGGCTCTCCTCGGGGACGCTGTCAAACGGCGCCCAGTTTAGCATCTCGCGATTCGAGCACAAGCGTGCGGCGGCGCGGCGAAGTACTGGCGCCGGCATCTGCCTTCTTGCACAATGTCGCGCATGGCTGCCGTCGTCTATCCCGCGGTGGGCTACTCCGCCTGCCCCCACGACTGTCCGAGCACCTGCGCGCTTGAAGTCGAGCTGATCGACGCGCGCACCATAGGCCGCGTGCGCGGCGCGCGCGATAATTCCTACACCGCCGGCGTACTGTGCGCCAAGGTCGCGCGCTATGCCGAGCGCGTGCATCATCCCGAGCGCCTCGGACAACCGCTACGCCGTCGCGGGCCCAGGGGACGGGGGCGTGACGCCTTCGTCGAGATCGGCTGGGACGACGCGCTCGACGAGATTGCGGAAGCCTTCGCCCGCGCGATGCAGCGCCACGGCAGCGAAACGCTTTGGCCGTATCACTACGCCGGCACGATGGGCCTGCTGCAGCGCGACAGCATCGAGCTGTTCCGCAACCTGCTGAAGACTTCGCGCCAGCACTCGACGTTTTGCATCACGCTCGCGGACGCCGGCTGGATCGCCGGCACCGGCGTCAAGCGCGGTTCCGATCCGCGCGCGATGGCCGACAGCGACCTGCTCGTGATCTGGGGCGGCAACCCGGTCTATACCCAGGTCAACGCCATGCACCACGTCGCCCGCGCGCGACGCGAACGCGGGGCGAAACTGGTGGTCGTCGATCCGTACCGCAACGCGACCGCGCAAAAGGCCGATCTGCACCTGATGCTGCGCCCCGGTACCGACGGCGCGCTGGCCTGCGCGGTCATGCACCAGCTGTTCGCCGACGATCTCGTCGACCGCGAGTATCTCGAAGCCTACACCGACGTCCCGCGCGAGCTCGAGTCGCACCTGGCGTCGCGCTCGCCGGCCTGGGCGAGCGATATCACCGGTCTCGACGAGGACGAAATCGTCGAGTTCGCGCGACTTTACGGCGGCATCAAAAACAGCTTTCTGCGCCTCGGCTACGGGTTTACCCGCTCGCGCAACGGCGCCGCCAACATGCACGCGGCGGCCTGCCTGCCGGCCCTGACCGGCGCCTGGCGCGAACCCGGCGGCGGCGCGCTCTACGCCAACGGCGGAATCTACGGCATCGATCAGACCGTCATCAAGGGCCTCGACGTGCTCGACCCGGCGACGCGCGTACTCGACCAGTCGCGCATCGGCGATGTGCTCGCCGGCGACCCGCGCGATCTGCAGGGCGGCCCGCCGGTGACCGCGCTGCTGGTGCAAAATACCAATCCCGCGGTGGTCGCGCCGGAGACGCGCAAGGTCCTCGCCGGGTTCGCGCGCGACGACTTGTTCGTCTGCGTGCACGAACAGTTCATGACCGAGACCGCGGCGTTCGCCGACATCGTGCTGCCGGCGACGATGTTTCTGGAACACGACGACTTTTACCAGGCCGGCGGTCATACGCATTTGCAGGTCACGCGCGCGCTGATCGAGCCGTTCGCCGAGTGCCGCAGCAACCACCGGGTGCTGGCCGAGCTCGCACGGCGGCTCGGTCACAGCCATCCGGGTTTCGAGCAGAGCCCGCGTGCGCTGATAGACGACGCGCTCCGCCGCAGCGGCCTGCCCGACGAAGCGACCCTGTTCGCGGCGCACTGGCACGATTGCGCGGGTGGCTTCGAGCATGACAATTTTCTCGACGGCTTCGAAACGCCCGACCGCCGGTTTCATTTCAGGCCGGACTGGAGCCGGGTCGGGCCGGATTACGCCGCGATGCCGGCGCTGCCCGATTACCTGCCGGTCATGCACGCCGCCGACGACGAGCACCCGTTTCGCCTGGTCGCGGCGCCGGCGCGGCAATTCCTGAACACCAGCTTTACCGAGACGCCCGGGTCGCGCCGCGCCGAGGCTCGGCCGACGCTGCTGATCCATCCGGCCGACGCGGCCGCGCTCGGTCTCGGCGACGGCGAACTCGCGCGCGTCGGCAACCGGCTCGCGGATATTCTGCTGCACGCTAAGCTGTTCGACGGCGTGCAGCGCGGCGTCGTCGTCATCGAGAGTATCTGGCCGAACCACGCCTTTATCGAGGGGCTCGGCGTCAACGCGCTGGTGTCGGCCGAACCCGGGCCGCCCAACGGCGGCGCCATTTATCACGATACCGCGGTCTGGATTCGGACCGACACGGGAGGCAGTGCATGAAGCGACACGAAAAAATCGACTACGTCGAGTTTCCGGCGCGGGATCTCGATGCAACCAGGGCCTTTTTCGCCGCCGCCTTCGGCTGGCGCTTCGACGACTACGGGCCCGACTACTGTGCGTTTGCCGGCGAGGGTCTCGACGGCGGCTTTTACCGCGCTCCGCTCCACTCGAGCACGCAGGCGGGCGGCGCGCTGCTGGTCTTCTACAGCGAGGATCTCGAGGCGACGCAGGCCCGCGTCGAACGGGCCGGCGGTCAAATCGTCAAACCGATTTTCGCGTTCCCCGGCGGTCGCCGCTTTCACTTTACCGAACCCAGCGGCAACGAGCTCGCGGTCTGGTCGGATCGTAACGGAGGAGAATGAGCAATGGTCGGAATATCTGCAGCCGAGGCGCTCGCGCGCCTCGTCGACGGCAATAATCGTTTCGTCGCCGATCTGAATGCCGGCGATTCCGAGTCGGCCAGCGCGCGGCGCTACCGGCTGGTCGCCGAGCAGCGGCCGATCGCGATCGTGATCGGTTGTTCGGACGCGCGCGTGCCGGCCGAAATCATATTCGATCAGGGCCTCGGCGAACTCTTCGTGATTCGCGTCGCCGGCAACGTCATCGCGCCGTCGCAGATCGGCAGCGTCGAGTTCGCCGCCGAGCGCTTCGGCTCGCCGCTGGTGGTGGTGCTCGGCCATACCCACTGCGGCGCGGTCGAGGCCACGCTCGAGGAGCTCGCGCGGCCCAGCGAACAGCGCTCGCCGAACCTGCGGGCGATCGTCGACCGCATTCGGCCGGCGGTCGAAACGCTGCTCGAGACCGAGATGCGCGACGATGCCGCGCGCCTGATGCGCCGGGCCGTGCGCGCCAATATCCGCGCGTCGGTCGGCCATCTGCGCCACGGCTCGCAAATCCTCGAGCGGCTGATCGACGCGGGCCGGCTCGAGGTCGTCGGCGCCGAGTACTCGCTCGACACCGGTAAAGTCGAATTTCTCGATCCGATCGGCAAGGCGTGAACCCGGCGCACGCCGACGCCCTCGATGGCTTGCGCCGGCTCGCGGCAAGGCCGCTGCCGCGCGTCGCCGACCTGCGCGCCCGCGCGCGCGCAACGGCCGGCGCCATCCGCCTCGGACGCTCGGCATTCCTCGACGCGCACGGCGTCGCCTCCGAATTCGAGTACAAGCAACAGTCGATGCGCGATGGCCGGATCATGTATCACGCGCATATCGGCTTGAACGACGTCGACGCGACCGCCGCGGCGCTGACCGCCATCCACCGCGAACTCGCGGCCCGCGGTCATCGCCTCGACCGCGCGGGTTTCGCGCTCGATCGGCGCATGGGCCTGCCGCCCGAGCGACGCGGCCGGGTCGCGGCCGAGACCGGGCCGATGCTCGAGAGTTCGCGCGACTGGGATGCGCTCGCGCAGGCGGCGCCGATTCAGCCGCACCTCGGCGACTTCATGATCGGCCAGCCGGCCTCGGTTGCGAACGCGGTCGCCGCCCTCGGGATCGGTTGCACGACGATCGGCAACCTGTCGCAGTACTTCACCTTCGCCGCTCCCGGCTGGGACGATGTCGGCGCAACGGCGGCGCAAACCTGCGAGGCGATGCTGTTGCTCGCCGAGTTTCGCGAGCGCGGCGTAATGCTGCATTCCTATCTGGAAGACGGTTATGGCGCTTTGTTCCGCCACTGCGCAACGGTCGCCGCCTGGGCCATGCTCGAGCACTATCTGGTCGGAGAACTGGTCGGTGCGCGCCTCGCGCATTGCATCGGCGGGTTGACCCGCGATCCGCTGCGCCGGGTCGGCTGGGTCGTCGCGCTACAGCGCATCCATCGCGGTGAGCACGTCGGTTCGATGATTTACGGCGATACGCTGTCGTTCGGCCACGAGTTCGAGCACAATCGCGCGCTGACCGCCGAGTACCTGAGCTGGGACATCCTCGCCCAGCTGTACGCGCCGAGCGGCCACGCAGTGCTGCCGTTACCGGTGACCGAGGCTATCCGGATACCGTCGGCCGACGAGATCGTCGAAGCACAGCTGTTCGGCCGGCGCGTCGAGGCCAGCGCGCGGCGGCTCTTCCCGCACGTCGATTTCGGCGCCGCCGAGGCATTCGCCGATACCGTTTGTCGCGACGGCCAGGCCATCTTCGAGCGCGCGCTCGCGGGGCTCGCGGACTGCGGCGTGGATATCCGCGACCCGCTGCGACTGCTGTACGTGCTCAAGCGGCTCGGCGCCGCGCGCTTCGAGGTGCTGTTCGCCGGGCATCTCGATAAGGACGCGGCGCTCGTCACCGACATGTGCGCGCTGTCGCGCGACCTCGTCGACGAGCATCGCGACCTGTTCGGCAGCGACGAAATGCGCGCACGCATTGCCGGTCGGCGGCTCGTCGTCGCGTCGACCGACGTGCACGAGCACGCCGCCGGCGCGCTGGCGCAGTTGCTCGGCGAGGCCGGTGCCAGCGTCAACTGGCTCGGCGCCGAACAATCGCCCGCCGACATCGCCGCCGCGCTCGAACGCGACGCCGCGGATGCGCTGCTGTTGAGCACGCATAACGGCATGGCGCTCGACTACGCGCGCCAGCTGCGCGCGGCGCTCGATCTCGCCGGGCTGGAGTTGCCGGTGGTGATCGGGGGCGTGCTGAATCAGAAGACCGCCAGCGCCGCGTTGCCGGTGCCGGTGCTCGACGAACTGCGCGCGCTCGGCATGTTGCCGGCGGCGAGCCTGCCGGGGCTCGGCAAGCTGCTCGAATTCAAGCGCTAGCCGAGTAACGCGCCTCGCTACCTAGACGAAAGGTTCGGGTGCACGCCAGTTGAACAGCGGCGCAGCCGCCCGAATCCGTTCGCGCTGGCGCCGAAAACGCTCGCGCAGCGCCGGCGGCGCGTTGTCGGGGCCGCCCAGCGCCCGGTAGATGCCGAGCTCCGAGTCGGCGGTTTTCTCGCCGCCGACGAAAACCGCGTCGCTGTCGACGCAGAGTTCGGCCAGCGCGCGATAGTAGTCCGCGCGCCGTGCGATGAGGTAATCGCGCGCGGCGGCGAAGCGGTCGGGGTCGTCGGCGCTCATAGTCACGCGGTTGTGCGGATCGACGCCGAACGGGTTGAGGTGGCCGTAAACCAGGATTTCGCCGCCGATGTCGGCTTGCTCGCGGTAATAGGCGTCGACCGCGGCGACGTATTCGCGATTGATTTGCCACAGTCGCGTCATCGCGGCCTCTACGCCGCCCGGCGGCAGGCGAATATCGGCGTCGGTATGGTTCTTGTATACGTGCCGGCCGGTCGGCCGCTGCATGCGCGCGGCATACGGAATCGCCTCGCGCACCGAGCGCATTTCATCCGGATCGCCGAAGATCTCGGCGTGCTCGAGATCGATTCCGGCCAGCGTAAAGCTCTCGCCGGCGGCGTCGTCGAGCAGGGCGCCAAGAAACTCGTCGATCGAACCGTCGGTCAGCCCGCTGACGAAAATCAGTCCGGCGGCGCCGGCGGCCTCGATCTTGTGCGCGAGGTCGCGCGCGCGAGGCCCGGCCGGGTTGCTATCGGCGACGTCGAGCAGCGGCCGCATCGACGCGCGGCTGACGTGTTCGAGACCGAGAATCAGCGCGCCGTCGCCGGCCGCCGAGCCGACCACATCGCCGCCGAACTCCAGCCACGCGTGCGCGGCGAGATGCGCCAGCAGGCGCGCGAGGCTGTCCGGCGCGTCGTCGACCGGCAGCGCGAACGAAATCTCGTTGGCGGGGAAGTGAAAATAGCGACAACGCAGCGCGCTAACCATGCCGCTCCAGCCGTAGGTGCCGGCGAAATCGGCAAGCGCGTCGCCGTCGATCGTCGCAAGACTCTCGCCGTCGTGTAGCGCGATCGCGTCGACGCTGTCGCTGAAATAGCGTCGCTGCGGCCCCATGCCGCCGGTCATGAAGGTCGCGCCGACCGCGGCGTACTGGTAGCTGGTCAGGTCGGCGCCGGGCACGCGATGGCCGGGTCCGAGCCGGTCCTCGAGTGCGCGGCTCAGTTGATCGAGGGTAATCGCGGCGCCGGCCCCCACCGCTTGCCGGGACTCGTCGATGACGATTTCGTCGAGCTCGAGCGCGGCCGGATCCGGGACCTCGCCGACACGCACGCGGGGCGTCGGAGGTGCGTCGAGGCGCAGCGCGACGACGGTGCTGCCGGGCGGTTTCGGCACCTGGAAAATGCCGCCGGCTCCCGACGTGCCCGCCATCGGCAGCAGGCGCAAGGCATCGCCGTAGCGATCGCGCAGTTCGCGTATCGCCGCGTCGAGACCGCGACGCAGCGGGTAGCCGACGTCGAACAAGACCGCATTGTTTTCGCCGTCGCTGGCCTGATCGAAGGGTTTGCCCGGTACGCCGTCCATGCCGGTCCGCAGTTCAGGCCGCCCTGCGCGCATCGAGCGCCTGTTTCAGGTCTTGCGCCAGCCGATCGAGCACCGCGGGATCGGTGATGGCCTTGCCGTCGACCGTCGTCAGGTAAAAGATGTCGTCGATTTTTTCGCCGAGCGTCGAAATCTTGGCATGGGTGATGTCGATGTCCATCCCGGCGATGACGTTCGCAATGATCGACAGCAGTCCGGGCATGTCGAGCGCGCTGATCTCCATGACCGTGCGGCTGTTGAGATAATCCTGCTCGAACTGGACCTCGGTCGGGTGATCGAAGGCCTTGAGGTGGCGCGGCTGTCGCACGTGGTACTCGCCTTCGTAGATCGAGTCCGAGCGCAGCGCGACGAGCAGTTGTTGCCGGATCTGGGTAATCAGTTCCGGGTCCGTGACCGGCTGGCCGTTCTGATCCTGGATGATGAAGGTATCCATGATCTTGCCGTCGCTGGTGGTGAAGATTTCCGCGTTCAGAATCGACAGGCCGAGCGCGCCGAGCGTACCGGTGACCTGCGAGAATGCGTGTGCGACCTCGTCGGCGTAGACGAACAGCTTGGTATTCTTGGTTTGGCGGGCCTGGCGCACGCTGACGAGGATCGACTCGTCCGGATGGCTCAGGATCTGGTCGACGTGCCAGCGGATTTCGAGCGGGTGGTGGCGCAGGAAGTAGTCGCCGGGCAGCCGCTCGCAAACCGAATTGATTTGCTCGGCCGTATAGGGCAGGTCGCTCATCGCCTCCATCGCCGCGTCGCGGTTTTCCTGGATGATTTCGTCGATGTCGGGGGCGTGCTCGATGCCGCGGCGAATGACCTTCTTGGTCGCCTGGTAGAGCTGCTTGAGCAGGGCGTCCTTCCAGTTGTTCCAGAGCTTCGGGTTGGTGCTGCGAATGTCGGCCACGGTCAGCAGGTAGAGGTAATTCAACATGTTCATGCTGCCGATCTGGCGCGCGAATTCGCGCACCACGTCGGGGTCGCTGATGTCCTTGCGCTGCGCGGTCACCGACATCAGCAGGTGATCGCGCACGAGCTGCGAAACGACGCGGGTTTCCTTGCGATTGAGCTTGTGCTGCACGCAGAAACGGGTGGCTTCCTCGGCGCCGAGCACCGAGTGGTCGCCGCCGCGGCCCTTGGCGATGTCGTGAAACAGCGCGGCGATGTAGAGCAGGGTCGGGTTCTCGAGCTTGCTGTAGACGTAGTTGCAGAACGGAAACTCGTCCTCGTGTTTTTTCAGCGCGAAGCGACGCAGGTTGCGGATCACGAAGATCGTATGCTGGTCGACGGTGTAGGCATGGAACAAATCGTATTGCATGCGCCCGGTTATCTTGCCGAAGGCCGGGATGTAGGCGGCGAGGAAGCCGTAGGAATTCATTCGCCGCATCTGGTGGGTCATGCCGCTGGGCGCGCTCATCAGCTGCATGAACAGCCGGGTCACCTCGTCGTTGCCGCGGAACTCGTCGTCGACGAGATAGAGGTGTTCGCGCACCAGCCGAATCGTCGCCGCGGTGACGCCCTCGCAGCGTTCATTGAGCGAGATCAGCAGAAACAGCTCGACCAGCGCCGGCGGGTGCTGCCTGAACACGTCGGGATGCGCCACCTCGATGAAATCGTTACGCAGGCGAAAACGCTCGTTGAGCGGCGTGATCTTGTGTTTCGAGCCGGACAGCAGGATCTCTTCCCTGAAGATTTGCAGCAGCATCTCGCTCAGGCGTTCGAGGTCCATGATCGTACGGTAGTACTGCTGCATGAACTGCTCGATCGCCAGGTTGTGTTCGCCGCTGACGTAACCGAAAGCCTCGGCGATCTTGTTCTGGTAGTCGAACAGCAATCGGTCCTCGCGGCGACCGGCGATGCGGTGCAGCGCGAAGCGCACCCGCCACAGGTGTTTTTGACCGGCGTCGAGACGTTCGTACTCGGCTTCGGTCAGAAAGCCGTGCTCGACCAGTTCGTGAAACGAGCCGGCGCCGTAGTGGCGTTTCGCGACCCAGCCGATGATCTGGATGTCGCGCAGGCCGCCGGGACCCTCCTTGATATTGGGCTCGAGATTGTACGCCGTGTCGTTGAAGCGCTGGTGACGGGCGCGTTGCTCGTCGAGCTTGGCTTCGAAGAACTGGCGCGACGACCACAGCTTGCGCGGCGAGATCGCCTGCTCGAACTTCGCGTAGAGCCTGGCGTTGCCGTCGACCAGGCGGGACTCGATCATGTTGGTCATGACGGTCACGTCGGCCTTGCCCTGGGCGACGCAATCGCGCACGCTGCGCACGCTGTGCCCGACCTCGAGACCGATGTCCCACAGCAGCGTCAGAAATTCCGATATCCGCTGCTCGAGTTCGCGATTGGCCTTCTTGTCGAGCAGGATCATCATGTCGATGTCGGAGCCGGGGAGGATTTCGCGTCGGCCGTAGCCGCCGACGGCGAGCAGGGCGGGTCCGCGCTCGGTCGGGCCGCGGGCGGCCGCGCCGCCGAAGTAATGGCCGAAGCAGAAGCGCAACAGGCGGTCGATAACCTCGGCGCCGGCGTGTACCAGGGCGGCGGTGTCGGCGCCGTCGTCGAATTCGCGATAAATCTGCTGCCGCGCCTGCTCGAGCGCGGCCGCCAGCGGCGCCGCCCGCAGCGTTTCGTTGTCGCCCGCTCGCTCGAGTGCCGCGTCGATCAGGTCGAGCGGGCTCACGTCAGAACCCGTAATCGGGATGCAGCGTCAGCACTTCGAAGCCGTCGTCGGTGACGAGATTGGTGTGCTCCCACTGCGCCGACAGGCTGTGGTCCTTGGTCACGACGGTCCAGTCGTCGGGCAGCAGCTTGACGTGTCGCCGGCCGAGGTTGACCATCGGTTCGACCGTGAAGGTCATGCCCGGCTCGAGCAGCAGGCCGGTCCCCGGCTTGCCGTAGTGCAACACCTGCGGATCTTCGTGGAATACCTTGCCGATGCCGTGTCCGCAGTATTCGCGCACGATCGAGCAGTTATTGCGTTCGGCGTGGCTCTGGATCGCGTGGCCGATATCGCCGAGGCGTATGCCGGGGCGGATCATCTCGATGCCGATCTTCATGCATTCGTAGGCGATGCGGCTGATGCGTTCGCCTTGCACGGTGGGTTTGCCGACCTGGAACATGCGGCTGGTATCGCCGTGGTAGCCGTCCTTGATTACGGTGATGTCGATGTTGATGATATCGCCGTGCTTGAGCTTCTTGTCGCTCGGGATGCCGTGGCAGACGACGTGGTTGACCGAGGTGCAGATCGATTTCGGAAAACCCCGGTAATTCAGCGGCGCCGGGATGACGTCGAGTTCGTCGACCATGTAGTCGTGGCAGACGCGATCGAGCGCCTCGGTCGTGATCCCGGGCTCGACGTGCGGCTCGATCATGCGCAGTACGTCGGCCGCGAGCCGGCCGGCAACGCGCATTTTCTCGATTTCGTCCGCGGTCTTGATCGTCACGCCCATATTTCTGTCGTCGGCCGGTTGTTGCGAATAGGCGATTATGTTATAAAGCGCGCGCCCTCGGCAACCGCGGGGTCCGGATTCTTCCGGATCGCGCCGGCCGGCGGTAAATTAAACGACACACACATGTCGACAACGCCCTCATGGGTGCCCGTGATACCAGTGAGCGGGTCGTGAGCGGCGGGCATGTGGAGGCTTAACCCCGGTCGGTGAAATCCCGGCCAGCTGACATCTGGAGCAAACATGTCTAACTTCACGATGCGTGAAATGTTGGAAGCGGGCGTGCATTTCGGTCACCAGACCCGTTTCTGGAATCCGAAGATGGCACCGTTCATTTTCGGCGAACGCAACAAGATCCACATCATCAACCTCGAGCATACCCTGCCGCTGTGCAAGGATGCGACCAACTACCTCGGCAAGGTCGCGTCGAAAAAGGGCAAGATCCTGTTCGTCGGCACCAAGCGCGCCGCCAGCGATGCGCTCCGCGAGGAAGCCGAACGCTGTGGCATGCCTTTCGTCAACCACCGCTGGCTGGGCGGCATGCTGACCAATTTCCGCACCGTGCGCGCGTCGATCAAGCGCCTGAAGGAGCTCGAGGAAATGGCCGAGAGCAATTCCTACGAGAAAATCAGCAAGAAGGAAATCCTGCAACTGTCGCGCGAGCAGGAAAAGCTCGACAGGACGCTCGGCGGCATCAAGGACATGGGTGGCCTGCCCGAAGCGCTGTTCGTCATCGACGTCGGTTACGAAAAGATCGCGGTGCAGGAGGCGGCCAAGCTCGGCATCCCGGTCGTCGGCGTCGTCGACACCAATAATTCGCCGGACGAAATCGAGTACATCATTCCGGGCAACGACGACTCGATGCGCGCGATTCGGCTGTACGCGCGCCTCGCCGCCGATGCGATTCTGGAGGGCAAGCAGAGCATCGTCGCCGGCGCCGACGGCGATGACGAGCTGATCGAGGTCGACAGCGACGCCGAGGTCGAGGCCGCGCCGGCGGTCAAGATCAGCAGCAAGGTGCCGACGACCGGCGCGGCCAAGAGCGAGGCCATCGATCCCGCCGCGGCGGTCGCCGAGGCCGAACTCGAAGCCGCGATCGGGGACGATGTCGACGCCGGTTCCGCGGCCGCGAGCGCGGCGGAGCCCGTCACGGAGTCACCGAAAGTGGAGCCCGAGGCGCAAGTCGAGGCCGAAACTGAGGCCAAAACCGTGAGCGAAGCCGAGATCGAGATCGGCACCGAAGCCGAGCCGGAGTCCAGGGCCGAGCCGGAGACCAGGGCCGAGCCGGAGACCAGGGCCGAGCCGGAGGCCAAAGCCGAGCCGGAGGCCAAAGCCGAGCCGGAGACCAGGGCCGAGCCGGAGGCCAAAGCCGAGCCGGAGGCCAAAGCCGAGCCGGAGGCCAAAGCCGAGCCGGAGGCCAAACCCGAGCCGGAGGCCAAAGCCGAGCCGGAGACCAAAGCCGAGCCGGAGACCGAGTCCGAGGCCGCGGCGGCGATATCCGCCGACGCGGACGCCGAGGCGACGCCGAAGAAGGCTGCGGTCAAGAAGGTCGCCACCAAGAAGGCCGCCACCAAGAAGGCCGCCACCAAGAAGGCCGCGACCAAGAAAGCCGCCACCAAGAAGGCGACGACCAAGAAGGCCGCGACCAAGAAGGCCGCGACCAAGAAGGCCGCGACCAAGAAAGCCGCGACCAAGAAGGCCGCGGCCAAGGATTAACCGGGTTCCGCCGCGGCTGGCGGACAAACACTGAGGTATCGAAGTGTCAATCACAGCAGCATTAGTCAAGGAACTGCGCGAACGCACCGGCGCCGGCATGATGGAGTGCAAGAAGGCGCTCCAGGAAACCGAAGGCGACATCGAGGCCGCGGCCGAGCTGATGCGCAAATCCGGCGCCGCCAAGGCCGACAAGAAGGCCGGCCGGGTCGCCGCCGACGGCGCCATCAAGGTCAGCGTCAGCGCTGACGGCAAGATCGCGGCAATACTCGAAATCAATTCCGAGACCGACTTCGTCGCCAAGGACGATAACTTCCAGGCCTTTGCCGACGCGGCCGTCGCGCTATTGCTCGACGAGCGCCCGGATTCGGTCGAAGCGTTGCTGGCACTGTCGATGGCCGACGGCCAGAACGTCGAGGCGGCGCGCCAGGCCCTGATCGGCAAGGTCGGTGAAAACATCCAGGTGCGACGCTTCGAGATCGTCGAGGCGGACTCCGCGATCGCCAGCTATCTCCACGGCGCGCGTATCGGCGTACTCGTCGACAGCGACGCCGAGGCCGAGCTCGCGCGCGATATCGCGATGCACATCGCCGCGTCCAATCCGCAATTCGTCGACCGGGACGCGATTCCGGCCGAGTTCGTCGACAAGGAAAAGTCGATCCTCGTCGCCCAGGCCGAGTCCAGCGGCAAGCCGCCGGAAATCGTCGAAAAGATGATCGAAGGGCGACTGAACAAGTTTCTCGGCGAGATTACGCTGCTCGGGCAGCCGTTCGTCAAGGACCCCGACCGGACCGTCGGCAAGCTGCTGGCCGCGGCCGGTGCGAGAGTCAATCGCTACGTGCGTTACGAGGTCGGCGAGGGCATCGACAAGAAGGTCGAGGATTTTGCCGCCGAAGTGGCGTCGCAGCTCGAATCCTGATCGCCTGGGCCGCGAAACTCGCGGCCTTTTTTTTGCCGATTTTCCGATGATCCGAGAATGTGCTTAAATTTCAAACAGATAATGGCTAAACTCGCGCCGTTCGGCCGGCCTGCAGCAACAATCGAGGCGGTCACGCAGCAGAGGGACGCATGACGAAACTCAAGTATCGACGACTCCTGGTCAAGCTCAGCGGCGAGGCCTTGCTCGGCAAGCGTGCGGACGGCATCGATCCGGCGATGCTCGATCAGCTCGCCGCCGAGCTGCAGTCGCTCTCGCAATCCGGCGTCGAGCTCGGCTGCGTCGTCGGCGGCGGCAACCTGTTTCGCGGCGCCAGGCTCGCCGCGCACGGACTCGACCGGGTGACCGGCGACCAGATGGGCATGCTGGCGACGGTCATGAACGCGTTGGCGCTGGCCGACAGCCTGAGCCGCCAGGGTGCCAACGCCGGGGTCATGTCAGGGCTCGATATGCCGCAGGTCTGCGATCGCTATACCCAGCGCGACGCGCGCCGGCGGATCGCCGCCGGCGAAATCCTGATTTTCGCGGCGGGTACCGGTAGCCCTTATTTTACGACCGATACCGCCGCCAGCCTGCGTGCGATCGAAATCGGGGCCGACCTGATGATCAAGGCGACGCGGGTCGACGGCATCTACGACAAGGACCCGCTCAAGCATGCCGATGCGCAACGCTTCGACTTTCTGAATCTCGACGAGGCCATCGATCGCCGGCTCGCGGTCATGGATGTGGCGGCCATGATTTTATGTAATGATAACGGGTTAGACTTGGTGGTGTGCGACATCAACCAGTCGGGCGCCTTGCTGGATCTCGCGCGGGGCAAAGCCATTGGCACCCGGGTCACCTGTAAAGAGGTAACACGATGATCGAAGATATCAAGCAAGACGCTCGCACGCGGATGCACAAGAGTATCGAGGCGTTTCAGGCCGAGCTTTCCAAGATCCGCACCGGCCGGGCGCACCCGAGCCTGCTCAACCACATCCACGTCGACTACTACGGCAGCGAGGTGCCGGTCGGTCAGGCGGCCAATATCACGGTCGAAGATGCGCGCACGCTGGCGGTCACGCCGTGGGACAAGTCGATGGTCGCGATCATCGAAAAAGCCATTCTGACCTCCGATCTGGGGCTCAACCCGGCGACCGCGGGCAACGTCATTCGCGTGCCGATGCCGCCGCTGACCGAGGAACGGCGCAAGGAGCTGGTGCGCGTCGTTCGCGAGCTGGCCGAAAATGCGCGCGTCGCGGTGCGCAACATCCGCCGCGACGCCAACCACGATTTGAAGGACCTCGCCAGGGACAAGGATATCTCCGAGGACGACGAGCATCGGGGCCAGGATCTCGTGCAAAAGGTCACCGACGAGGCGGTCGAGGAAATCGACACGCTGTTGCAGAACAAGGAAAAGGAATTAATGGAGATTTGAGGCCAGCGCGCAGGTCGACATGACTTCTGATCTCGAGGCACCGCCGCCCCGACACGTATGCATCATCATGGACGGCAACGGGCGGTGGGCGCGAAAGCGGCTGATGCCGCGTAGTTTCGGACATCGCAAGGGCGTCGAGACGACGCGCCGCGCGATCGAATTTTTCGCCCGTTCCGGCGTCGAGCACCTGACCCTGTTCGCCTTCAGCAGTGAAAACTGGAATCGCCCCGCCGAAGAGGTCAGCCAGCTCATGGATCTGTTTCTGCAATCGCTCGAAAGCAATACCGACGAACTCTGCGAACAAGGCATTCGCATCCGCTTCATCGGCGATCGATCCCGCTTCGACGCCGGGCTCCGCGCCCAACTCGAGGAATCCGAGCGGCTGACGCGGAACAACCGTCGCCTGACGGTAAACGTGGCGGTCAACTACGGCGGTCACTGGGACCTGGTGCAGGCGGCTCGCGCGCTGGCGCGGCGGGTCGCTGCCGGCGAACTCGACGCCGACGCGATCGACGCTCCGCAATTTGCCGCGCAACTCGCGCTGGGGGACTGCCCCGAGGCCGATTTGTTCATTCGCACCGGCGGCGAGCGGCGCATCAGCAATTTCCTGCTGTGGCAGCTGGCTTACACCGAGTTTTACTTCTGCGACACCCTGTGGCCGGATTTCAGCGAAACCGAGATGCAGCAGGCGCTTGACGAGTTTGCCCGCCGGCAGCGGCGCTTCGGCAAGACCGGCGAGCAACTCGAAGGCGCGGGCTGATGCTGAAACAGCGAATCATCACCGGCGCGATTCTCGCCATCCTGTTTATTGGCGTCATCCACTACGGCTCCAACCTGTGGGTCAGCATCCTGTTCGCGGTGGTATTGTTTACCGCGGCGCGCGAACTCGTCGCGCTGACGCTGACTACCGAACTCGTCGCCAGCAGCCTGGTTGCGGCAATTTTCACGCTGGTATTCTGGTGGTCGCTGCCGGTGGTCAAGGTCAACCTGGAATGGCAGCTCTGGCAGGTGCTTGCCGGCGCCGGCGCCTGGTGCCTGATTACGCTCGCGCTGCCGTTCTACCGCCACAGCGGCCGCTGGCCGCTGTTGCTCAGGGTTCTGGCGCTGGGTGTCGGCCTCGATCTGCTCTGGATCTGTGGCCACGCGCTCGTATTCCTGCACGCCGAGGCCGCCGGCGGCTGGCTGCTGCTGTACGCGATGACCCTGGTCTGGGTCGCCGATATCGGCGCCTATTTCAGTGGCCGCCGCTACGGCAAGCGCAAGCTGGCGCCCGCGATCAGCCCCGGCAAGACGCGCGAAGGCGTGCTCGGCGCGGTGCTGCTCAATCTGCTGTGGATCGGAGTGGTTTATTTTTGGCGGGATGGTTTCGGCCTCGGCCTTGCCGCCTTCGCCGCGATCAGCCTGCTGAGCGCGGTGTTGTCGATCAGCGGCGATCTCGCGATCAGCGTGCTCAAGCGCGAGGCCGGGGTAAAGGATAGCGGCAAGTTGCTGCCCGGCCACGGCGGTGTGCTCGATCGCATCGACAGTATCCTTGCCGCGGCGCCGTTGTTTGCCGCCGGCTGGTTGCTGGCGGGCGCGCCATGAGGCGGCTTACGCTGCTCGGCGCTACCGGCTCGATCGGCGCGTCGACGCTGGATATCGTGCGCCGGCATCGCGCGCGCTATTCGATCCACGCGCTGACCGCCGACACCCGGGTCGAGGCGATGCACGATCTCTGCCGCGAATTCGAGCCGGCGTTCGCGGTCATGCGTGACGCTCCGAGCGCCGGACGGTTGGCCGACTCGCTCGCAGGCGGTCCGACGCGGGTACTCGACGGCGAGTCCGGCCTGTGCGAGGTCGCAGCGGCGGCCGAAGTCGATACGGTGGTTGCCGGAATCGTCGGCGCCGGCGGACTGCTGCCGACCCTGGCCGCGGTGAGCGCAGGCAAGCGGGTTCTGCTCGCCAACAAGGAGGCGCTGGTCATGGCCGGCGAGTTGTTCATGCGAGAACTGAGCCGCCATGGCGCCGAACTGCTGCCGCTCGACAGCGAACACAACGCGATTTTTCAGTGCCTGCCGCCGGCGACTATCGGCCAGGGCATCGACGCCGCGGGCGTCGAGCGAATCATCCTGACCGGCTCCGGCGGGCCGTTTCGTGACCTCGAAATCGACGCGCTCGAGGACGTGACGCCGGCGCAGGCCTGCAACCATCCGAACTGGGACATGGGTCCCAAGATCTCGGTCGATTCGGCCACGATGATGAACAAGGGTCTCGAAATGATCGAGGCATGCTGGTTGTTCGCGGTCGATCAGTCGGTGATCGACATCGTGCTCCACCGGCAAAGCATCGTCCACTCGATGGTGGCCTACCGCGACGGCTCGGTGATCGCGCAGCTCGGAAATCCCGACATGCGCACGCCGATCGCCAATGCGCTGGCGTGGCCCGAACGCATCGAAAGCGGGGTTGAACCTCTGGACCTGTTGCGGGTCGGATCCCTTGATTTCATGCCGGCCGACGAGCGGCGCTATCCCTGTCTGGCGCTGGCGCGCGAAGCCTGGCACCAGGGCGGCACCGCACCGGCAATACTCAATGCCGCCAACGAGGTCGCGGTCGCCGCGTTTCTCGACGGGCGCATTCGCTTCACCGATATCGCCCGCGTCATCGAGGCAGTCATCGAGCAGGGTCGCAGCGAACCCGCCGCGAGCCTCGACGCGATTCTGGACGCGGACGACAAAGCGCGTAAACTGGCGCGCGAACAGCTAAGCGAGCAAGTCTGAACGCATGGATTTTCTGAGTTTGATATACAGCGTGCTGGCCTTCATCGTCGCCATCGGCGTATTGGTGACGGTGCACGAGTTCGGTCACTTCTGGGTCGCCCGCCGGCTCGGCGTCAAGGTGCTGCGCTTCTCCGTCGGCTTCGGCAAGCCGCTGTGGCTCAGGCGCTCCGGCCCGGATCAGACCGAGTACGTAATCGCGGCGATTCCGTTCGGCGGATACGTCAAGATGCTCGACGAGCGCGAGGGCGAGGTCGAGGCAGGGGAGGTCGAGCGCGCCTTCAACCGCAAGTCGGTCTGGCGCCGGTTCGCGATCGTCGCCGCCGGCCCGGCCTTCAACTTCCTGTTCGCGATCCTGGCCTATTACCTGATATTTCTCGCCGGCGTCAGCGGCGTCAAGCCGGTCATCGGCGAAATCGCCGATTCGAGCCCGGCCTACACAGCGGGGGTTCAGGCCGGCGATCTGATACTGGCGGTCAACGGCATCGAAACGACGACCTGGGAAAAGGCGCGCTTCTCGCTGCTCGAAGAGGCGGTCGGCGCCGACGAGATCAGGCTCGAGGTGCAGACGCCGCAGTTACGAATCGAGGAAAAGGTGATCGATATTCGCGGTTTGAACCTGTTGCGGGACGAGCAGATCGACCTGATGCGCGATCTCGGGCTGTCGCAATGGCGGCCGCGAATCCCGCCGGTTATCGACGAGGTGCTCGCCGACGGCGCGGCGTCGCGGGCCGGCCTGCGCGAGGAGGACCGGATCGTCGCGCTCGACGGCGTTACGATCGAGAGCGCGGGCCAGTGGGTCGAGTTGATTCGCGCCAACCCCGAGCGTGAAATGCCGCTGCGGGTCACGCGTAACGGCGCCGAGGTCGAGCTCCGGATCACGCCCGAAAGCCGTAACGACGGGGGCGAGACCTACGGCTATATCGGCGTGCGCAACCGGGTCGATATTCCCGAGTCGATGCGACGCGAAATGCTCGTGACCGAGCGTTTCGGGCCGATCGACGGTCTTGCCAGCGCGCTCGACAAGACCTGGCGAATGACCTGGCTTACGCTGCGCGTGCTCGGCAAGCTGGTCACCGGCGAGGCCAGCCTCCGCAATCTGAGCGGGCCGATTACGATCGCTCATTACGCCGGGCTGTCGGCGCAAATCGGACTCGAGCCGTTTCTCGGCTTTCTCGCCATCATCAGCATCAGCCTCGGCGTGCTCAATCTGTTGCCGGTGCCGATGCTCGACGGCGGGCATCTACTTTACTACCTGATCGAAGTTTTCAAGGGTAGTCCCGTTTCGGAGCAAACCGAAATCATCGGCCAGAAAATCGGCATCCTGCTGCTGTTTTGCCTGATGTCGGTCGCGATCTACAACGATTTGTTGCGCCTGGTCGAATAGGCTTGAAGGGCTGGATTCGAGTCAGTGCACTGTTGTTGCTGCTGGTGAGCGCCGCGGCGCACGCGGATAGTTTTGTCGTCGAGAATATCGAGGTCATCGGCATCAAGAAAATCACGATCGGCACGGTATTCAGTTACCTGCCGATCAACGTCGGCGAGAGTTTCGACACCGATCGCAGCCCGGAAATCATTCGCGAACTCTATTCGACCGGCTTTTTCGACGACATCGAGCTCCTGCGGCGCGACGACGTGCTGGTTATCAAGGTCAGCGAGCGGCCGTCGATCGCCGAAGTCAACTTCGAGGGTAACGACGATATCGAAGACGAGACCCTCGAGCAGGCGCTCGACGGCATCGGCATGGCCAAGGGACGGATATTCGACGAGCACAAGCTCGACCGCCTCGAGCTCGAACTGCAGCAGGTTTATTACTCGCTCGGCAAGTACGCCGCGCGTATCGATGCGAGCTGGCGCGCGCTCGACGACGACCGGGTCGCGATCGATATCGAGATTTCGGAAGGTGTCTCGGCGACGATCAAGTCGATCAACATTACCGGCAACCGGGATTTCGCCGAGGCCGAGTTGCTCGATGTCTTCGAGCTCGAACCGTCGAGCGAGGGCTGGTTTCCGAACGACGAGTATTCGAGCACCAAGCTGACGGCGGACCTGGAGGCGCTCAAGTCTTTTTACCTCGATCGCGGTTATATCCAGTTCCGGGTCGATTCGCAGCAGGTCACGATCAGCCCCGACCGCAAGGACATCAACCTGACGATCAACATTTCCGAGGGCAAGCCGTTTCGCATCAGTAGCATCGCCATCGCCGGCGAAATGGTCGTCGACGAGGCCGAGCTCAGGGCTCTGATCATCTTTCGCGAGGGCGATATTTTTTCGCGCAAGGTCGTCAGCGAAGTCATCAGCGCGATGCAGAGGCGGCTTGGCGAAGACGGCTACGCCTATGCCGAGATCCGTCTCAGCAACGAAATCAACGCGGCCGACAACACGGTCGCGTTGCAATTTCTCGTCCAGCCGGGCAACAGGATGCGCGTGCGCTACATCAACTTTTCGGGTAACGACAAGACCCGCGACATCGTCTTGCGGCGCGAAATGCGCCAGCTCGAGGGCGAGCTTTACCAGCGCTCGAAAGTCGATCGCTCGCGCGTGCGCCTGCAGCGCCTGAACTACATCGGCAGCGTCGAGTTCGCGCTCGAGCGGGTGCCCGGCAGCGAAGACCAGCTCGACATCAACGTCGCCGTTAGCGAACGCTTCTCGGGTAACCTGCAGGTCGGTATCGGTTACTCCCAGGTCCAGGGCGTGATCGTCAACCTCGGGTTCTCCCACGAAAACATTCTCGGCACCGGCAAGAACGTCGATCTGACTTTCGATAACTCGGCCGCCTCGGAGCGCTACCGGTTTCGTTACGTCAACCCTTACTACACGCCCGATGGCGTCAGTCGAGGCTTCAGTTTCTCGTTCACAGAAACCGATGCTTCCGAGAACAACACCAGTAACTACCTGCTCGATCGGATCAGCCTGTCGATGGAGTACGGCATTCCGTTGTCCGAATTCAACGCGTTACGGCTCGAGTTCGGAGTGTTGCGCAACGAGCTCGAAACGACCAGCGCGTCGGCCGACGAAGTGCTCGATTTCCTGGTCGATAACAGCGACGAATTCGACGCTTCGACGCCGAGATCGGAGATCGACAGCGCCCGCTTCGACACGCTGTTCGGCGAGGTCCGCTTTTCCAAGGATACGCGCAACCGGCGCATCTTCGCGAGCTCGGGCCAGGTCAACAGCATCAGCCTCGAACTGCAGGGCGGCGATCTGGACTTCTACAAGCTGCGCTATCGCCACCAGAGCGCGTTCGCGGTGACCGACGACGTGACTTTTGCTTTCAGCGGACGCATCGGTTACGGCGACAGCTATGGCGAAACCGAGGATTTGCCGATTTACGAGAAATTTACCGCCGGCGGCGTGCGCTCGGTGCGCGGCTACGAGTTCAACAGCCTCGGGCCGCTCGACAGCACCGGCGATCCGTTCGGCGGCAATTTGCAGGTGGTTTCGACCGCCGAGTTCCTGATCCCGGTCGAAGCCCTGGGCAGTACAGAAACCTTCAGGCTTGGGTTATACTTCGACGTCGGCAACGTGTTTGCCGACGCCGATTCATTCGAATCGGACGAGCTGAGGCAGTCGCTGGGTATCTCCGCGAAGTGGTTCTCGCTGATTGGCCCGATCGAATTCAGTTATGCGTGGCCGCTGAACGAGGAATCCGGTGACGACACCCGCAATTTCCAGTTCGCCCTCGGGGCGGCATTTTAGAGAGACACATTGGCCAGGCTATCGCGAATCTCGCTGACGTTGCTGATCTGCGCACTCTTGGCGCCCGGTGCGCTGGCGCAAGAAGTGCCGTACAAGATCGGATTCGTCAATACCGCGCGGGTCCTGAAGGAGGCGCCGCAGGCGCTGCGCGTCGAGGAGCGTCTCAAGGCCGCGTTCGAGCCGCGCGAGGCGCAGCTGAAGGAAAAGCGCCAGGAAATCCTGAGCCTCGAGGAGCAGCTCAAATCGGATTCCACGCTGAGCAGTACCGCGCGCCGCAAGATCGAACGCGAAATTCGGCTCAAGGTCAGCCAGCTCAAGTTTCTCGAGCAGGAGTTTCGCGAGGATCAGAATCTGCGCCGCAACGAAGAGATCCGGGAATTGCAACAAGTCATTTCGAACGTGCTCAAGATGCAGGGTGATTCGGGCCAGTTCGACCTGATCCTGACCGAGGGCGTCAGCTACGTGTCCGATCGTATCGACATCACGTCGCAAACCATCGAGATGCTGAAACGACTCGCCGAATCGGGCGAGGATGCCCAGTAGCGCGCTGCGCCTCGGCGGCAAACCGGCCAATCCCCGATCCCGGCGATGAGCATCGATCTGCAAACACTGGCCGAACGACTCGGCCTCGAACGCCGGGGAGGCGCGAAGGTCGAAATCAGCGGCGTCGCATCCTTGCCGTCGGCGACTTCCGGCGATCTCTGTTTCATCCAGGACCGAAAGTATCTCGAGCATCTGGCCGCGAGCCGCTGCGCGGCGGTTATTCTGCCGCAGGACCTCGCCTCCGAGGTCGGAGACAGGCCGGTGTTGCTGGCGGCCGATCCCTATTACAGTTTCGTCCAGGCCATTGCCCTGATCCGACCCGCGGCGCCGGCGTCGGCGTCGCTCGACGACTCGGCGCGGATCGCAGCCGGCGCGCGCATCGGTAAAGATGTCACGATCGGTCCGCTGGCGGTAATCGGCGATGGCGTCGAGATCGGCGACGGCACGACGATCGGCGCCGGGGCCGTTATCGAGCGCGACGTTCGCGTCGGTCGCGATTGTCGTATTCACAGCCGCGTAACGCTGGGGCGCGCGGTGCGCGTCGGCGCCGGCTGCGAAATTCACGCCGGCGCGGTGATCGGCGCCGACGGTTTCGGCCTGCTGATGCATGCCGGAGCCTGGGTCAAGATTCCGCATCTGGGCAGCGTCGAGATCGGCGATGACGTCGAGATCGGCGCCAACACGACGATCGATCGCGGTGCGCTCGACAATACGGTAATCGAACAGGGCTGCAAGCTCGACAACCAGATCCAGGTGGCGCACAACGTACGCATCGGCGCGCATACCGCGATCGCAGCCTGTGTCGGAATCGCCGGTAGCGCGACCATCGGGCGCTACTGTAAAATTGCCGGCGCCGCGGTCGTGCTCGGGCATCTCAGCATCGCCGATCGCGTGACGATTACCGCGATGTCGCTCGTGACCAAGGACATCAAACAGGCCGGGGTATACTCGTCGGGTACCCCGTTACTCGAAAACAGGTTGTGGCATCGCAACAACGCGCGCTATAAATCGCTCGACGAACTTGCGCGCAGCGTTGCCCGGCTGCAAAAGAAACGAAGGTAGGCGAAGGTTTGGACAGCACAACCAGTCAGCGAGACGCAGAATTGGCATTCGACATCAATCAGGTGATGGAATTGTTGCCGCACCGGTACCCGTTCCTGTTGATCGATCGCGTCCTCGAGCTCGACGAAGGCCAGAGCCTGACCGCGCTCAAGAACGTGACGATCAACGAACCCTTTTTTGGCGGCCATTTTCCGGTCTATCCGGTCATGCCCGGGGTACTGGTGCTCGAGGCCATGGCCCAGGCCACCGGCTTGCTCGCGTTCTCCGAAATGGGCTCGGAACATCGCACCAAGCTTTACATGCTCGTCGGCATCGACAAGGCGCGCTTCCGCGGCCAGGTCGCGCCGGGCGATCAGCTCGTGCTGAAGATATCGCTGAAACGTAACATGCGCGGCATCGGGATCTACCAGTGCGAGGCGCGGGTCGATGGCGAACTTGTCGCCGAGGCCGAAATGATGTGTTCGTCGCAGGATCGCCAGCCGTGATCCACGCAACCGCCATCGTCGATCCCGACGCCCGCCTCGCCGCCGACGTGGCGGTCGGACCCTACAGCGTCATCGGCGCCGGGGTCGAGGTCGGTGCCGGCACGGTCGTCGGCCCCCATGTCGTGATCATGGGCCCGTCGAAAATCGGTCGGGATAATCGCATATTTCAGTTCGCGTCGGTCGGCGAAGCGCCGCAGGACAAGAAATACCGGGGCGAGCCGACGTCGCTGGTCATCGGCGACGGCAACGTGATTCGCGAATACGTGACGCTGAATCGTGGTACGGCCGACGGTAACGGCGTGACCGTGATCGGCAGCGACAATCTATTCATGGCCTACAGCCACGTCGCGCATGACTGCGTCGTCGGCGATCACACGATCTTCGCCAACGCGGCGTCGTTGTCGGGTCATGTCGAGGTCGGCGATTACGCGATCCTCGGCGGCTTTACGTCGGTGCATCAATTCACCGAGATCGGCAGCCGCGCATTTTGCGGGCTCGGCTCGGTCGTCACCCAGGACATTCCGCCGTACTGCACCGCCGCGGGCAACCGCGCGCGCGTCATCGGTATCAACAAGGAAGGTCTCAGGCGCAGCGGTTTCAGCGAAGACCTGGTTCGTGCCTTGCATAAATCGTTTCGTGAACTATTAAAGTCGAAACGGTCCAAGGTGGATGCAATTGATAATCTGAAGCCGTTGTGTGATAAATACCCCGAGGTCGAGGAATTCGTCCGATTCGTCCGCGACAGTAAAAGAGGGATAGCCAGCTAAGCCTTTTCGCGACTGGCCGCGCCAGGGGTAGGCGGCGGGACGGTAACAGACCTGGGAGTATGGTCTTGAGAGCGCGATTAAAGTATTGGGCAGGTGCCGTCTGGCTCTGCTTCGGTCTGGCGGGTATTGCCGAGGCCCAGGAATTGCTCCGCTCGGTAGCGGACGGCGATTATGCGGCCGTCATGGGCGAAGCCGTTTCGGTCAAGCTGACCGACGACGGCGTGCTTTACGTCAGCAGCCAGCAGCAGGGAACCCTGCTCAGGATCGGCGATGCCCGAACCGAGATCTTTCCGCTATGGCCGAGCGTGTTTCCCGATGCCGACCTGGGTGGCGTCGACCTGCTCGCCGACGGCTCGCTGGTGGTCGTCAATCAGGGCAGCGGGCAGGTCGGCGTATTCGACTACGCGCTCGATCCGAAAACGCTGTTTGCGCGCACCGGCGACGAGGCGGGCGAACTCAAGCGCCCGGGGCCGGTCGCGGCCTCGGTCAACGGGTTGATCTACGTCGGCGACGTGCGCAATCGCCGGGTCAGCGTTTACAGTGACCAGGGACTCTATCTCTACAGCATCGGTCGCGACGGGATACGCGGGCGCGACCTCGAGAGCGTCGAACAGATTGCGCTCGACGCCGACGAGAACGTCTACGTGCTCGAGGGCCCGACCCGGCTGTCGATCTTCGACCGCGACGGCGGACTGATCGAACGCTTCGAGGCCGACAGGCTTCGCGAGATCTTCGGCAAGACGCCCGAGTTCAGCGCGATGACTGCCGATCTCGCCGGAATCGTCTATCTCGGCGATCGCAGTTCCAGCCGGATCTCGGAATTCGACTGGCGCGCGCGCAAGATCCGCAACCAGTTCGGCGCCCTCGGCCAGTCGCGCACGCAGTACCTCGACATCACGGCGTTGAGCGTCAACAACCGGGGCCAGCTCGCGATTCTCGATCGCAAGAACGGCAAGGTCGAGGTGTATCAGCTCGACGCCGAGACTTATCGTTCCCCGCAGCTCGCCGACCGCATCGAATACGGCGCCGCGATCGGTAACGACTGCGATGCGGTCTACGCCTTCGATCGCGATCGCGTTCTGTGCCTACGCCGCGACGCCAATGGCATCTTTGTGCTCGCCGCCGATGGCAGCGAACAGGGGCGCTTCGCCGAAAACGCGGTGACGCCGGTTGCGGCTCACGTCGGCGAACACACGGTCGCCGTGCTCGACCACAACGTCCTGCGGGTTTATCGCCTTGACGGCGCCGAGCTTTTCTCGATCGGGCGCTATGGCACCGCGCCCGGTGGCTTCATCGATCCGGGCGACGTGTTCGTGCACGATGGCCGCTACTACGTGTCCGATTACGGCAACAACCGGGTCCAGGTATTTTCCGGCGACGGGCAGTTCCTCGAGGAGATAACGGCCGGGCGGGGCGAGGAGCGCCTGTTCGACAAGGTCGGCCCTATCGCGGTCGATAGCGAGGCAAACCTCTATATCGCCGACCGCGGAGCGAAGCGCGTCGTGCAGGTCATCGACCGGTCGCGCCGGCGGCGCGCGCAAATCGGCGCGGGCGACGAATCGATCCATCGCTTCGACCGCTTCTACGCGCTCGATATCGATCGCCAGGACCGCCTCTACGTGCTCGCCGGGTCGAAGGCCAACGACTACTGGGTCGGCATTTATCGCGGCTTCGAGCCCTATCGGCGCTTCGGCGCCGGCGGCGACGGTGGCACCCTGGCCGCGTTCGCCGAGGCCTCGTCGCTGTCGGTTTACTCCGCTTCGATCAATCGCATCTACGTCAACGACCGCGAACGCGGCACGGGGCACCGCTTCGAGCTGCGCGAGTATCCGGACCCGGCATTCGGCCTCAATATCGCCGCCAACCGGCAAAAGATCGGCCTTTCGTGGAGCAGTTCGAAGTCGCCGCTGATCGATCACTACCAGGTCGAGGCGGCGCGCGAGCGCGACGGCGACTACGTCCGGGTCGCGCAAACCGCGCTCCCGGGCCTGACGCTGACCAACGACGACTGGCGCGATTACAGCTGGTTCCGCGTCATCTCGGTCAGCGCCCACGGCCTGCGCGCGCCGGCGTCGGCGCCCAAGCAAAACCTGTTCAAGGTCATCGCGGCCAGCTTCGAGCGCGGCGCCTATCGCGACGCGGTCAGACTGGCCGATCGACTGTTGCGGTTCGATCCGGACAATGCCGACGCGCGCGAACTGCTCGCGATCAGCCTGTACCGACTTGAGGATTACACCCGGGCGATCACCGAGTTCAAACGCCTGGAATCGGTTGCGACCTACCACGACCAGGCCTTGCGCTACCAGGTCCAGGCCTATTACGAACTCGGCCAGCTACTCGATGCGCGCGCGCTCGCCGACCGCCTGATCGATGCGGAGCCGGCCGATGCCGAACCCTACCTTGTCTGTGCCCGGCTGAGCCTCGATCTCGCCGATTCGATCGGCGCGGTCGGTTGTGCCGAGGAGGGTCTCGACCTTCACCCCGGGCACGCCGACCTGCGCTACCTGCTCGGCCGCGCCTATATCGAAGCCGGCATCGCGGAGGACGGCCTGCAGGCGTTTACCCGGGTCATCGAATCCCATCCCGGGCGGCACGACTTGCGGCTGCGGATCGCCGACGACCTGTATCGCCTCGGCCGCTACGTGGCGGCGCTGGAGCAGTATGACGCGCTCGCCGAGGTTCCGGAAAGCCACGGCGCGGCGGCGGTCGGCAAGGCCCGCGCGCTGATTGCGCTCGACCGCGACGAAGAGGCCAAGGCGATTGCCGTGACGCTGTCCGGCAATCGCGAGACCCGCGGCGACGGTTACTACCTGCTCGGCAAGATCGCGCTGCGGCAAGACCGCTACAAGGAGGCGGTCTTGCGCCTGACTCGCGCCGGCAAGGACAGCCCGGGCCTGATCGATAACTGGCTTTCGCTGGCGGAGGCTTATACCGAGATCAACCAGCCCGGCAAGGCGATCGACGCGCTGGAGCAAGGGATCGAGCGCAATCCCGAAGCCTTCGAGCTGCGCCTGCTCGCCGGGCGGGTCGAACTCGAGCGTGAGCGCTACCGCGAGGCCAATGGGCACCTCGACGTTGCGGTGTCGCTGAATCCACAATCGCTGCCGGCGCGCATTCTGTATTCACGCGGTTTGTTCGCGACGCGTAATTACCGCTCCGCCGCGATCCACGCCGACGCCGCGTCACGCATCGCGCCGCGCGAAATCGACGTGCTCGTGCTGCAGGCCGATATCGCCGACCAGCAGGGCAAGACCGGCTCGGCGATAGAGCACCTGAAAACCGCGATCAGCCTCGATCCGGCGTCGCCCGACCTGAAGTACCGGATCGGCCTGGTCTACCAGGAAGCCAATCTGTTCGACCTGGCGCAGGAACAGTTCGAACAGGCGGCCGCGATCCGGGGCGACTGGGACAGCCCCTGGGTGGCGCTGGGCAACCTCTACCGCGAGCGCCGTCGATTCGACGATGCGGTCGCGGCGCTCGAGCAGGCGGTCGAACGCAAGCCTTCCGACGCCAACCGCGCGCTGCTCAATCTCGCCTTCGCCGAGCGCAAGAAGTCGCTCGAATTCGCCAGCAACGCGCCGCAGCTGCTGCTGTCCGATCTGAACCTGCAGCGCGTGTTTTCGGCGGCCTACAAGCAATACCAGGACAAGCCGATCGGCTCGATCAAGCTGCAGAACATCAGCGCGACCGCCTACGGCAACCTGACCTTGTCGTTCCAGATCCGCGAGTTCATGGATTTTCCGACGCAGGTGCCGGTGCCGACGATCAACGGCGGCGAGACGCTCGAAATTCCGATCACCGCGACCTTCAGCAACCGGATACTCGAGGTCGACGAGGACACCGGCGTGCAGGTCGAGGTCCGCCTCGGCTTTTTGCGCGACGGGCAAAAGGACTCGATCACGCTGACCCAGCCGATGACGATCTACGGCAAGAACGCGATCGTCTGGCGCGAGGCGCAGATGGTCGGTTCGTTCGTGACGCCGAAGGACGATACCCTGCGGGATTACGTTCGCCAGGTGATCAACCGCTATCAGCCCGATCCCGGGCCCCTCAACGATAAGCTGGTCGCGGCCATGGCGTACTTTAGCAGCCTGACCGCGGTCGGGATCAACTACATCGTCGATCCGAACACGCCGTTCGCCGAGTTACGCGAAGACCAGATCGACTACGTGCAGTTTCCGCGTGAGACCCTGCGGCTGAAGAGTGGCGATTGCGACGATCTGTCGGTGCTGATCAGCGCCGGGCTCGAAAATCTCGGAATACGCACCGCGTTGATCGAGGTTCCCGGACACCTCTTCCTGATGTTCGACACGGGACTGGAGGCCAGGGACGCCGGGCTCATCAGCCAGGATCGGAGCCTGCTCGCTTTCCGCGACGGACGGGTCTGGATTCCGCTCGAGGCGACGATGATCAACACCAGCTTCAACGAGGCCTGGGCCGAGGGGGCGCGCAAGTATCAGCAGGCGCTGGCGGCCGACGAACTCGGCATCATCGATCTCGAGGAAGCCTGGCAGCAATACAGGCCGGTGACCCTGCAAAAGGCCGCTTATTCGATCGAACTGCCCGAATCGCGGCGCACCGAGAGCCTCGTTCGACAGGCGCGCAAGCGACTGCTCTCGAAGAGCATCGATCGACTGGTGCTGCCGTTCGTGGCGATGGTTGCGAACGACCCGGACAATGTCGCCGCGCGTCTGCAGATCGCGATTCTTTACTCGCGCTACGGGCTCTACGAGGACGCCGAAATCGCGTTCGAGGCGCTCAAGGAGCTGGCGCCGGACGACAGCGCGGTCAAGACCAACCTCGGCAACCTGTATTTTCTGCAGCAGAATTACGCGGGCGCGATCGAGCATTATCGCCAGGCGACGGAACTCGACGCCAGCGACGGCGGCATCTGGGTCAACCTCGCGATGGCGCAATACCTCGAAGGCGACGTCGAAAAAGCGAGAAATAGTTACATTAAAGCCGTGCAATTGGATGTTACCCTTAGAAATCGCTATGACGCGTTCAGCAAGTTGCTGAACCAGTAAGGACACGACCATGAGAAAAATGTTATTGATTTGCTGTTGCCTGGGCATGTTCGAGGCCGCGCCGGCGGCGGCGACCCAGGATACCTCGATCGTCGAGGGCGCTTCGCACAGCGTCTTCAAGGGCCTCTTCAAATCGGTCTGGGCGCGACTGCGTGAATTGAGCCCGCCGGAAAGGGAATCGGCGAACGCCGAACCGGACTACACCGCCGGGTTACGCGGCGCCGAGGCGACCGACACCCTGCTCAAGCCTTACTGGAAGAACGACCTGACCGAGGATCCCGTCTTCCAGTCCCAGCTCAAGGAGTTCAGCCTCGCGCAGGCGCGCATGGATCAGGGCGAGCTGTCGGCGGCGATCGATGCCTTCGATCGTTTTCTCGCGACTCACGGCGACAGCAGCCTGCGCCCGAACGCGCTGTTCGGCAAGAGCCTGAGCCTCGCCGGCGCCGGCGAGGTCGACGCGGCGCGCACGGCGATGCGGCAATTCCTCGACGAAAACCCCAACCATCCGCTGGCCGCGGATGCGAGGCAGGTCATCGACGCGCTCGACTGACCGCGATCGCCCGGTCGCGTCGTCAATCGGGCTTGAGTCTTGCGAAATCTGCCCTAAGATGGCGGGCGTGAACCTGCTGGCCATCGATACCGCGACCGAAGCCTGCTCGGCGGCGTTGCTCCGCGCCGACGGCGCGGTCTTCGGCGAATTCGAGGTCGCGCCGCGGCGCCACGCCACGCTGTTGCCGAAAATGATGGACGCGGTGCTGATGGCGGCCGGCGTCGGCCGGGCCGAACTCGATTTTTGTGCGTTCGCCAACGGTCCGGGCGCGTTTACCGGCATCCGCATCGCCGCCGCGCAGGCGCAGGGCATCGGCGTCGCCCTCGGCATCCCGCTGCTGCCCGTATCGACGCTCGCGCTGCTCGCGCAAACCGAATTCGATCGTGCCGACTCGCGCAAGTTGCTCGCCGCGCTCGATGCGCGCATGCAGGAAGTCTACTGGGCGGTTTACCACCGCGCCGGCGACGGTTGCGCCGAACTTTGCGGCGCCGAGCGCCTCGGCGCGGTGGCGACGGTACAGATTCCCGACGATATCGATTCCGGCGTCGGCCACGGCTGGCTCGACGAGTTGCGCGCGCGCGCGAGTTTCACCTGCGATCCCGGGCTGTTGCCCGATGCGCGCTCGCTGCTCCCCCTCGCGCGCCGCGACGCGCTCGCAGGGCCGGGGGTTGCCGCGGATCGAATCACGATCAACTACCTGCGCCAGCGCGTCGCCGACAAGGCGCCGGCGTGACCGCGCCGGCCGTCCCGTACGGCGCGCCGGCGGCAAACGGTCGAATCAGGCTCGCGCCGGAAGATTTTCGGGTCGACGAGGAGCTCGGATTCGAGCCAGGTGGCGGTGGCGAGCACCTGTGGCTGTGGGTCGAAAAACGGGATATCGACACGCCCGAGCTGATCCGGCGCATCGCCCGCGAGCAGGGGCTAAAACCGGGGCGGGTCGGCTACAGCGGCCTCAAGGACAGGCGCGCGCTGACGCGCCAATGGTTGAGCCTGCACCTGCCCGGCGCCGCGCGCGGACACGGCGTCGACGACGGCGACGATTATCGCGTTCTCGGCACCGCCTGGCACCGGCGCAAACTCAAGGTCGGCACGCATCGCGGCAATCGCTTCCGCCTGTGCGTGCGCGAGGTCGGCGGTTTCGACTCGCGCGCGCAAGCGCAGCTCGAGCAAATCCGCAAATCGGGCTTCGCCAATTACTTCGGTCGCCAGCGTTTCGGCCGCCGCGGCGACAACGTCGAGCAGGCGCTTGCGAGCCTCGGCTGCGGCCGGCAGGGGCGTCGGCGGCGCGGTCTGCTGCTGTCGTCGCTGCGCAGTTTTCTGTTCAATGAAATCCTCGCACGGCGCGTCACCGCGGGGCACTGGGACGCACCGCTGGATGGCGACGCTTACATGCTACACGGCAGCCACTCGGTTTTCCGCGCGCCGCTCGACGCGACCATCCGGCGGCGATTCGCCGCGTTCGATATCCATCCCGTGGGATCGCTCTACGGGTCCGACCGGGAGCCGCTCGGCGGTGCCGCCGAGACCTTCGAGCAGCAGGTTTTCGCCGCGCATCCCGAGATCGCCGCGCGCCTCGCCGAAGCCGGCGCGAGAGCGCAATGGCGCGCGCTGCGCGCGGTTGCGGAGGGCCTGGCGTATCGTCACGACGCCGCCGCAAGGGTGCTGGAGCTGGAGGTGCGGCTGGCGGCGGGCTGTTACCTCACCAGCCTGCTCGATCATTTCATCGTCGCCGCCGACGACGCTCGGGCGGAACCGGATCTGCGATAGACGCAAAACCAGCCTTCGGGCGGCCCGCTGCGGTAGTAAGGCAGCAGCTCGCGGCTGATGCATTGCGCGCGACCGGCATGCTCGAGCGCGTCGAATTTCGCCGCGAAACCCATCGGCTCCCACAATTCGTGGTGCACGGTACAGGCCAGCACGCCAGCGGGTTTGAGGATGCGAAATATCTCGTCGAGCGGCTCCGGGCCGACATGGCCGTGGGTGAAAGTGCCGGACGAAATCACGCCGTCGTAACTGGCATCCTCGCGCTCGAGGCCCGTGGTCACGTCGCCGACCAGCAGTTCGCGGTAAATGCCGCGCTGGGCGGCGACGCGCACCATGTCGGGCGACAGGTCGATGCCGTCGAGGTTGCGGTAGCCGTGGTCGGCGAGGTAGACGCAGGTCAGGCCGGTGCCGCTGCCGACATCGAAGATCTCGGCGTCCCGGTCGGGCAACTGCTCGGCGAGCAGCCGGGCGATGTCGCTGGCCGAGGTGTAGCCGAGTTGATCGAGCATCTGGTGATCGTAGTCCTCGGCCCACTTGCGGTAGAACTCGATCATCGTGGCCTCGTCCTCGAGGCCATAGGCTTCGCTGACGAAGGCGTTGGGACCCTGCGGGTCGGGCATCGCTCCGGGGCTACAGCTTTTCGAGGATGGCTTCGGCGCTGCTGACCTCGAACTTGGCGGGAGCCTCGACCTGCAGCAGGCTGACGACGCCGTCGTCGACGACCATCGCGTAGCGCTGCGAGCGCATGCCCATGCCGCCCTCGGTCCGGTCGAGCTCGAGACCGACCGCGCGGGTGAACTCGCAGTTGCCGTCGGCGATCATCATGATCTTGTCGTCGACGTTGTTCGCCTCGCCCCAGGCCTGCATGACATGGGCGTCGTTGACCGACAGGCAGACGATCCGGTCGACGCCTCTGGCGAACAGCTCGTCGGAGTGGACGACGAATCCCGGAAGATGCGCGGCGGAGCAAGTCGGCGTAAAGGCCCCGGGTAGCGCGAACAGAACGACCTTCTTACCCTGGAATAACTCGTCGCTGTTGATTTTGTGCACCCCCTGGTCGTCCTTGTAGAACAAGTCGACCGATGGGAGTTTGTCGCCTGCCTGGATTGCCATCGTGTTCCCCTGTTGTTAAATTTCGTGAGCGCGATCTTACCCTGAATTGCGCAATTCCCAAAGTTGGCCAGGACCATGCCGAACAACGACCTGCTCAAGCACCGCGGACACTGGATTTTCGATCTCGATGGCACGCTGACCGTCAGCGCGCACGATTTCGATCACATGCGTCGCGAGCTCGGGCTCAAGCCGCAAACGCCGATTCTCGAGGCGCTGGGCGAGATGCCGCCGGAAGACGCCGCGCCGCTGTGGGAGCAGCTCAACGAGCTCGAGTTTTTCTATGCCGGTAAATCGTCGCTGATGGAGGGCGCGCCCGAGCTGTTGCAGCGCCTGCACGACGACGGGCGTCGGCTCGCGATCCTGACGCGCAACACGATGCCGGTGGTCCGGCAAACGCTCGAGACTTGCCGGCTTGATCATTTCTTCCCGCTCGAGCACATTCTCGATCGCGATGCCTGCATCCCGAAACCCTCGCCGGACGGCGTTCAACGATTGCTCGAGTTCTGGCGGGCCGATGCAACCGACACGGTGATGGTCGGCGATTACCTGTATGATCTCGAGGCCGGCAAGGGCGCCGGTGTCGCCACCGTGCATCTCGACACGCGCGGCAACGTCGACTGGTCGGCCTATACCGACATCCGGGTCGAAACCCTGGGCGAAATTCTCGACTACCTGTAAGGACGAACATGCGACTGATTACGATATTACTGGGCCTGTGCCTGCTCGCGGCCTGTTCCGAGAAAGACTTGCGGCGGACCTACGACCTCATCAATGCGAGCGCCGCCGAGGTGCCATTGACCGAATCCGAGGTCGCCGCGGCCCTGCGCGACACGCTCGCTCGAGGCGCGTCGCTCGGCGCCGCGCGGGCTTCGCGCGACGATGGATATTTCGGCGATCCACGGCTGCGCATCGAGTTTCCGCCGGACGCCGAGCGAGCCGCGAACACGCTGCGCAAGATCGGCTTCGGCGAGCAGGTCGACCGTTTCGAGCGCCAGCTCAACCGTGCCGCCGAGCGCGCCGCGACCCGCGCCAAGCCGATATTCATCAGGGCGATCACGGCGATGTCGATCGACGACGCGTTCGAGATCCTGAACGGGCCGCCGGATGCGGCGACCCGCTACCTGCGGCGCGAAACCCGTGGCGACCTGCGCGCGGCCTTCGGGCCGGTCGTGCGCGAGGCGCTCGACGAGACCCGCGCGACGCGCTACTACGCCGAGATCGCCGAAACCTACAACGAGCTGCCGTTGACGCCCGATATCGACCCGGATCTCGAGCGCTTTGCGATCGAGCGCGCGATCGACGGCCTGTTCGTGCTGATCGCCGACGAAGAAGCGCGGATTCGCGCCGACCCGGCCGCGCGCACGACCAAACTGCTGCGCCGCGTCTTCGGCAGTCTCGATTGAGCCGTCCGCGCGAGCGCGCCGCCCTGCCGGCGACGAACGCGGACGGCCTTCATCGACCGGCGGCGCCCACGCGCGACCGCGTCCTGGTCGCCTTCGGCCTCGGCACGCTGTTTTTCGCCTACGCCTTCGTCCAGCGGGTATCGCCGAGCGTCATGACCGGCGAGCTGATGCGCGATTTCGCCGTCGGCGGCGCCGCGCTGGGTTCGCTGTCGGCATTCTACTTTTACGCCTACGCGTCAATTCAGCTGCCGGTCGGCATGCTGACCGATCGCTTCGGGCCGCGCAAGTTGATGAGTTTCGCCGCCGCGCTGTGCGCGCTGGCGACGCTCGTATTCGCGCACAGCGAAACCCTGTTGATGGCGTCGCTCGGGCGGGCGCTGATCGGCGCGACGGTCGCCTTCGCGTTCGTCGGTACGCTCGCGATCGCGTCCTACTGGTTTCGCCCGGAGCGCTTCGCGATGCTGGCGGGTGTGCTGCAATCGGTCGGCATGTGCGGCGCGATTTTCGGCCAGGCGCCGCTGCGCCAGCTGGTCGAGGCGCTCGACTGGCGCGGCAGCATGTACCTGCTCGCCGCCGCCGGCGTGCTCCTCGCGCTGCTGCTCTTTTACCTCGTACCGATGCGCAGCCCGGCGCAGCGAGAGGTCGGCGCCCGGACCTCGGCGTTCGCCGGCCTGCACGCGATCGCCGGAAATCCGCAAACCTGGATCTGCGCGCTGATCGGATTCGGCATGGCGTCGAGCATGCTCGGCTTCGGCGGCCTCTGGGGCGTGCCGTGGCTGCAGTCCGTGCACGGCTTCACGCCGACTCACGCGGCCGCGACGACCTCGATGATTTTCGTCGGCTGGGCCATATTCTCGCCGTTCATGGGCTGGATATCGGATCGCATCGGCCGGCGCAACCCGGTGTTGCTGGCCGGCGCGCTGGTCGCGCTGGCGGCGCTTGCGATCCTGCTTAACCGGCCGCCGTCCTCGCCCGCGGCGATGATGGCGCTGATCTTCGTGCTCGGCGCCGGCGGCAGCGCGATGACGGTCTGTTTCGGTTCGGTCAGGGAGTTGAACCATCCGGGTTACGGCAGTACCGCGGTCGGGCTGATGAACATGTGCGTGGTCGGCTCGGGCGCGGTCATGCAACCGCTGATCGGCTGGTTGCTCGATTCCAAATGGGACGGCGCGCTGCTCGACGGCGCGCGGATCTACTCGGCGGCGGCCTATGACTACGCTTTTCACAGCCTGCTGATCATGCTCGCGCTCGCGCTGATCGCCGGCTTCGGGCTGCGCGAGACCCGCTGCCGCCCGGTGTGGCTCGATTCGTGACCCGCATATCCCTTTGTTACTATGGCGTTCGGCCGGCGACTGGGCTAGTTTTGGCGGGCGCGCGCGGCGCGCGCCCAGCCACCACGGAGGATCGAATACAGATGAGCTATACCCTGGACCGCATCATCGACGAGGCCGATTTCGAGGCCGTCGATGCGCGCGCCCGCGAAGCGCTGGCGGCGCGCGGCTTCGGCGTACTGACCGAAATCGACGTCAAGGCGACGATGAAGAAGAAACTCGACGTCGACATGGACGACTACCGCATCCTCGGCGCCTGCAACCCGCAGATGGCGCACCGCGCGATCGGGCTCGAGCCGAAGATCGGCGCGATGCTGCCGTGCAACGTGATTCTGCGCCGGGTCGACGGCGGCGTCGAGGTCAGCGCGATCGACCCGCTCGAATCGATGCAGGCGATCGACAACGCCGAAC
>JAHEKJ010000053.1 GCA_024638385.1 Gammaproteobacteria bacterium | reverse complement strand
CCGAGGTTGAAGATCGCGTCGCTGTAGCGCATCCGCGCCGGCTGCATCGCGCCGAACAGCACGACGGTCTTGCCGTCGATGCCGGCGAGCGCGCGGGCGGTGTCGACCATGGTATCGGTGCCGTGGGTGATGACGATCCTGTTTTCGTTGGCGCCCTCGACCGCTCGCCGAATCAGCGCGCGGTCGGCGTCGTCGAGCTCGAGGCTGTCCTTTTGCAGCAGCGTCTCGACGTCGTAGGCAAAACTGACGTTGGCCTCGATGAGCAGGTCGCCGACGATCGTGTCGCCGAAGTGAAATTCGCTCAGCGCGTCGAAGTAGACCTTGTCGAAGGTGCCACCCGTGGTAAATATCTTGATCTTCAAGCCGAATTCCTCGTGATTCCTGGCGCATCGGTCAAAGTGATATTGTAAACTTCCCGGGCTGCCACGACTAACCCGATTGGTGCGCGCATGACCGCGGAAGTCTCGCCCAGATTGAAAGTTCCGCTGATCGCGATCGGCTGCGCCTGCCTGATCGCGCTGCTGGCGTTCGGCCCGCGCTCGGCGATGGGCTTTTTTCAACTGCCGGTTCTCGAGGCGAGGGGCTGGGATCGAGCGACTTTCGGCCTCGCGATGGCGCTGCAAAACCTGTTCTGGGGCATCGGCCAGCCGTTGTTCGGCGTGATCGCCGACAAGTTCGGCACCTGGCGGGTGCTGACGATCGGCGCGATCCTGTACGCCCTCGGGCTCGCGATCATGGCAGTTGCGCCGAGCCCGCTGTGGTTGCACATCGGCGGCGGCATTCTCGTCGGTCTCGGCGTCGCCGCCTGTTCGTTCGGCGTCATTCTCGCCGCGATCGCGCGCCGGGTCAGCGCCGAGCGGCGCTCGTTCGCGTTCGGCCTCGGCACCGCGTCGGGTTCGGCCGGCATGTTCGTGTTCGCGCCGATATCGCAAGGCCTGATCGATACGCTGGGCTGGTCCGACAGCCTGATCGCGATCAGCGCGATCATGCTCGTGATCCCGCTGCTGGCGATACCGCTGCGCGGCAATTCGGCGTCGTCGGCGTTTGCCAGCGCCGAGTTCGAGCAAACCGTCGGCGAGGCCCTGCGCGAAGCGTTGGCGACACGCGGCTATATCCTGCTGACGTCGGGCTTTTTCGTTTGCGGCTTCCAGGTCGCTTTCATCACCGCACATTTTCCCGCCTACATCAGCGACCTCGGCATCGCCTCACGCTGGGCGGTCGTCGCGATCGGCCTGATCGGCTTTTTCAACATCATCGGCTCGCTCGCGTCGGGCGTGATCGGTCAGCGCTACTCCAAACCGATTTTCCTCGCCTGGATTTATATCGGGCGCTCGATCGCGGTGACGCTGTTCCTGCTGATCCCGGCCACGCCGTTGACGGTTACGGTGTTCTCGATCGTCATCGGCATCCTGTGGTTGTCGACGGTGGCGCCGACCAACGGTCTGGTCGCGGTCATGTTCGGCACCCGCTACCTCGGCATGCTCGGCGGCATCGTGTTCTTCTCGCACCAGGTCGGATCCTTCCTCGGCGTCTGGCTTGGCGGCGTGCTCTACGACCTGACAGGCGCCTACGACGCGATCTGGTGGATCGGCGTCGCCCTCGGTATCTTCGCCGCGATCGTGCACTGGCCGATTCGCGAGGAGCCCGTGCAACGCCCCGCCCTCGAACCCGCCAGCTAGAAGATTTTCGACAATTAGGGGGACAGTATACCTAACTACCCAAATTCAGTTGCGATTTAAAACGGAATTAAGGTGGTTAGGTATACTGTCCCCCTAATTCAGGCCAGGTGCCGCCTCGCGCGAGTCGGTCGCGATCAGACCAGCGGAGGTTCGTCGAGGTTGGATTCGTCGTCGCTCGGTGCGAGCTGTTCGTGGTATGCCTCGATGTGACCGGAAACCTTGTGGGGCGCCTCGTAGGCGGCGATGTTGAAGATGGCTTCGCCGGCGAACACCAGCGGCAGGTTGGTCTTGCCGATGACGATGCCGTCGAGCGTGCTGGCGATCTCGCACAGATTATTGCCGAGCGGATCGTTGACGTAGGCGACGACCTCGCCTTCCTTGACATGCGCGCCGGTGGCGCAGAGCGAACGCAGGATGCCGCTTTGCGGCGCGCGCAGCCAGCGGCTCAGGTTGGCGACCATGGTTTTCGGCGTCCGCGGCGCCTTGGTCAATACACGCATGCCGAGCGCGGTCATGACGTTGAGCACGCCGCGCACGCCGGCGCGGATCGCGAGCTCGTCGAAGCGCAGCGCCTCGCCGGCCTCGTACAGGATCACGGGAACTCCCTGTTCGTTGCAGGCTGCGCGAAACGAGCCCTCGAGCAGGCCCGCGTCGAGGATGACGGTCACGCCGAAGGCGCGTGCCAGTGTTTCGATCTCGGGTTCGTCCCTGAGCTTGGCGCGAATTTGCGGCAAGTTCTCGCGGTAGACTGCGCCGGTGTGCAAATCGATCACGTGAGTGCAATGGGTAATGATTTGCTGCGTCAGCACGTGGGCCAGGCGCGACGCCATCGAGCCGGACTCGCTGCCGGGGAACGAGCGGTTCAGATCGCGCCGGTCGGGCAGGTAGCGTGATTTGGAAACGAAGCCGTAAACGTTGACCACCGGGATCGCGATCAAGGTGCCGCGCAGCCGGTTCATCGCGCGATGCGCGAGCAGCCGTCGGACGATCTCGGTGCCGTTGATTTCGTCGCCGTGGATCGCCGCGCAGACCAGCAGCACCGGGCCGGGCTTGCGCCCGTGAACGACGTGCACCGGCATGTTGACGCTGCTGTGGGTGTAGAAGCTCGGCAGCGGAATGTCGATCGACTGCCGCGTGCCGGGCGCGACGCTGACGCCGGCGATTTCGATCGCCGGGCGCGGCTTAGCCTTTACCACGGGTGCCCGTTTTTCCCGGAGTCAGTTTCTCGAGGTTGCTGATGACCATACCGGCGATGTCCTTGTTGGTCGCGCCCTCGATGCCTTCGAGCCCCGGGCTCGAATTGACTTCCATGACGACCGGGCCGTGATTCGAACGCAGCAGGTCGACGCCGGCGACGTTGAGCCCCATGATCTTGGCCGCGCGCACCGCGGTCGAGCGCTCCTCGGGGGTGATCTTGATCAAACTCGACTTGCCGCCGCGGTGCAGGTTGGAGCGGAATTCTCCCGGTGCCGCGGTGCGGCACATCGCCGCGACGACCTTGCCGTCGATGACGAAGCAGCGAATATCGGAGCCGCCGGCCTCCTTGATGAACTCCTGAACCAGGATGTCGGCCTTGACGCCCATGAAGCCCTCGATCACGCTTTCGGCCGCCTTTTGCGTTTCCGCCAGCACCACGCCGATGCCCTGCGTACCCTGCAGCAGCTTGATCACCAGCGGCGCGCCTCCGACCATCTTGATCATGTCCTTGATGTCGTCGGGCTTGTTGGCGTAACCGGTCAATGGCAGGCCAATCCCCTTGCGCGATAGCAATTGCAGCGAGCGCAGCTTGTCGCGCGAGCGCGTGATCGCGACCGATTCGTTGAGCGACACCACGCCCATCATCTCGAACTGTCGCAGTACCGCGCAACCGTAGCTCGTCACCGACGCGCCGATGCGCGGGATCACCGCCTCGAAGCTCTCGAGCGGCTCGCCCTTGTAGTGGATCGACGGCTTGTGCGAGGCGATATTCATGTACGCGCGCAGCACGTCGATGACGACGACCTCGTGACCGCGCTCCTGAGCGGCCTCGATCAGCCGGCGCGACGAATATAGCCGACGATTGCGAGAGAGAAGTGCAATTTTCATCTTATTGGTTTCCTGAGTATTGGTTAGCGCGATTGCCGCGGGCCGAGGCCGTAGAGCTTGCGCGGCCGCAGCTTGCCGCTGGCGTAGGACGCCGACGGGTCGACGACGAAACGGCCCGCCATCGCGGTACGTCCGAGCAGCATGCGAAACTGCATCGTATCACGGTTCGTCAGGGTTAGCTCGATCGGCCAGTTCTCGTCGCCGATCGCAATCCTGCTCTCGATGACGTAGCGTTCCTCGCGATGTCCGCCCGAGTCGGTAACATGGCGCACGTCGAGCACCGGCGCGTGACACTCGATCGAAAAATCGAAATTGCGCTGGATCGGGTGGATCAGGAAACAGATCATGTCGCGCCCGTCATCGACGTAGGGATCGATCTGGTAAGCGTGCAGTGCCGAGGTGCGCGCGCCGGTGTCGACCTTGGCCTTGATCGCGGGCAGACCGAGATCGGGCAGCGCAACCCATTCTCGCCAGCCGATGATGCCGGTGCCGGATCCTGAATTCATGTGATATCCCAGCGTCGTTGCGATCAGGCGAATTCTGACCGCTCGCGGGCCCGATGTACAAGGTTTTCCAGCAACCGGTCGCAGTGCGCGAGCTGTTCGCGGCTGACGAATTCGTCGGGCCTGTGCGCCTGCTCGATGCTGCCGGGGCCACAGACCACGCAGTTGATGCCGATGTCGTCGAACAGGCCCGCCTCGGTGCCGAAGCTGACGTTGTCGCCGAACTCGTCGACCGGGTTGATCGCGCGCGTGTAGCCGATCACGGTCGAATCGCGCGGCGTGTGCAGGCCGGGGTAATGCGAGATTTCGTCGAAGCGGATGCCGCTGTCGGGATGGCGCGCCTGCATGTCAGGCAACAGCACTTCGTCGGCATAGTGGCGAATCTCGTGCGCCAGCGCATCGAGATCGTCCTGCGGCAGGTTGCGGATCTCGAATTCGAAGCTGCATTCGCTCGGCACGATGTTGAGCGCGGTGCCGCCGCGGATGTTGCCGACGTGGAAGGTCGAGTGCGGCACCGAGTAGCTGGCGTCGACCTGGTTGCGCTCCTGCACGCGCCGGTTCATGCCGCGGATGAATGCCACCAGTTCGGCGGCGTATTCGACCGCGTTGACGCCGCTGGTGATGTAGGCCGAATGGCACGACAGCCCGGTAAACGTCACGCGATAAGACAGTTTGCCCTTGTGCCCGGTGACCATTTGCATGCTCGTCGGTTCGCCGATGATGCCGAGCTTCGGCCTGATTTCGAATCCGGCGAGCGCGTCGGCCAGCCGGCGCGCGCCGACGCAACCGATTTCCTCGTCGTAGGAAAAGGCGAAATGCAGCGGCGTTTCGAGCGGTGCTTCGGCCATGCGCGGCAGGGCGGCGAGCACGCAGGCGATGAAACCCTTCATGTCGCAACTGCCGCGGCCGTAGAGCCGATCGTCGCCGGCCTCGAGCCGGTAAGGATCGCTTTGCCAGTCCTGACCCGCGGTCGGCACCACGTCGGTATGCCCGGACAGCATCACGCCGCCGCGGTCGTCGGGCCCGAGCGTCGCGTACAGGTTGGCCCGGCTGCGATCGTCGCTCTCGACGAGGCGCGAGCCGATGCCGTGGTCGTCGAGCAGGTTGCGGACGAAGTCGATCAGCTCGAGGTTCGATTTCGTGCTCGTCGTATCGAAGGCGATCAGCCGTTCGAGAATCTGGATACTATTCATTCAGGGATCTCCGGGCACGCCGTACGACGGCGCGGCGTCGGGATCATAGGCGCGGGTCACGTAGTCGTCGATCTGCGGCTCGTAGACTTGCCAGCCGGCCGCGAGTCCGGCGAGCGGATCGTCGTCCCAGTCGATGCGCAACTCGGCCAGCGGCCAGCTGGGCTCGCCGCCGAGCAGCAGACCGGCCGAATGCACCGGGCCGGCCTCACCGCCGGCCGCGATGCCGGCCGCGAGCGCGCCGAGCACGCGACTGCCGAAACTCGCGTCGTCGCTATCGAAGGCGTCGATCATGGCCTGTGGCACGCCGTCGTCGGCCAGCAGGTTGCCGGCGGCGACGCAGTGCCGACCCTCGGCCGACGCGAAACAGCCGAGCACGTCGTCGCCGGTGTAGCGCCCGGTGTTGCCGCGGCAATCGATCAGCGCGAGCTGGCGGTAACGGATGTGCGGCGTGCTCGCGACGACCGCGTCGATCGCGGCCCCGACCTCGACGCCGTCGGCCAGCAGCGCGAGCAGGCGCGGGCCGAGACGCGGATCGGTAATATTCTGCGACAGCGCAATGCCGACGCCGCTGCGCCAGTGCAGGCAACGGCTGGCGACGCTGATGCTCGACGACGCGATCGCGGCGCCGAGCTGGCCCGTGCGTTGGTCCCAGGCGGCGATCGACAGGGTCATGCAAAACCTCCCCAGGCAAGCGTTTCCGGCGGCGGAAGATCGTTCGCGCAGCCGGGCGAAGGCCTCGGCTCGCGGGTGCCCGCCGGCACACCCGGTCGGCGAAGGATAACATGCCCGGCGCCGTTGTCACCGGTTACCGGCGGCGGCGGGCGGGCGGCCATGAATCGGATTTGTTGAGCCAACTTGACGAAAAATAGTAATTTACATGAGGCAGAAAGATGCCCAAACTGGCCGGGTTTGCGATCGGGCAAGCGGGGAGGCGACGATGATCGGAACGGGCCAGTCATGCCGCAGGATTCGGGCACGCGTCGATGGCAGGTGGCGCGCGGCCGCGGCCGCGCGCGAGGGCGCCTGAGATGCCGACACACAAGCGCATCCGCATGTTCAACACGCGCGATACCTATCCCAACCAGACCCTCGACAACGACCTGTGCCAGGCCGTCGTCGCCGGCAACACGGTTTATCTGCGCGGCCAGGTCGGCACCGATTTCGACGGCAAGCTGGTCGGCCTCGGCGATCCGCGCGCACAGGCCGAGCAGGCGATGAAGAACGTCAAGCAGCTGCTCGAGGAAGCCGGCAGCGATTTGTCCCACATCGTCAAGACGACGACCTACATCACCGACCCGCGCTATCGCGAGCCGGTCTACCGGGAAGTCGGCAAGTGGCTCAAGGGCGTCTTCCCGATCTCGACCGGGCTGGTCGTCGCCGGGCTCGGCCAGCCCGAGTGGCTGATGGAGATCGACGTTATCGCCGTGATCCCCGAAGACTAGCCGCGGCGGTGCAGTTCACGCTCAAACAGCTCGCCTATTTCGTCGCCGCCGGCGAGGCCGGCAGCATCCTGCACGCGGCCGAGAACATTCACGTCTCGCAGCCGTCGATTTCGAACGCGATCGCGCACCTTGAAAGCGTGTTCGACGTGCAGCTGTTCATTCGCCACCACGCCCAGGGCATGAGCCTGACCACGGCCGGCCAGCAAATCATGGACAAGGCCAGGTTGCTGCTGCGTGACGCCGACGAGTTGCGCAGCTTCGCCGGCAAGCTGTCCGACCAGGTTTACGGTTCGATCAACATCGGCTGTTTCATCCCGCTCGCGCCAATCGTGACCCCGGAGCTGTGTCACGGTTTCATGGAGTCGCACCGCGGCGTCGAAGTCAACGTCAGCGAGGGCAACCAGGCAGAGCTGCTCTCGAGGCTCAAGACCGGGACGATAGACGCGGCTCTGACCTACGATTTGCAGCTCGAGAGCGATGTCGCCTTCATCCCGCTGGCCGAACTCAAGCCGTACGTGCTGCTTGCCGCCGGACATCCGCTCGCGCAAAACGAGTCCGTTTCGTTGCCAAGCCTGGCGGACGAGAAATTCATTCTGCTCGATCTGCCGCTCTCCGATACCTATTTCATGTCACTGTTCACGAGCCACAAGGTGAAACCGAGGATCTACGCGCGCACGCGGCACATCGAGGTGCAGCGCAGCCTCGTCGCCAGGGGCTACGGTTACAGCCTCGCCAACGTGCGCCCGCTGAACACGCGTTCGCTCGACGGCAGCGAACTGAAGTATATCCCGCTAGTGGGCGTCAACCCGGGGCTGACGCTCGGCATCGCGACGCTCGCCAATGTCCGCAAGACCATCGTGGTCGACGAGTTCAGTGAGTTTTGTCGCGCGCAGATCAGCAGCCAGCACATCCCGGGCATGACCCGACTTTGAGCGGAGGAAAGGCAGGTATGGCGCGAGATCCCCGATACGATGTTTTGTTCGAGCCGGTCGAGATCGGACCGGTCACGGCGAAAAACCGCTTTTACCAGGTGCCGCACTGCAACGGCGGCGGATACCGCGATCCATCGGCGGCGGCGGAGATGCGACGGGTCAAGGCCGAGGGCGGCTGGGGCGTCATTTTCACCGAGCAGACCGAGATGCACCACGGCTCGGAGATTGCGCCATATATCGAGTTGCGCCTGTGGGACGACGACGACCTGCCGATCCTCGCGAAGATGGCCGACGCGGCGCACGAACACGGCGCGCTCGCCGGCACCGAGCTGACCTTCGCCGGCGTCAACGGACCTAATCTCTACTCGCGCGAAGTCCCGCTCGCGCCGACCGCGATGCCGATCCGCACCTACACCTCGGATCCGGTCAGCGCGCGCGCCATGACGCGTCGCGACATCCGCGACCTGCGCCGCTGGCACCGCAACGCGTGCCTGCGGGCGAAGCGGGCGGACTACGACGTGATCTGCCTCTATGCCGCGCACGGCCATGGCGTTTTCCAGCATTTCCTGTCGACCGCAACCAATCAGCGCGCCGACGAGTACGGCGGCAGCCTCGAGAACCGCGCGCGCCTGTTACGCGAGGTGCTCGAGGAGTGCAAGGACGCGGTCGGCGACCGTTGCGCGATCACGCTGCGGCTGTCGCTCGTCGAAAGCATCGGCGAGCTCGGTTTCAGCAACGCCGAGATTCGCGACCTGATCGAGATGCACGCCGAGCTGCCCGACCTGTGGGATCTCGCCCACGGCACCTGGGCCGAGTGCTCGGGACCGTCGCGATTCGTCGAAGAGGCTGGCCAGCAGCCGCTGATCGAGGGCATCAAGGCGTTGACGCCGAAACCCGTGGTCGGAGTCGGCCGCTTCACGTCGCCGGACGTCATGGCCCGCCAGGTCAATGCCGGGATTCTCGATTTCATCGGCTGCGCGCGGCCGTCGATCGCCGATCCGTTCCTGCCGCGCAAGATCGACGAGGGCCGGATCGAAGACATCCGCGAGTGCATCGGCTGCAACATCTGCATCTCCGGCGACATGACGATGTCGATTTCCCGCTGCACGCAAAACCCGACCTTCATGGAAGAGTGGCGCAAGGGCTGGCACCCGGAACGCATAGCGCCAAAGGGTGCAAGCGACAGCGTGCTGGTCGTCGGCGCGGGGCCGGCCGGCCTCGAGGCGGCGCGTGCGCTCGGCGAGCGTGGCTATCGCGTGGTCCTCGCCGAGGCCGGGACCCGCGTCGGCGGCCGCGTCGCGCGCGAACGCGAATTGCCGGGGCTGGCCGCCTGGGGGCGGGTCGCCGATTACCGCGAATACCAGTTGAGCCAGATGGCGAACGTCGAAATCTATCTCGACAACGAGCTTGCGGCCGACGACATTCTCGATTTCGGCTTCGAGCACGTATGCCTGGCGACGGGTTCGAGCTGGCGCGCCGACGCCGTCGCGCGCCACCACGTCGTGCCGATCGCGGACGACGGTTCGCTGCCGCGGTTCACGCCCGACGACCTGATGGCCGGACGGCTTCCCGCAGGCGGCGTCGTGCTCTACGACGACGATCACTACTACATGGGCGGGGTCATCGCCGAGTTGCTTGCGGTCCACGGTTGCGCGGTGACGCTGGTGACGCCGGCGGCGCAGGTATCGGCGTGGACCGTCAACACGCTCGAGCAGCGCAGTATTCACGCCCGCCTGCTCGAGCTCGGCGTCGACATCGTGCTCAATCGCGCGGTCTGCGCGATCGCGGGCGGCGAGGTCCGCAGCGAATGCGTCTACTCGGGCCGTGAACTGTCGCACGCGGCCGACGCGGTCGTCATGGTCGCGTCGCGCGTCGGCAATGACGCCGTCTGGCGGGCGCTTGTCGCGCGCGAGGACGAGTGGGCCGCGCGTGGTATCGCATCGATTCGCCTGATCGGCGACGCCGAGGCGCCGGCGCCGATCGCCTGGGCGACCTACGCCGGGCACCGCTACGCGCGCGAGCTCGATACCCCCGCGCGCGGCGATGCGTTACCATTCCGCCGCGAATTGACGCAGTTGCAGGATTGAACGGGAGGAGTCAGCGATGAAACCTGTCGCCGTCGGCGAGCGCATCGTCGCCAATATATACGAGGCCGAATTCGAGCCCTTCGTCAACGACCGCGGGGAAAATGACGGCTACGCCTTGCAACTCGATCGCAGCCGGCCGCTCGGTACCGGTTTCCACGTCTACCGGATGGAGCCCGGCGCGACGACGATCCCGCACGAGCATACCGGCAACGAGGAATTCCTCGTCATCAGCGGGGACCTGACCGACAACGACGGCAGGGTCTACCGCGAGGGCGATCTGGTATTGATGAAAGCGGGCACCCAGCACTGCTCGCACACCGAGCGCGGTTGCATGCTCGCGGTCTATATCGAGACGCCGGAAAAGACGCTCTAGGCGACCGCGTCGGCTTCGCGGATCATCCGGTAAAGCTCGTCCTTCAGGTAGACGCGGCGGAGCTTGCGGCTCTCGAGGTATTCGTCGGAGGTGTTCTCGATACCTTCCTCGATCAGGTGCACCTCGTGGTCGATCTCTTCGTATTCGCTGTAGAGCTTGGCGAATTGTTCGTCGGTTTGACGCAGGTGGTGGATGGTCTTGTAGTGCTCCGGAAATTCGTGCACCAGGTCGTGGTCTTCGATCAGCATGGGTCCCCCTAGCTAGCTTTCTATTTTTTCGGCACAGTTGACGCAGTAAGCGGTGAACGGCAACAGCTCGAGCCGCGCGGACGGAATTTCGTCGCCGCACTGCTCGCAGTAAAAATAAGTCCCGTCTTCGATGCGTTTGAGCGCAAACTTGATCATTGCGAGATCCTGCTCGGACGAGTTGCCGAGCGATTCGAGCACCTCGTCGTTCTCGCGCTCGCTCGCCTGTTCGCTCCAGTCGGCCGACATGCCCTCGTGGCGAATGTGCTTGTCGATCGATTGAATGCGCTTGCTGACCTCGGCCTTGAGTTCGATCAGTCGTCGCTTGAACGGTTCCGGATCCACCCCGCTTACCCCGTGATTCATTACCTGCCCGATTATACCGAAGTTCGCGCGCGAGTCAGGTGCATTTACCGGGCCCTGCAGATTGGCCCGCTCAATCGATGCGCGCGACTTGCGCGGCGAGGCGTTGCGCGCGGTTTTCGAAGTAGATTACCAGCAGGCCGCCGGCGATGATCAGCCCGCTGCCGGCGAAGGCGACGCTGTCGGGCCAGTCGCCCCAGAGGGTGAAACCGGCGAGCAGGGCAAACGGCATCGCCGCGTATTCGAAGGGCGCGACCACCGAGGCTTCGCCGAGGCGATAAGCCTGCGACAGCAGATAGCCGCCGATCGAGACCATCACGCCGCAAAGCGCGAGCAGCCGCCATTCGCCGGCTTCGGGCCAGCGCCACGCGCGCAGCAGAAAGCCGAGCGCGGGATCGTCGAAGCGATCGAAACCGCCGTCGCCGATGGCGAGCCCGACCAGCAGGCTGATGGCGATGAACGGCAGCTGGATGTAGAACGTCATCGCGCCGGCTTTCTCGCCGATGCCGAGCTTGCGCGTCATCATCGTCATCGCCGCGTAGCACAGCGCGGCCGCGATCGGCAGCAGCGAGATCGGGCGGAAAACTTCGCTGCCGGGGCGCAGCATGATCAGCACCCCGAGCAGGCCGACGCCGATCGCGCACCAGCGTGGGGCGCCGACGCGCTCGCCGAGTACCGGTCGCGACAGCAGGCAGATGAACAGCGGCGCGCTGAAGAACAGCGCGACGACCTCGGCGATCGGCATCGCCGCGAGGCCGAGAAAAAAGAATACGTTGGCGATGACGAGCATCGTGCCGCGGGTGAAATGCAGTAGCGGGCGGCGGGTCCTGAGCGTCGTCAGGCCGCCCTCGACGCGGACGATGACGCCGACGACGGTGAGCGCGAAAATCGCCCGCCACAGCGTGACCTCGTGCAGCGGCAGCGTCGGGCTCAGCCATTTCATGATGGAATCGCTGATCGTCAGGAATACCAGCGCGCCGAGCAGGCACAGGATGCCGCGCGTGTTGCTGCTCACGCCGGCGCGCCGCTGGCTGGCGTGCATCCGCGCGAATCGCCGGATCCGGGCATCGACTTGCGCGACCGCCTTTCGACCTAGCGTCCCTCGTAGCCTTCGAGCACGTTGACCGCGTTGACGCCGATTTCCTCGACCGCGTAGCCGCCCTCCATGACGAACAGCGTCGGCACGCCGAGCGCGGCGATAGTCGCGCCGTAGCGCCTGAAATCGTCGCTCTTGAGCTTGAAGAACGAAATCGGGTCGCGTTCGAAGGTATCGACGCCGAGCGAGACCACCAGCGCGTCGGGACCGTAGTCGCGGATCTTGCCGCAGGCATCGGCGAGCGCCGCGCCCCAGGTCGAATAATCGGTGCCCGGGCCCATCGGGTAATTGCGATTGAAGCCCTCGCCCTTGCCCCGCCCGGTCTCGTCGGCGTAGCCGAGGAAATGCGGGAAAGCTTCGCTCGGATCGCCGTGCAGCGATACGAACAGGACGTCGTCGCGGTCGTAAAAGATCGCCTGGCTGCCGTTGCCGTGGTGGAAGTCGACGTCGAGCAGGGCGACGCGCGTGGCGCCCTGGTCGAGAAACGCCTGGGTCGCGACCGCGGCGTTGTTGATGAAGCAGTAGCCGCCGAACAGGTCGCTCGCGGCATGATGGCCGGGCGGTCGGCACAGCGCGAAGGCTTCGCGCGCGCCGTCGGCGAGCGCCGCCTGCGCGGTCAGCGCGACGTTGACGCTCGCGCGCGCGGCTTCCCAGGTGCCGTCGCTGATCGAGGTCTCGGCGGCGAGCGCGTAGTGGCCGAGCTTGCCCTCGATGTGCCGCGGCACGCGTTGCTGCTGCATGCCGCGCGCCGGCCAGCAGGTCGCGATGGCTTCGCCCCTGAAGCCGCCGGCGACCCATTCATCCCAGCAGGTTTCGAGAAAGCGGATGAAATCGGCGTCGTGGATCCGGGTCAGCGGTACGATGCCGAAATCACGCGGCGCAACGACCTCGCCGAGGTCGACCTCGCGCACGCGCTCGAGGATGTGCTGCGCGCGCACCGGGCACTCGAACGGCGGCACCAGCTCGCCGCCGTAGAGTTCGGTGCGGGCGTCGCGCAGCGCGTGTTGGTCGCTGAAAACGGTAAGCATGGTCATTCTCCTGCGTGGAATCGGGGGTCGAGCCGCCATGGCGGCTCGAAGACGCGTTCGTAGGCGAGGGCGGCGTCGAACACGCGCCGGTCGTCGAAGCTGCGGGCGACGCACTGCACGCCGGTCGGCACGCCGTTGGCGGCGCCGCCGCTCGGCAGTGACAGCACGGGGCAGCGGCTCAGCATGTTGAACGGGAAGGTCGCCGACCGGTACTCCTCGCTGACCCGGTGGATGCGGCCGTTGATTTCGACCTCTTTGACCGCCAGCGGGATGCCTTCGAGCGGCCGCGCGTTGCCGGCGGCGAAACGCGCCTCGGCTCGCCGCGCCGCGTCCAGGGCCTCGTCGAACCAGGTTTCGGTGAACGCGTTGATCCTGCCCTCGACCGCCTCGCTGCGCGCGATCAGCGCCCGCATCAGCTCGATTGGCGACAGGCTGCGGTCGGCGAAGCGGGCGAGCGCCTCGGCTGCGCTCAGGTAGCAGAGATGTTGTTCGGACATAATCATGCCGGCTTCGGTACGGCGCTGCCGGGCTTCAAATTCTGGTTGATTTCGCACACCTTGGCTAGCAATAATTCGGCGGATCGCGCAGAATTTTCTCGTCGATCCGGACGGACGAACCGATGACAGACTACCTGCCGCAGGACAGTGGCGAACGCTCCCTGTGGAGCGGCACGGCGATTGCCGACCCGGTCGCCGAGCGCCTGCAAGAGGCGCTCAAGACCGACGTGCTGGTCGTCGGCGGCGGCTACACCGGCCTGTCGATCGCTCTGCATCTGGCCGAGCGCGGCATCGACGTCGTCCTGCTCGAAGCCCGTTGCATCGGCTACGGCGGTTCGGGCCGCAATGCCGGTCTCGTCAACGCCGGCGTCTGGCGAAATCCCGATCACGTCCGCCGCGTGCTCGGCGATGCCGCCGGCGAACGCTTCAATCACGCGCTGCGCGATTCGCCGGCGCTGGTGTTCGAGCTCGTCGAGCGCTACCGCCTCGATTGCGATGCGCGCCGGACGGGTACTATCAACATCGCGCACTGCGCCGCGGCGATGGATTATCTCGCCGACCGCTGCCGCCAGCTCGAGGCGCTCGGCGCCGACGTTGAGCTGATCGACGGCGCGCGGGCGCGCGCGCTCTCCGGGTCGTCGCTCTACCATTTCGGCGGTATCCTCGATCCCAAGGCCGGCACCATTCAGCCGCTCAGCTATGCTCGCGGACTGGCCGGCGCCGCGCTCGCGACGGGCGCGCGCCTGTTTGCGCGCTCGCCGCTGATATCGCTGACGCGTCGCGGCAACCGCTGGCTCGCGCAGTCCGAAAACGGCGAGGTCGAAGCCGAACAGGTCGTCCTCGCGACCAACGCCTATGCCGACGCCAACAGCGCCGGCGTGCGCGAGTCGACCCTGCCGGTGTTCATCTTTCAGTGCGCCACCGAACCCTTGCCGGCCGACGTCGCCGCCGCGATCGTTCCCGAGCGGCATGGCCTGTGGGATACGCAGCCGCTGATGACGTCTTCGCGACTCGATGCGAGCGGGCGCCTGGTCATGAGCAGCGCCGGCCATCTGCAGGGCATGCAGCGCGCGATCCGCCTGGACTGGATGACGCGAATGCGCAATCGCCTGTATCCGCAGACCCGCAATCTCGACTGGGATTATCACTGGAGCGGCCAGGTCGGCGTGACCGCGAGCCGGGTCCTGCGCGTGCAGTTGCTGGCGCCGGGCGTCTTCGCGCCGGCGGGCTACAACGGGCGCGGCATCGGTACCGGCACCGTCATGGGCAAGCATCTCGCCGCGACCATCGCCAGCGGCAATCGCGACGACTTCCCGTTTCCGGTCGAAGCCCTGTATCGCGAGAAGTGGTCGGGCGTGCGCGCGGCCTATTACAATTACGGCACGCTCGCGCTGCAGTTTCTCGACCGGCGCGGGCCGCGCGCGAAATCGGAAGACTGAATCGACGGCCGGCACTGGAAATCGGCCGCGGTCTCGATAGAATGTGATCACAATTTTCGACGAGTACCAGCATGACCCAATCCAAACGCACCCCGTTCGACTGGCAGGATCCGATGTTCTTCGAGCAGCAGCTCGGCGACGACGAGCGCATGATTCGCGACGCCACGCGCGAGTATTGCCAGGCGCGGCTGATGCCGCGCGTGCTCGTGGCCAACCGCGAGGAAAAATTCGATCGCGAGATCATGCACGAGTTCGGTGAGCTCGGCCTGCTCGGCGCGACGATTCCGGAAGAATACGGCTGCGCCGGCGCGAGCTATACGGCCTACGGCCTGGTCGCGCGCGAGGTCGAGCGCGTCGATTCTGGCTACCGTTCGGCGATGAGCGTGCAGTCGTCGCTGGTCATGCACCCGATCTTCGCCTACGGTAGCGAGGATCAGCGGCAGAAATACCTGCCGCGGCTCGCGAGCGGCGAACTCGTCGGCTGTTTCGGCCTGACCGAACCCGATGCCGGCTCCGACCCGGGCAGCATGAAGACGACCGCCAGCCGGGTCGACGGCGGCTATCGGTTGAAAGGCTCGAAGATGTGGATCACGAACTCGCCGATCGCCGATGTCATGGTGGTCTGGGCCAAGCTCGACGGCGTGATCCGCGGCTTCATCCTCGAACGCGGCATGGACGGCCTGTCGACGCCGAAGATCGAGGGCAAGTTTTCGCTGCGAGCGTCGGTGACCGGCGAGATCGCGATGCAGGACGTGTTCGTGCCTGACGAAAACCTGCTGCCCGATGTCGAGGGCCTGAAGGGCCCGTTCGGCTGCCTCAACCGCGCCCGCTACGGTATCGCCTGGGGCACGATGGGCGCGGCCGAGTTCTGCTGGCATGCGGCGCGCCAGTACACGCTCGACCGCAGCCAGTTCGGCCGGCCGCTGGCGGCGACGCAGCTGGTGCAGAAGAAACTCGCCGACATGCAGACCGAGATCACGCTCGGCCTGCAGGGCTGCCTGCGCATGGGCCAGCTGATGGATGCCGGCAACTGCCCGGTCGAGCTGGTGTCGCTGATGAAGCGCAACAATTGCGGCAAGGCGCTCGACATCGCGCGCGTCGCGCGCGACCTGCACGGCGGCAACGGCGTCGCCGACGAGTTCCACGTCATTCGCCACGTCATGAACCTCGAGGCGGTCAATACCTACGAAGGCACGCACGATATCCACGCGCTGATCCTCGGCCGCGCGCAGACCGGCATCCAGGCCTTCAACTAGCCCGGCCGACGGAAACCCGAGTCGATGCCAGGCCCGCTCGCCGGTTACCGCGTCCTCGATCTGAGCCGGATCCTGGCAGGGCCCTGGGCGAGCCAGTTGCTGGCCGATCTCGGCGCCGACGTGGTCAAGGTCGAGCGCCCCGGCAGCGGCGACGATACCCGCGGCTGGGGGCCGCCGTTCATGCCCGACGAGCAGGGCGAGCCGACTACCGAAGCGGCATATTTTCACGCCGCCAATCGCGGCAAGCGCTCGGTCGCGATCGATATCGCGCGCGCCGAGGGGCAGCAATTGATACGCGACCTCGTGCGCGCGAGCGACGTGCTGATCGAGAATTTCAAGGTCGGCGGACTGAAGCGCTACGGCCTCGATTACGCGAGCCTCGAGCCACTCAATCCGGCGCTGGTTTACTGCTCGATCACCGGCTTCGGCCAGGACGGGCCCTACGCCGCCCGCGCCGGCTACGATTTCATGATCCAGGCGATGGGCGGGATCATGAGCGTGACCGGCGAGATCGACGGCGAGCCGATGAAGTCGGGGGTCGCGCTGGCCGACATCCTGACCGGGCTCTATGCGGCCAACGCGATCCAGGCGGCGTTGCTGCACCGCGAGCGCGGCGGCGCGGGGCAATACATCGACATGGCGCTGCTCGACGTGCAGGTCGCGACGCTCGCGAGCCAGGCGATGAATTACCTGGCGACGCGCAGCAACCCGCGGCGCTACGGCAACGCTCATCCGAACATCGTGCCCTATCAGGCTTTTCGGACGCGCGACGGCTACATCATCCTCGCGGTCGGCAACGACGCGCAGTTCCGACGATTCTGCGAGTTCGCCGGCCGGTCGGAGATGGCCGACGATCCGCGCTTCGCGAAGAACAGCGGCCGCGTGCAGCATCGCGAGACGCTGTTGACCTGGATCGTCGAGGCGATGCGCGGGCGCAGCAGCGCCGACTGGCTCGACGGGCTGCATGCGCGCGGCATTCCCTGCGGTCCGATCAACAATATCGACGAAGTCTTCGCCGATCCGCAGGTCCGGCATCGCGGTCTCGAACTCGAGCTCGCACATCCGAGCGCGGGCAAGGTCGCGGGGGTCGCCTGCCCGGTGCGGCTGTCGGCGACGCCGGTCGAGTACGAGCGCGCGCCGCCGCTGCTCGGCGCGCATACCGACGAGGTGCTTGCCGAACTGCTCGGCATGGATGACGCGACGCTCGACTCGCTGCGCGGCGACGGAATTATCGCCTGAGCGGCCAGGTATCGCCGACGCGATAGCCGGATGGCCAGGGATCGTCCGGATCGAGCATCAGTTGATGCGTGCCGGTGATCCAGGCGCGGCCGCGAATTGCCGGCACGATGGCCGGCCGCTCGCCGATCCGGGTCTCCGCGACGACGCGGCAATCGAAGCGCGAATCGATGATCGAGCGGCCGACCATGCGATCGCCGACGCGCAGTTCGCCACGCGCATGCAGCACCGCCATGCGCGCCGAACAGCCGGTGCCGGTCGGCGAGCGGTCGAGCTTGCCCGGATCGATCACGACCGCGTTGCGGCTGACCGGGATGCCGTCTTCGTCGAGGAGCGGGCACGCGAACTGGCAAAACGAGATGTGCGCCCAGTCCGGGTTTTCGGGATGCGTGAAGCCGAGCTGCTCGTTGGCCGCGGCGGTGATGCGCGCGCCGGTCGCGGCGAGCTCGGCGGCCTCGTCGGGCGTGATCCCGAAACCAAGCGCGGCGGCGTCGACAATCACGAAGCTGTCGCCGCCGTAGGCGGTATCGACCGTCAGGCTGCCGAGGCCCTCGACCTCGAGCGTCGCGTCGAGCCGGTCGGCAAAGGACGCGACGTTTTCGATTTCGATACTCTGCGCCTTGCCGTCGGCACAGTGGGCGCGGACCAGGATCAGCCCGCCGGGAGCCTCGAGCCTGAACTCGGTCACCGGTTCGCGCATCTCGATCATGCCGCTGTCGAGCAGCACGGTGGCGATGCACATCGAGTTGGAGCCCGACATCGGCGGCGTGTGCTCGGGTTCCATGATGATAAACCCGAAGGCGGCGCGGGGGTCGACCGCCGGCAGTAACAGGTTGACGTGCTTGAACACGCCGCCGCGCGGTTCGTTCAGGACGAAGCCGCGCAGCTCGCCGTCGCGGTCGATCCAGCGCGCCTTGTCCCACAGGGTTGCGCCGGGCGGCGGCGCGACGCCGCCGACGATGACGTTGCCGACCTCGCCCTCGGCGTGGCACGAAACGACGTGAACGACGCGGGCGCTTCTCATGGACGGCGAAAATGGCGATGCGAGCGGTTCGGCCGCGCGATCGGGCTATTGCACAGGCGGTGGGTCCAGCGAGCCGGCATGGCCCAACGGTAGCAGAAGTCGCGGCTGTGGTACATTGTCGTCGAGCGCGGCCCATGCAGCCACCAATGAACGCGACGATACGGCCGCGCCGCCGGGGTTAATCACTTGTCGATCATTCTCGCAGTCATCACTTTCATCGTTGGTTTGCTGATCGGCGCAATCGGTATCGGCGGCGTATTGCTGCTGCCGGCGCTGGTTTACCTCGGCGGCATCGACGTGCACACCGCGGTGCCGGTTTGCATGCTGAGCTTCGTCGCCGCCGGCATCGTCGGTTCGATCGTCTACGCGCGCCACGGTTCGATCAGGACCGACCTCGCCGCGTGGCTGTGCGCCGGTGCGGTACCGGCCGCGTTTGCCGGCGCGCTCGCGCTGTCGTGGGTCCCGGCCGGGCTGATCATGGCGTTGGTCGCGCTGTTGATGATCTTCGCCGGGGTCGACGCGCTGTTGAAAACCTTTCGCAAGACGGCTCCCGCGGCGACGCGGCTGCCGGGACCGGGCGCGCTCGTCGCGCTCGGTTTCGTCACCGGTTTCGGTTCGGCGCTGACCGGTACCGGCGGGCCGTTGATCATGGTGCCGATCGCGATATTTCTCGGTCTTCCGGTTCTGCTCGCGGTCGGCCTCGGGATGGCCATCCAGGTTCCGATCGCGGCCTTCGCCACCCTCGGTAACTGGCTGTCCGGCAACCTCGAAGCCGGGCTCGCGCTGGGTCTGGCCGCGATCATGGGTGTCGGCGTGTTGCTCGGCGCGCTCGTGATTCACCGCGTGCCCGGCGGGCAGCTTCGTCGCGTGGTAGCCGGAATGCTGATACTGGTCGGAACGGCGCTGCTGATTCGCCTGCTGGTGCAACAGTTCGCCGCGGCCTGAGCAGGCAAAAAAAACCCCGCCTCGGCGGGGTTTTCGCGACGATCGCGGAATTACTGGTAGTCGAACGACTCGGTTGCCAACACCCTGCGGTCCTGATCGAGCACGTTGACCGACCACAGGCCGGTCCACGCCGGCAGCAGCGTCTTGCTGGTCCAGACGCGCCAGCGCGGTCCGCGAATCTCGAAGGTCTTCTCGAACATGACCTTGCCGCCATAAACCCACTGGTGGGTGATGTTGTGGCCCTCGAGATCCTTCAATTCGGTGAAGAATGAAATTTGCTGGTAGGAATTGCTGCTGATGCTGTCTACCTGCAGGACCGGCTCGCGGTCTTCGACTCCGACGGTGAACATCGCACGGGCGACTTCGCCGACGGCGCTGGTGGCCGGAAAGCTCGCGACTAGCAACAGACAAACTGCCACGGAATTCAGTATCGAACGCATGGATTTCTCCTGGCTTTGGATTGGCATGAATATAGCATCAAATTTTGGCGATTGCAGCAGAACTAGTTGGGCTTGACCTGCGCCTCGCGTGATGCTTCGGCGCGCTCGCGCAGCAGCCCGATCATCGCGCTCGTCGACAGCGACAGGGTGCGCTCGCGGTGCGTCACGATGCCGAGCGGTCGGCGGACCTCGAGTCCGCGAAGCGGTATGCCGCGCAGCGTCGCGTCGACCATGCTCAGCGGCAATATGCTCCAGCCGAGATTGGCCGCGACCATGACCTTGATGGTCTCGAGGTAGTTGGTTTCGAGCGCGATGCGCAGCCGGTCTTCGGCGCCGGCGAAAGTCTGGTTGATGATGCGCCGGGTAAAGGTGCCGCGTGACGGCAGAATCGCCGGCTGTTCGAGCAGCGCCGCGGCGTCGAGTGCGCCGGCGTCTGCCAGCGGATGGTCGGTCGCGAGGACCACGACCAGCCGGTCGATCCAGACGGGCTCGCAGGCGAGCCGCTCGTCGGCCAGTTCGGGCAGGGTGACGACGGCGAGCTCCAGCTCGTTGGCGAGTACCGCGGCGCAGGCGTCTTCTGAATCCATGAAATTCAGGTCGAGTTCGACCAGCGGGAAGCGTATCTTGAACTCGCGCAACACCTGCGGCAGGCGGTGCAGGCCGATGTGGTGGCTGGTCGCGAAGCGCAGGCTGCCGGACGGCGTGTCGAGCTGGCGGCTGAGGTCGGTGCGGAAGGCCGCGAGCTCGTGCAGGATGCGCTCGGCGTGCGGTTTGAAGGTCCGCCCGTTGGGCGTCAGCAGGCTGCGCTTGCCGATGCGGTCGAACAGCTCGGTGCGCAGCTCCAGTTCGAGCTGGCGAATGCGCTTGCTGACCGCCGGCTGGGTCAGGTGCAGGCGCTCGGCCGCGAGCGAAAAGGATTCGGAATCGGCGACGGCGAGAAAGGCATGGATCTGCGCGAGCTGCAAAGTATTCCTTTTAGTTATTAATTTAATGAAAATAATGAATTAGTGTTATTTTAAGCAAGGGCGTAAAATCGCGCAAGTTTGTATCGGGTATCAGCCATGGCCGCCAAAACGCTTTACGACAAGATCTGGGACTTGCATCAGGTGCGTCGCGACGACGACGGCACCGCGCTGCTGTACATCGATCGACATCTCGTCCACGAGGTGACGTCGCCGCAGGCCTTCGAAGGCCTTGAGCTCGCCGGCCGCGGCCTGTGGCGCAAGCAGTCGATACTCGCGGTACCGGACCACAACGTGCCGACCACCGGGCTCGACAACGGCATCGAGGACCCGGTCGCGCGCCTGCAGGTCGATACGCTGAACGCCAACTGCGACCGCTACGCGCTGACCGAGTTCAAGATGGGTGACGCGCGCCAGGGCATAGTTCACGTGATCGGGCCCGAGCAGGGCGCGACGCTGCCGGGCATGACCGTGGTCTGCGGCGATTCGCACACCTCGACGCACGGCGCCTTCGCCGCGCTGGCCTTCGGTATCGGTACCTCGGAAGTCGAGCACGTGATGGCGACCCAGTGCCTGATCCAGAAAAAGGCGAAAAACATGCGCGTGCGGGTCGACGGCAGCGTCGGCCCCGGCGTCACCGCCAAGGATATCGTCTTGCACATCATCGGCGAGATCGGTACCGCCGGCGGCACCGGCCACACGATCGAGTTTGCCGGCGACGCGATCGCCGGCCTGTCGATGGAAGGCCGGATGACGGTTTGCAACATGACGATCGAGGCCGGCGCGCGCGCCGGCCTGATCGCCTGCGACCAGACGACCCTCGATTACATCGCCGGCCGGCCGTTCGCGCCGCAGGGCGGCGACTGGCAGCGCGCGGTCGAATTCTGGCGCGATCTGTATTCCGACGCCGACGCGGTATTCGATCGCGAGGTCGTCATCGATGCGCGCGACATCGCGCCGCAGGTGACCTGGGGCACGTCGCCGGAAATGGTTACCAGCGTAGCAGGCCGGGTGCCCGACCCGGCGCGCGAAGCCGATCCGGTCAGGGCCGGCGGCATGCAGAAGGCGCTCGACTACATGGGACTCGAACCGGATACGCCGATAACGGAAATTCGTCCCGACAAGGTCTTCATCGGTTCCTGCACCAATTCGCGAATCGAGGACCTGCGCGCCGCGGCCGAGGTGGTCAGGGGCCGGCGCGTCGCCGACAACATCAAGCTCGCGCTGGTCGTGCCGGGCTCGGGCCTGATCAAGCAGCAGGCCGAAGCCGAGGGCCTCGACCGGATCTTCGTCGACGCCGGCTTCGAGTGGCGCGAACCCGGCTGCTCGATGTGTCTCGGCATGAACGCCGACCGGCTGGCGCCCGGCGAGCGCTGCGCGTCGACGTCGAACCGAAACTTCGAGGGCCGCCAGGGGCAGGGCGGGCGCACCCACCTGGTGTCGCCGGCGATGGCGGCGGCGGCCGCGGTCAACGGCCATTTCGTCGACGTGCGCGCGATCGGAGAATAGTCATGCAAAAGTTTAGCCGCTTCGAAGGCATCGTCGCCGGCATCGATCGCGCCAATATCGACACCGACGCGATCATCCCGAAACAGTATCTCAAGTCGATCCAGCGCTCGGGATTCGGCGTCAACCTGTTCGACGACTGGCGTTATCTCGATCCGGGCGAACCGGGCCAGGATCATTCCGGGCGCCGGCCAAATCCCGATTTCGTGCTCAACCGGCCGCCCTACGACGAGGCCCGGATTCTGCTCGCGCGCGAGAATTTCGCCTGCGGCTCGTCGCGCGAGCACGCGGTCTGGGCGCTGATGGATTTCGGCATTCGCGCGGTCATCGCGCCGAGCTTCGCCGATATTTTTTACAACAATTCGTTCAAGAACGGCCTGTTGCCGATCGCGCTCGACGGCGCGCAGGTCGAGCAGCTGTTCGCCGAACTCGCGCGACACGAGGGCTACCGGCTCGAGATCGACCTCGAGGCGCAACGCGTGCGCACCCCGAGCGGCGACGAAATGGCCTTCGAGATCGACGAGTTTCGCAAGTACTGCCTGCTGAACGGGTTCGACGATATTGGGCTGACGATGCAGCATGCCGACGAGATTCGCGCCTTCGAGGCGCAATACTACGAGCGCCTGCCGTGGCTCAGGCGAGGCACCGCGTGAGCGCTCGCATCGCGGTCCTCGCCGGCGACGGCATCGGCCCCGAGATCGTCGCCGAGGCGCTCAAGCTGCTCGACTGCCTGCGCGCCGACTTCGGCCTCGAGGTCGAGCTCGACGCGGCCGCGATCGGCGGCGCCGGTTATGACCAGCACGGCGACCCGCTGCCGCAGGCGACGCTCGATTTGTGTCGCGCCGCCGATGCGATTCTGTTCGGCGCGATCGGCGGCCCGACTTACGACCGGCTCGAGCGCGACCTGCGCCCGGAGCGGGGCCTGCTCAGGTTGCGCGCCGAACTCGGCCTGTTTTCGAACCTGCGCCCGGCGATTCTCTACCCGCAGCTGGCCGAGGCGTCGAGCCTCAAGAACGAACTCGTCGCCGGACTCGACATCATGATCGTGCGCGAACTCGTCGGCGGCATCTATTTCGGCCAGCCGCGCGGCATTCGCGAACTCGAAGGCGGCGAGCGCCAGGCCTTCAATACGATGGTTTACGCCGAGCACGAAATCGAACGCATCGCGCGTTCGGCCTTCGACATCGCGATGCTGCGCAACCGCAAACTGTGCTCGGTCGACAAGGCCAACGTGCTCGAAGTTTCGGAACTCTGGCGGGAGGTCGTCACGCGCGTCGCCGCGGACTATCCCGACGTCGAGTTGTCGCATCTCTACGTCGACAACGCGTCGATGCAGCTGGTGCGCGCGCCGAAACAGTTCGACGTCATCGTCACGTCGAACCTGTTCGGCGACATCCTGTCGGATACCGCGGCGATGCTGACCGGTTCGATCGGCATGTTGCCGTCGGCCTCGCTCGATGCCGGTGGCAAGGGCCTCTACGAACCGGTGCACGGCTCGGCACCCGACATCGCCGGCAAGGGCCTGGCCAACCCGCTGGCGACGATCCTGTCGCTGGCGATGCTGCTGCGCTACAGCCTGAAGCAGGCGCGGCTCGCCGGGCGCATCGAGACCGCGGTCGGTAACGTGCTCAACCAGGGTTTTCGCACGCTCGACATCGCCGATGGCGGTCACAGCGTCAGCACCGCCGAAATGGGCGACGCCGTGGTTGCGGCATTGCGTGAGCTCGCCTGAAGAACGATGCCAGGAGATCGAAAAATGAAACGAGTTGGATTCGTCGGCTGGCGAGGCATGGTGGGCTCGGTACTGTTGCAGCGCATGCTCGACGAGCAGGATTTTGCGCGCATCGAGGAGCCGGTGTTTTTTACCACCTCGCAGGCCGGGCAGCCGGCGCCCGCCATCGGGTGCGAGCTGCCGCCGCTAAAGGATGCGGGCGATTTCGCCGAACTCGCCGCGATGGACGTCATCGTCAGCTGCCAGGGCGGCGATTACACCAAACAGGTTTACGCCGATCTGCGCGGCGGTGGCTGGCAGGGCTACTGGATAGACGCCGCGTCGGCGCTGCGCATGGCCGGACACACGGTGATCGTGCTCGACCCCGTCAATCGCGACGTCATCGATCGCGCGCTCGCCGAAGGCTGCAAGGACTTCATCGGCGGCAACTGTACCGTCAGCCTGATGATGATGGGGATGGCGGGCCTGCTCAGACACGACCTCGTCGAATGGGCCAGCGTCATGACCTACCAGGCGGCTTCGGGCGGCGGCGCGCGCCACATGCGCGAACTGCTCGCCGGCATGGGTAGCCTGCATGCCTGCGTCGCCGAGCTGCTCGACGACCCGGCATCGGCGATTCTCGAAATCGACCGCCGCGTGACCGCGCAATTACGCGCCGACGATTTTCCGCGCGCCGAGTTCGGCGTGCCGCTCGCCGGCAGCCTGATCCCGTGGATCGACGCCCAGCTCGAAGGCGGCCAAAGCCGCGAGGAGTGGAAGGCCCAGGCCGAAGCCAACAAGATTCTCGGTCGCGCCGATGCGGCGATTCCGGTCGACGGCATCTGCGTGCGCGTGGGCGCGATGCGCTGTCATTCGCAGGCGCTCACGATCAAGTTGCGTCGTGACGTGCCGCTGGACGAGGTCAGCGATATCCTGGCCCACGGAAACGACTGGGTCCGGGTCATTCCGAACGAGCGCGAAGCGACCATGGCGGCACTGTCGCCGGCCGCGGTAACCGGTTCACTCGACATTCCGGTCGGCCGCCTGCGCAAGCTCAATATCGGCGCCGAGTACCTCGCCGCGTTCACCGTCGGCGATCAGTTGCTATGGGGCGCGGCCGAACCGCTCAGGCGCATGCTGAATATTCTGCTCGAGGCTTGATGGACCTGCGAATCGCGTTGGCCGGCGCCGGCACGGCCGTCGCCGAGGCCATACTCGAGCGACTCCCCGCGATCGGCATCGAATCGGATTCGCTGGCCTTGCTCGACGACGAGATGCGCGCGGGCGAGCGCCTCCGCTACGGCAAGGCCCGGCTGAAAATACAGTCGCGGTCGGAGTTCGATTTCGACGGTTGCGCGTTGTTGCTGCTGCCCGAAGCCGATGCCGAACTCGCGCGGCGGGCCGAGGCCGCCGGTTGCCTGGTCGTCGGCCACCTGCTCGACGACGATGCCGAGCTGTTTCACGTCGCCGCCGGCGACGACCCTGCATTGCCGGCCTTTGGCAGCAATCGATTGCGCCTCGCCGGCCCGGCCGTCGCCTGCCTGCTGCCGGCCCTGCTCGCGCTCGATAGCCTCGCACCGCTGCGGCGGATATCGGTCGTCCTGCTGCACAGCGCCGAGTTTCGCGGCAAGGCCGGCGTCGACGAACTGGCGGCGCAGACCATCGACCTGCTTAATGCGCGCGCGGCGCGCGCCTCCGTGTTTCCTGCGCGCATCGCCTTCGACCTGCTCGCCGAGGCGAGCGACCCCCGAGTCGGCGCCGACCTGGCCCGGCTCACCGGCCTCGCCGACGATGCCGTTGTCGTGCAGAATATCAGCGTGCCGGTGTTTCACGGCCTCGCTGCGGCGGTGCAACTGCAGTTTGCCGACGCGGTCTCGCCGGACGCGTGCATTGCCCGGCTCGCGGCACTCGACGGGGCGCAAATCGAGAGCCGAACGGTCAGCGCGCTGTCCGACTGTCAACATGCCTCCGGCTGTGCTATAAGCCACCTTGAACAAGCACCGACCCAACCCACAAGCCTGCAATTCTGGATGCTCGCGGACCCGATCAGATACGGACTGGCGACGAATTACGTGAATGTTACAGACACTTTGCTAAATTCTTTTCTATAATCTATATTTACATCTACTTGTGAAAGTGCTTTCTTTAAAGTAAATTCTCTAACTGCCATCATAGGTGCATGGATTTAGGCACTTTTTATAACAAATAGGTTAGGGAGCTGGGAG
>JAHEKJ010000052.1 GCA_024638385.1 Gammaproteobacteria bacterium | reverse complement strand
CGAGAAACGCTGGAAGAACTCGGCGATTGCCGGCGAACGCTGCTCGAGCGATTTCGACCACGCGATCTGCACGTCCTTGAGCGCGTCCTTGCTCGCGACGTAGGATTCCTTGTACCAGTCGGGCGAATCCGACGGCTGTTTCATCTTGTACTTGGCCGGATCGTATTTCGGTTCGGACAGCATGTAGACCGGGAACATGTACCAGACCGCGTGCGGCTTGTAGCAGTAGAACGCGTAACCCTCGTTCTTCGCGATCGCGTCCTTGATGCGCGCGGTCTTGACGCTTTCCTCGGCACGCACCGGCTCGATGAACTCGAGCAGGTTGTAGTCGCGCACCTTGACCTCGTTGACGTTGGCCGAGGCCCAGCCCGGCGCGCCGATCCACATCTCGCCCTTGCCGTCGCCGTCGCTGTCCATCTTCATCGCGACGTCGGGGCGGCCGAGATCGGCGATGTCGGTGATGTTGTTTTCCTTGCCGAATTTTTCGGGGACACAGTAACCCTGGTTACCCTCGTAGGGATTCTTGCTCAGGACCACCGTGCCTTTCTCGTCGACATACTTCTTGGTGAAGCTTTCCTGGTTCGGCAGCCACACGTCGGGGTGCACATCGATGTCGCCCTTGCCCTGGTCCATCGCCTGGAAGATGGTGGCGTTGTTGCCGGGCACCAGATCGGCCTCGCCACCGATGCGCTCTTCGACGACCGCCGCGAGCAGGTGCGCGATGGCCTGCGCGCCGGTCCACGACGGCACGCCGATACTGACTTTTTCCGCGGCCAGCGCGGGCGCCGAAGCGAGCCCGATGCCCGCCGCCAGCGTCAGGGTGATGAGTGATTTTTTCATGTCGATCTCCTCGGTTTTCGATTTGGTATGGTGTGACAGTTAACTGACGGCCTCGTCGTCGGCCAGCATCAGGCGGTCGCCTCTTCCGCCGCCGCTGTCTGCGGCAATAAGGTGGTTTCGTAGGCGAACAGCGCGGCCGAGCCGCCGGTATGCAAAAACAGCACGTTGTCGGTCGGTTTGAAAAAGTTGGCCCGCGCCAGGCCGATCAGCCCGGCGAATCCCTTGCCCGAATAGACCGGGTCGAGCAGCAAGCCCTCGAGTTTGGCGGCGAGGTCGAGCGCCTCGAGCGTCGATTCCGCCGGCACGCCGTAGCCCGGTCCGACGTAGCCGTCGTCGACGATGACCGAACTCGTCGGCAAACTGCCGCCGTCGATCGTCGCCAGCGTGCGCGCGGCCAGGTCGTGCACGGCCTTGATCTGTTTTTCGCGCGGCTGGCGCACACTGACGCCCATGACCGGCAGCGACGCGCCGAGCGCATGCAGTCCGGCGACCAGTCCCGCCTGCGTGCCGGTGCTGCCGGTCGCCATGACGATCCAGTCGAAACCCGTGTCCATTGCCGCCACCTGGTCGATGATCTCCTGCGCGCAGGACACGTAGCCGAGCGCGCCGACTTCGTTCGAGCCACCCCCCGGAATGAAATAAGGCCGGCGGCCCTCATCCCGCAGGCGCTCGGCCGCGGCCATCGCCTCGGCGTTCATGTCCAGCCCCCCCGGGCGAAACTCGAGCGTCGCGCCGAACAGGCGATCGATGAAGACGTTGCCGGTACGCTCGTAGCTCGGGCCGGCGCCCTCGACGCGCCGCTCGAGCAGCGCATAGCACGCGAGCCCGACGCGGCAGGCTGCGGCCGCGGTCTGGCGCACGTGGTTCGACTGCACCGCCCCCTGGGTTACCAGCGTGTCCGCGTTCTGTTGCAGCGCCTCGCCGACCAGGAACTCGAGCTTGCGTGTCTTGTTGCCGCCGGTGGCGAGCCCCGTGCAATCGTCGCGTTTGACGAACACGTTGGGCCCGCCGAGATACTCGCTCAGCCGTGGCAGCGACTCGATCGGCGTCGGCTGATGGCACAGGGCCACCCGCGGGAACCGGTCGAGATCGATTTTTTTGGTTTGTCGGCTGTGCGCGTCCATCGGTTGCAACTTCGTCGCCCCCCTCCTCTAAGGCCGACGATTTTGCGCCTTTCGGCGACCGGGGTACAATTTTATTATTTCCTAACATCATGCAAAAAACGCATAATAAAATTCACGATGGATATTCGCTGGTTCAACGATCTCGCCAATCTCGCGCGCACCGGTAATTTCTCGCAGGCCGCGATCCTCGGCAACGTCAGCCAGCCCGCGCTCAGCCGGCGCATCAAGGCGCTCGAGGCCTGGGTCGGCACCGCGCTGGTCGACCGTTCGCGCCACCCGGTCAAGCTGACGGCATACGGCGAGCAAATGCTCGAGGCGGGGCTGCAGGCGATTACCCGCATCGAGAGCGAACGCGATCACATTCGCGAGGCGATGGCGCAACCCGACCGCTACATCGTGACCTTCGCCGCCCAGCATTCGATCGCGTGGCGCTTCTTCCCGTCCTGGCTGCAAGCCTTCGAGAGCGCCTACGGCTCGATCCTCTCCCGCCTGCGCGCCGACAACCTGCCGAACTGCATCGACGACCTCGAAAACGGCGTCGCGGATTTCGTCATTTCCTACCGCAGCCGCTATTCCCGCGGCGTGCCGGCGCTGGATTCGTTGCAATCGCTTACCATCGGCCGCGACCAGCTGATCCCGGTTTGCCGCGTCACCGCCGACGGCCGGCCGCTGTTCGACCTCGACGACGCGGCGGCCGGCGCGTTGCCCTACCTGCGCTTCGGTTCCGACGCGCCGATCAACCGCCACATCGAGCCGTTGCTGCAGGAGCGCCGCATCGAGCCGCGGCTGAGCGTCATCTACGAAAACTCGATGGTCGGCGCGCTGCGCATTCGCGCCAAGGACGGCAGCGGCATCGCGTGGCTGCCGCGTTCGGTGGTGCAACCGGACCTCGATGCAGGACTGTTGACCCTCGCCGGCGGATCACACTGGTCGATCGAGCTGGTCATTCGCCTGCACCGCCTGCGCCGGCACTCGAACGCGCTGACGCGCAAGATCTGGGCCTTTCTCGCCGTGCGCGAAGACGTGCCGCTGCTAACGGGTTAGCTGGAGCCGCCCGTGATTCGGTGATACTTTCGCCACCATGTCCCGCAACCCGCAGAGCAACATCGACCTGGCGCGCATCCTCGAAGATCTGCAGGCAGCCGCGGCCGCGGATTTCGAACACGCGCGGCCGATTCCGCCGGCGGTCAACCATTCGCCGGCGTTTCTCGATCTCGAACGGCAAGCAGTGTTCGAACGCGAATGGATCTGCGTCGGGCGCGACGACGAGCTGGCGGCGCCGGGCGATTACCTGACCTTCGAAATCGCCGGCGCGCCGCTGTTCGTCGTACGCCACGACGACGGCTCGCCGCGCGCCTTCGTCAACGCCTGCGCGCATCGCCGCGCATGCCTGCTGAGCGCCGCAAAGGGCTCGGTCAAACGGATCACCTGCCCGTACCACGCGTGGACCTACGATACCGCCGGCGAGCTCCTGCGCGCGCCGTACATGGAAATGAAGGATGGTTTCGATCGTTCGGATCATCGCCTTCGCGGCTTGCCGGTAGCGACCTGGGAAGGCTTTGTTTACGTGAGCCTGAGCGAGCAACCGCGCAAGGACCTTGCCGCGTCGCTCGAGCCGCTGCGCGCCGGGGTCGTCGGCCGCTACGGCATGGCCTGTTACCGCACCGTAATGCAGGAGACTTTTCGCTGGGACGCGAACTGGAAGAACCTGATCGAGAACTTCATCGAGAGCTACCACGTGCCGATCGCGCACCGCAAGACCTTCGCACAGCACGACAAGCCGCTCGCCGATTACGTCTGCGGCGAGGACAGCCCGCACTATTGCTACCACCGCGCGCCGCAACCGGCGGAGCGCGGCCGCGGCGCGGCGCACCCGGACAACGACCGGCTCGTCGGCGAATGGCGGCGCATGATGATCGACTTCTGCGTGTTTCCGAATCACCTGGTCACGCTGATGCCGGATTACCTGTGGTACATCTCGGTGCAGCCCGACGGCAGCGACGCGATGCGCGCGACCTGGGGCGTCGCGGTCCCGCCGGAAGTGCTCGCCGACGTGCCGGACGAACAGCGCGCCGCGTGGGTGGCGGAATTCAGGCAGTACATGAACACCGCCAACGAAGAGGACAAGGCGCTGGTCGAGGCCTTGCACCGCGGCAGCGCGTCGCCGCTATTGCCGCCGGGCACCTATCACCCGATCGAACGCAACCTGTGGCAGTTCAACCGCTACCTCGCGGACGCCTGCGGGAAAAAGGCCGGGGCGTAAAAAGACTTTCGATGTGCATAGACTGGGCGTGACCCCAACGGCGATTCCGAGGAGATCGACATGCTCGAATACCTGACACTGATACTGGCCTGCCAACTGGTCGGCGAACTCGCCGTGAGTGCCGCGGCCGTGCCGTTCCCGGGACCGGTCGCGGGCATGCTGCTGTTGTTCGCGTTGCTGCTCGTCAGGGGTGAAATACCCGACAACCTCGGCAAGGTCGCGGCCACGCTGCTCAATCACCTGTCGCTGATGTTCGTGCCGGCCGGCGTCGGTGTCATGGTGCATTTCGAACTGCTCGGCGGAGATGCGTGGCCGCTGTCGATCGCACTCGTCGTCAGCACCGTGCTGACGATTGCCGTTACCGCGCTCGTCATGCGGATGCTGAACCGTCGCCTGTCGGCCGCCGGTGAGAGCGAGGAGTAATCAGGATGCAGGAATTTCGCGATATCTGGGTTTACCTCAGCGCCAGCCCGCTGCTGCATCTGACGCTGACGCTGGCCGCCTTCGTCTTCGCTTCGCTGATCTACCGCAAGGGCAAGCTGAACCCGTTGCTGAATCCGGTCCTGCTCAGCGTCGTCGCGATCGTGCTGGTGCTGCGCTCGACCGGTACCAGCTACGCCACGTACTTCGAAGGCGCGCAGTTCGTCCATTTCCTGCTCGGCCCGGCCACGGTCGCGCTGGCGCTGCCGCTGTACCGCCAGTTCGAACGGGTACGCAAGTCGGCGGTCGCGATCCTCGTCAGCGTGGTTTGCGGTTCGCTCGCGTCGTCGATCAGCGCGGTCGCGATCGCCTGGTTGCTCGGCGCGCAAGCGGTTTCGATCGTGTCGCTGGCGCCGAAATCGGTCACCGCGCCGGTGGCCATGGGGATTACCGAGCGGCTTGGCGGCCTGCCGTCGCTGACCGCGGTCATCGTCATTCTGACCGGCATCGTCGGCGCGATGCTCGGGCCGCTGGTTCTCAACTGGCTCGGGATCCGCGACTGGTCGGTGCGCGGGCTCGCGATCGGCACCGCCAGCCACGGCATCGGTACCGCGCGTGCGATGCAGATCAACGAGCTGGCTGGCGCCTTCTCGGGACTGGCGATGGGGCTCAACGCGGTGGCGACCGCGATCCTGTTACCGATCCTGTGGAAATTGTTCTTTTGATGAATCGCAGGCCGACCCTGCGCCGCCATGCGACGGACCGCGCGCGCCCGTGTCTTGCTTACCGGGCTGCATTGGCGGCAAGATAGCATCCGTCGGGGCAAGCTGATTGTTCAGCCCGCAGCAATCTCTAGCCTGCGTTGATCTCCGCACGCCGCCGGCACAGGAGAATTCGATGAGGATCCCGCTCGAACAGGTGGAAATCGTCGGTCACGACCTCGCGCGGCCGGAGTGCGTGCTGTGCACCGCCAACGGGCGCGCCTACGTGTCCGACTGGCGCGGCGGGATCAGCGTGCTCGAGCCCGACGGCTCGCAATGGCAAATACTCGCCCGTCGGGCCGGATTCGACGTGCAACCGAACGGCATCACGCTGATGGCCGACGGCACGGTGTTGCTGAGCCACCTGGGCGCCGAAACCGGCGGGGTTTTCCGTCTGCACGCAAACGGCGACCTCGAACCCTTCGTCACCGAGGCGGACGGCGTCACCCTGCCGCCGACCAACTACGCCCACCTCGACCCGGCGGGCCGGGTCTGGATCACCGTCAGCACGCGCCACGTGCCGCGCGCGGCGGCTTATCGCGCCGGGGTCGCCGACGGCTTCGTCGTGCTCGCCGACGCGGACGGCGCGCGCATCGTCGCCGACGGGCTCGGCTACACCAACGAATGCATCGTCCATCCCGACGGCCGGCGCCTGTTCGTCAACGAAACCTTCGCCCGGCGGCTGTCCGCGTTCGACATTGCCGCGAACGGCGACCTCGGCAAGCGTAAAACCATTGCCGAGTTCGACCGCGGCACCTTCCCCGATGGCCTCGCCTTCGATGCCGACGGCGGCGCGTGGATCACGTCGATCGTCAGCAATCGCGTCATCCGGGTGCCGCCGGGCGGAACGCCCGAGATCGTCATCGAGGACAACGACCCCGCGCATCTCGATTGGGTCGAAGCGGCATTCGTCGCCGGCGAGATGGGCCGGCCGCACCTGGACCAGGTGAAGAGCGCGCGCCTGCGCAACGTCTCGAGTCTCGCGTTCGGCGGGCCCGATCTGAAAAGCGCCTGGCTCGGTTGCCTGCTCGGCGAAAACGTTTACCGTTTCAAGGCACCGGTCGCCGGACATCCGCCGGCGCACTGGCACTTCGACGGCCCCCGACCGGCGCCGTGATTCGGTTCGACTCGCAAACACCGGCGACGGGCGTTCGGCCCGGGCGGCGCGCATGACTTCCCGCCTCAGAGTCGTGACCGTCGGAACGGGCTATTTCAGCCAGTTCCACTACAACGCCTGGCAGCGACTGGCCGACACCGGTGAAGTCGAGCTCGTCGGCATCTGCAGCCTCGACCGGCCCGCGGCCGAGACGCTCGCCCGCCGCTTCGGCACGCCGACGGTGCACGACGATTTCATCGCGATGCTCGATACAGTCGAGGCCGACCTGGTCGATATCATTACCCCTCCCGGGACGCATGCCGGATTCGTGCGCGCCGCGGTCGAACGGCAGCGCGCCGTAGTTTGCCAGAAACCGTTTACGCCGGACCTCGAAACCGCGCGCCACCTGGTCGCCGAAATCGAGCAGCGCGACGGTCGGGTTTTCGTCCACGAGAATTTTCGCTTTCAGCCCTGGTATCCGAAACTGAAATCGCTGCTCGACGCGGACGCGATCGGCACCCCTTTCCAGGTTTCGTTCCGGCTTCGACCCGGCGACGGCCAGGGGCCCGACGCCTATCTCGAGCGGCAGCCCTATTTCCGGACCATGCCCCGTTTCCTGATTCACGAGACCGCAATCCACCTGGTCGACACGTTCCGCTTCCTGTTCGGCGAGGTGACGTCGGTCTACGCGCAACTCGATCGCCTCAACCCGGCCATCACCGGCGAAGACGCCGGTCTCGTGCTGTTCGGATTCGAGGGCGGCCGGCGCGGCCTGTTCGACGGCAACCGGCTGGTCGATCACCCGGCGAACAACCGCCGCCTGACGATGGGCGAAATGCTGATCGAGGGCTCGGCGGGAATATTGTCGCTGGACGGTGACGGTAAAATCCACCGGCGTCGATTCGGCAGCGACGACTGGGAAGAAATTGAATTCGCCTGGAACGATACCGATTTCGGCGGCGATTGCGTCTACCGGACGATCCGTCACCTCGTCGATCACCTCGTCCGCGGCACGCCGGCGATGAATTCAGCCGGCGACTACCTGGTCAATCTTCGGATCGAAGAGGCGATCTACCGGTCCGCCGAGTCCGGCGGCCGGATAGATTGTTGAAATCGGCCGCGGGTTTCGGGACGGGTCGACGCAACCGCGTTGCAGCAACGCGCGAACTGCGCCGGCAGCAGTGCCGACGACGACGCTCGCGCAGCGGACCGGAGCGGTGCCCAAAAGACGAACGTCAGCGCCATCGAGCGATCGGCCAGGATCGCGCAGCGGAAATCGACCGGCGCGTCTTTCGCTCAAAATCAGGGCGGAGACAAAGCTAAAGATTTTGCTCCATGCGCCGTTATCCTGTTGACGAATACCACTTCAAGAATAGCAATGCAATGGTTGGTTAGACTCACGTCCAACATACCCTTGAAACAGAAAATTTTCGGTACCGCCTTTTTTTTTCTGACGGGAATGGCCGCCACCGTCCTCGTCGGCGGCTATGCGCTTTTCAATCAGAACCAGACGCTTGAAGCCGCCGTCAGGCTTGCCTCCGAACGAGTAGCAGCAGCGAGTTCGGCCAAGATTTCCATCACCGAAATGGATAGATCCATCCAGCGGCTGATTGCCGCCGACGACAAGAAAATGATCAAGATCAATGCGGTCGGCTCGATTCGGGCGGGTTCGTATCTCGAGGAAAACCTGCAAAAACTGGAAAAGATATTCGACGATTCCGAGCAAGTCGCGCGCCTGATTCAACTCGTCGGAGAAATTCGCCCGATTCAACTGAAGATCATTCAACAGGCGAGAAACAACAACGACGCCGAGGCGCTGAGAATCAGCGTCGAAATTGGATCCAAGGTCGAAGAGATCGGGCAGTTGAACGACGAGGTCATTCAGATGGCGGAGGCGTCTCTTGAAACCAGCCTGCAACAGGCCAAACAACGCGCCGTCAATCTGATTACCATTCTCGGCATAGCACTGGCCATCGGTATTCTGCTCGGCATCGTCATGTCGTTCATGGCGGTTCGCATGATGAGCAAGCCGCTGGTCGAGATCGATGACCTGATGTCGGCAATCGCCAGCGGGGACCTGTCAAGGGAAATCGATACCCGCGACGCGGGGCGGGATGAAATCGGCAGTACGCTGCGGGCAATCGAAAATACCTCAAACCGGCTCAAGGAATCGTTTACCGAAATCAACTTCGCGAGTCAGAGCGTGCTTGGGGATTCCGAGAGCATCGTCAGTAACGCCGACGATATTGCCAACGATAGCAACGATCTGAAGCGCTACGTCGAGAAAATTCTCGACAGTTCGAAAAGCTTTGCCAATGCCATGGAGCTCGCCAATGGAGAGGTGAACAACGCTTCCGGCAACGCCGATACCTCGGCCCGGTTGGCGGATGACTCGGCCAGGCTGATTCAGCAGTCGGTCGATCAGTTCTCCAGGTTTCAGGCCGAGATGGATCAAACCGCTTCGGAAAGCGCCGAACTGCTGGTCATTGCGGAAAAAATTTCGACGATTACCCAAACCATTACCGGAATCTCCGGGCAGACTAACCTGCTGGCGCTGAATGCGGCCATCGAGGCGGCGCGGGCGGGAGAACACGGCAGAGGATTTGCCGTGGTGGCGGATGAAGTCCGCTCGCTGGCCAGCAATACCAGCCAGGCGGCGGAAAAAATATCTTCGTTGATCGTCACCGTGACGGACCAGGCGGACAATACGTCGAGATCGATGCAGGCGGCGGTCGAAAATGCCAACAAGAACATCAGCTTCCTCAGGGAGGCCGCCGATAAAACCGGTGAAAACAACCGGCTTGCCACCGAGATCAAGTCGGTAATGAGTACCCTGGTCGAAATCATGAGCCAGCAGCAATCGTCGACGAGTGATATCAACCATGCCATCGAATCGCTGTTCGAACTGTCGAACAAAACCAGCACCAAATCCGAAGACTTGCGTAATTTGTCCAAGTCGCTGCGGCAGGCGGCGAGCACGCTGGTTAACACGGTCTCGCAATTCAAGCTGGATTAACCAGGTTCAGCGCTTTGCCAGCATGCCGTCATCGTCCCGGACGAAGATCAATTTCATGTGTGCCAGCAGGCGGAATAAAAGCAATAAAAGGATGATCAGGGCGTAAGGGTAGGCGTCGAATACACCGGGTTTGCTCAACCACAGGTAATGGACCGCGATCAGCACGCCGATCGGATACATCAAGCGGTGCAGCCTGCGCCAGTTTTTTCTCAGCCGCCGCATCGCGGCGTCAGTCGAGGTCAGAAACAGGGGCAGCAATAACAGCAGCGCAAACATGCCGGCCAGGATGAAAGGCCGTTCGCGGATCTCGAGCCAAAGCTCACCGAATTCGAGATCCAGTTCGAAATAGAAATAAATCAGGAAGTGCAGCAACGCATACATAAAACAGAACACGCCCAGCATGCGCCGCAACCGGACCATCCAGTTCCAGTCACCCAGGCGCTTGCCATAGCCACCTCGCAACAGAATCATGGCGTAGGAAAGCACCCGTCGCAGCGGCGTAATCGCCAGGGTCAGCATATACAGCATCAAGGCCGTAAACCCGCTCGTATGCAGCAGGGTTTCCAGGCCGTTGATGCCCAGTAGATCGCCCCGGTAAAGATAATAGAGCCGCAATGCCGGAAACGAGCAGGCAGCGAAAACGATGATTTTAAGCGTGGCGAGATTTTTATTGAGGAGTTTTAGCCAGTTCACGACTAGTAGTTTTGCTTTAAATCCATGCCTTGATACAGATTCGCCACCTGTGCTTCGTAGCCATTGAACATCAGCGTCCTGGATTTCTTGAGCTCGCCGATTCGGACCTCCCTGCGCTGACTCCATCGCGGATGCGCGACCCGGGGGTTGACGTTGCCGAAGAAGCCGTATTCCGAGGGGCTGATCTTGTTCCAGCTGGTTTGCGGACGCTGCTCGTAGAGCACTATTTTGACGATCGCCTTGGGGCTCTTGAAGCCGTATTTCCAGGGCACCACCAGTCGCAGCGGCGCGCCGTTTTGCGGAGGTAGATCCTTGCCGTAGATGCCGCTGGCAAGCAGCGTTAACGGGTGCATGGCTTCGTCGATGCGCAAGGCCTCGCGGTAGGGAAACTCCAGCGCGGTGCGGCCCATCCCGATCATGTGAGTCCGATCGACATGCGAAACGAATGCGACGTATTTGGCGCGCGAGGTCGGTTTCGCCCGCCGCAGCAGATTGCAGAGCTGGAATCCGCTCCAGGGGATGACCATCGACCAGCCCTCGACGCAGCGGAAGCGATAGATCCGTTCGACGATTTGCTGCTGGTTGATGACCGTATCTATATCCAGCAGCAGCGGGTTCTCGACTTCGCCGGATACCTCCAGGGTCCAGGGCCGTAGCGGCATCGACCGGGCGAGCAACGCGACCGCCTGCTTGTTGGTGGAGAACTCGTAGTAATTGTTGTAATGGGTGATTTCGTGATACGTGTTGAGCTCGATATCACCCGCCGCGAAATCGGCCAGCGCGCAATTCCCGGCCTCGAGGCCGGCAGGCAGCAACCCGGCAACGGGCAGCAAACCCATGGCCTTGACCAGTTGCCGGCGCTGTCTGAACCGCTCCTCGTCGGTTACCTCGAATTCGGGTAAGCGGCTGGAATCGGCAGACCGGATAAGCATCGGATCAATCAGGCGTCGTCGACGGAATTCCGGTCACTTGCGAAAGCCCTTGATATACAGGATCAGCGACCTGATATCGGATTCGCTCAGTTCGTCACCGAATCGCGGCATCTTCGGTGAACGGCCGACCGCGTCGCCGCCGCGGGTGATGATGTCGAGCAGCATTTCGTCGGGCAGGCGACTGTACTCGAAGTTGAACGGCGGCGGGCTGTTGATTATCTTGGCCATCTTGCCCTTGCCGTCGCCATTCTCGCCATGGCACAGAATGCAACGACCCATGTAGATCGCGCGGCCCTTTTCGTGGCGCGGCGTTTCCGGTTTCTTGGTCGTGGTCAACAATCCGATCGCGCGGTCTACATCGTGGAAATAGAGCCTCAGAAACAAAACCAGCGACTCTATTTCGAGCCAGGTCAGCTCGTCGCCGTAGGGCGGCATGCGGTTATCCAGCAAGCCCTTCTCGTAGCCGTAAATGATGGCTTCACGAATACTACCGGCATCGGCCGGTTTGTTATCGGCGCGCAGGTTGGTATTCGGGTAATCCTTGATAAGCCGCGGCAGGATGCCGTCACCCATGCCTAGATTTCCGTGGCACAGGGAACAGCGTTCGTTGAACGTGACGGCGCCGTGTTCAACCGAAGGGTCGATGCGCTGGCTTGCCGCCGCCGCCGGCAAGGCATATCCCAGCAACGCGATAATCAACAGGAAATAATGGGTTTTCATGTCTTTCACTGGACGTTGATTTTCATCGACATATCGAAGTGAATCGCGCAACCGATTTCTACCACGCCGGGTTTGTCGAAGGTGACCGCGCGGGCTTCGCCTCTGGGATAGGAACCCAGATCGAAGCTCTTGGTTTCCGACAGGCTGTAGACGTTGTGGCTAAACGGATCGTCATTGCGGAAATTCACCGTATCACCGACCGCGATGGTCAATTCGGATTGGGTGAATTTCTTGTCCTTTTGCCCCACGGTGTGTTCGTCCGCGGCGGCGGTGCCGTTGAACACCAGGCCAAGCATGAGTAACAGGATCTTTTTCATCGTGACGGGCTCCGTTATTCGAGAGGTAAAATGGGCAGCGTGACCGGCTTTCGCGGCGTGGTCAGGGCCTGCATGAAAGCGACCAGGTCGTGCATGTCCTGCTCGGACAGGTTGATGCGCTCGATTTCGGGGGAGATGTTGCCTTCGACATAGCCGCGATCCGCGTAAGTCTGCATGACGTCCATCAGGGTCGCCGCCGAACCATCGTGGAAATAAGGCGCACTCAGGCTGATGTCCCGCAGGGTCGGCGTTTTGAATGCACCCTTCATGCGCGGCAAAGGTAGCTGGGTAAAGCGCCCCATATCCGGATTTTCATTGCCGTAAGAGGCGAGTCCCAGGTTGTGGAAACCGTTGTCGACGAAATTGGGCGCGCTGTGGCAAACCGCGCAGTTACCGCGGTCCTGATCGAGAAAAATTTCGAATCCGCGCACCTGTTGCTCGGACATCGCTTTGGCTTCCCCCTTGACCCATCGATCGAAGGGCGAATTATTGCTGATGATCGTGCGTTCGTAGGAAGCGATCGCGCGCGACAGGGTGGACTGATTGATGCCCTCGCCCGGATAGGCCCGCTCGAATGCTTGCCGGTACCCCCGGTTGGACTTGAGCCACTTGAACAACCGGCCGATGTCCATATTCATCTCGACCGTGGCTTCCATCGGGCCCATGGCCTGTTCCTCCAGGGTTCTCTTGCGGCCATCCCACATCTGGACCGCGTTATAGGCCGAATTGGTGACCACCGGCGAGGCCCGGTCGAGGACCCTGGATTTGCTGCCGCGCGCGGTCGGCAAGCCATCGGACCAGCCGTACAGCGGATTGTGGCAACTCGCGCAGGACATGTTGCCGTCGCCCGACAGGCGAGTATCCCAGAACAGCATTTTGCCGAGTTCGATACGCTCCGGCGTCAGGCGATTGTCTTGGGGCTGCGGGACCTCGGCGGGCAACAGCCATTTCTGCAGGGATGGATCCCCGGCTTTGATTGTTGCCGCGAGCGACGATTGAGACAAAAAGACGGTCAGCGCCAGAAGGGAAGTCCGCAAAAAATCGTTTTTGACGGTAATCATTTTGTTTACCTCGCTCGGAACAGTGCCTGTATCGGCAACCAGGCGCTAAAACTGAAATAATCTTGTCGCAAAAATTCGGCCGAATTCGATCTTTACCCGGAAACGATGAATTGCGAGGATTTCACCGGCAGAGTAAGCATTCCGGGCATCGGTTCGAAAAATCAAAGCAGATTTCATGCCAAAAACGACTGGGGGATGGCAAGCACGACCAGGAATCGACGTGGACGGCAACACCGCGCGACCGCGGCAAGCGCCGCAATTATTCAACCCGGGATCGGGTCGACCGGCGGAGTTCCGGGCCGTGCATCGTCGAACCAGGCTGGACAGGCGGCCTCCCGATTCGAGAGACAGTTCCGCTGACCAGGACCGAACAGCCGACGACAAAGGTGGCATCGACCAGGCCCGCCATGCGCACAGACTCGCGCCGTACTCGTCGCAAGCTCGGAGGTACGCGACATACCGAGATCGCGGAGCAGGCCGACAAGCTGACTTCGGTCCGGCCGCTCGTCGGCAGGCCTCGCGACCGCGGTTCGCGGCAGATTATTAGCTATTCGGTAATTCCCTATCGGGATCGCTCGGATCGACGAAGTCGGCGAGCGCGTCCCGCAGCCGCATGGGAGTCGAAGGCCAGTGATTTGTCGCGCGTGCGCGCGACGCAGTCGACGGTCCGGCGCGTGCCCATCCGGCGATAGCACTCGCGCACCGCCGGCGGGCCGTCGTCAAGCGCAGGGTTAGGGAAGGTCGCTGCCGGGCTTATTCGAGGTCTACCCTGCCAGCCGATCGCGCCGATTCGTGAATCGCCTCGATCACGCGCAGGCTGGCCGCGCCCTCCTCGCCCGATACCAGCGGTTCGGCTTCGCCGCGAATGACCGCGGCGAAATGCTCGAGCTGGCACTGCAGCGGGTCGCGCGGCTCGAACGCGATCGACTCGGAGGTCATCGGCCGGTGCCAGTCGGGCTCGTCCTGCCGCCACAGCCTCAGGTCGGGCAGCGACAGCGCGCCGCGCGTGCCGCCGAGCCAGTAGCAGCTCGCGGCGAAGTGCGGGTAGACCGGGTTCTCCGCCGCCGTCATTTCCCAACTCCACGGCGCAACGACGGCATCGGCGACCGACAGCGTCGCGATCGCGCCGCCGGCGAAGCGCAGCAGCACGCCGGCGACATCCTCGTTGGCGTGACCGCGCAGCGACGGCACCGTTTGCGCCTGCACGCTCGCGACCTCGCCGGCGAAATGGCGCAGCAGGTCGACGTCGTGAATCAGGTTGACGAACACCGGCCCCGCGCCCGGCGCCCGGCGCCACGGCGCGGAGTCGAAATACGCGTCCGGTTTGTACAGCCAGCAGCTCGCGTGCAGCGTGCGCAGGCGACCCAGCCGGCCCTCGTCGAGCACGGCTTTCGCCCGGTGGATCAGCGGGTTGTGACGGCGATGATGACCGACCAGCAGCGGCACGCCGGCGCGCTGCGCGGCTTCGACCAGCCGGCCGGCGTCGGCGCTCGTCAGCGCGAGCGGCTTTTCGACCAGCAGCGGGCAACCCGCGGCGATGCATTCGAGACCCTGCTCGACGTGCAGCGCGTTCGGCGTCGCCAGCACGATGCCGTCGATCCCGCCGCCGGCAGCGAGCAGGTCTGCGAGCGACGCGTGGAATTCGGCCCCGGCATCGGCCGCGACATCCGCGGCATCCGGATCGGAGTCGGCGACGGCAGCGAGTTCGACGCCCTCGGATTGCCCGATCGCGTCGACGTGCCGCCGCCCGACCAGGCCGGCGCCGACGACGGCGAGGCGCACCGGCGCGGCGTTCACACGCCGCCTCCACGCAGGCTGCCCTGCGATGCCAGTTCCCACGCGGCGATCAGCACGACCAGCAGCAATGATGCCGCCATCGCGTAGTTGACGAGCCGCTGGCGAGCCGGCTCGAGATCGAGCCGATGCAGCGCGATGCCGGCCGCAAGCCAGGCGAAGTGGATCGGAATCCAGATCGCGTTGAAGATCAGCAATTTGAGCGAGACCTCGGCGAGGTACGACGACGGGTTGAAAGCAAAATTCGAAAACAGGAAGGTGTTGACCGCGTAAGCCTTCGGATTGATGAATTGCAACAGGGTACCGGCACCGAAGCCGGGGGCGGTGGCCGCACCGGCGAAATGAATCTCGCTGCCGGCGGCGGCGATGCGCAGCGCGAGGTAACCGAGATAGCACAGCGACGCGACGCCGAGCACCAGCCGCAATCCGGGAATCGCGAGCAACAGCGTCCACAACCCGCTGATGACGATCAGTCCGACCATCAGGTTGCCGAACCAGAGGCCACCGATGTAGCGCGCGCCGGGGCGCAGGCCGTAACCGGCGCCGACGCCGGCGGCCGACAGCACCCCTGGGCCGGGCGTGATGATCAAGAAGAATACGGCGGACGCAAACGCGAGCAAGACGATCTCCGCTGACGAAGCGGCGCACGCGGCGCCGGCCCGCGTATTGTAGGGCACGCGCGCGGCGAGCGTACAGCCAATAGCGAATCCGGCGAAGCGCGTGGCATCGGCGGCGCCATTGGCGTAAGATCGGGCGACTCGAGACCTGCTCGGCCGACCCGATGAATCCGATTTCACCGCATCTCGATCCCGCGCTCGCCGCGCGCCCGCTGGCCGAGGTGCGCAATCTGCTCAAGATCGACTGGTATCGCTGCCCGATCGAGCGCGACCGGCTAAAAGCCCTGTCCGAACGCAGCGACGCGCGCGGAACGGCGCAGGCGCTCGGCCACCTCGGTCTGCTGCTCGCGACCGGCACGCTGACCTGCTACCTGTTCGCGCAGGGCCAATGGGTGGGCTTTTTTGCCGCGCTTTTTGTCCACGGCACGATCGCGTCCTTCCTGACCGCGCCGCACCACGAACTCTGCCACGGCACCGTGTTCCGTACGCGTTGGCTCAACGAATTTTTCCTGCGAATCTTCTCGACCCTCGGCTGGCTCAACTTTTACGTCTACAAGTTCAGCCACAGTTACCATCATCGCTATACGTTGTTTCAGGAGGGCGATCGCGAGGAAGTCCTGCCGGCGACGCCGTCGCTGCGATTCCTGTTTCTGCTGCAATTGTTCACGGTCAACGTCACCGGTGGCTACCAGTCGCGCGGCATCCTGCCGACGCTGCGCAACGCGCTCGACCTCGCCCGCGACCGCTTCGACAATCCTTTCAATTCGTGGGGGCCGGAACTCTACGCCGAGCATCCCGACGAACGTCGCAAGGCGCGCAACTGGTCGCGCTGGCTGCTCGCGTTTCACGCCGGCGCGATCGTCGGCGCAAGCGCACTCGGCCGCCCGGAAATTGCGCTGGTCGTCTCCGGCGGCCCGTTCATCGCCAACTGGTGGCGTTACTTCGTCGGCGTGCCGATGCACTGCGGGCTGCGCAGCGAGGTCGGCGATTTCCGCAAGTGCGTGCGCAGCATCACGCTCGATCCCCTGACCGAATTTCTCTACTGGCACATGAACTGGCACCTCGAGCACCACATGTACGCCAACGTGCCGTGCTACCGGCTGCCGTCACTGTACCGCGAGATCGCCGCCGATCTGCCGCGGCCGCGCACGCTGCTCGGCGCCTGGCGCGAGATGCGCACGACCTGGAAGCGCCAGCAGTCCGAGCCCGAATACGCCTTCGACACGCCGCTGCCGACGCCGCCCGACCGGTCGGCGCAGCCGCCGGATCGGCTCGCCGCGTCGATCGGCGAACTCGCGCCGGCGGCGATCGCCGAGCGCTGAATCGATCACCCCGATCCGTTGCGAATTTGTCGATGTCGGCTCAGAGAGCGACGCCGGCCGCGCGCAGGTGCGCGCGCAGGCGCTCGAGGCCGGCCGGGCTCGCCGCCGCGATCAGGCAACCGCGCTCGATTCGCGGCGAGTAATCGCGCCCGTCGAGAAACCCGACCGCGCCGCCGGCCTCGAGCACCGCGAGCGCGCCGGCGGAAAAGTCCCACGGCGTCGGCCGCGCGTGAATCGCGAAGTCGACCGCGCCCTGCGCGAGCAGGCGGTATTCGAGACAGGCGCAGCGCAGCGTCGTGCAGCGACCGAAGGTTTTGCTCGCGTCGTAAGCGGCATCGAGGCTCGCGGCGGGAAACTGGTTCGGTTGCATGAAGCCGATCATTTCGTCGAGCGGCTTGTCGGCCGCGGTGGCGACGGCAACGCGTTCGCCATCCGCTCGCACAAACCAGGCGCCCCCGCCGCGACTGGCGACCACCCAGTCGTCGAATAGCGGATCGTAGAGCAGGCCGAAGCGCGTGACGCCGTCCTCGATCAGCGACAGCAATACGCCGATGCTGGCGACGCCGCGGGCGAAATTCCAGGTGCCGTCGATCGGGTCGACGACGACCACCGGCCCCGGCTCGGCCAGACAGTCGAGACTGCCATCGCCGCGCGCGAGCTGTTCTTCGCCGAGCACTCGGGCGTCGGGCAGGATGCCGGGAATCGCCGCCTCGAGCGCCGCCTCGACGGCAATGTCCGCTTCGGTAACCAGGTCATCGAAGCTCGTCTTGACCGCGATCGCGGCCGGCTCGAGCCGCCGGAACCGCGGCCGGATTTCGCGCGCCGCGACCTCGCGCACCAGCTCGACCAGGGCCCGTTGCCAGCTTTCGTTCGTCATGCCTGCCGACGCCCGTTCACAACGCGGTCCGGTAGCGTTCGACGATCGTCGCCAGCACTTCGTCGGCGGGCCTGCGCCACCAGTCGCGCGCGGAAAAGATCTCGACCTCGACCGGGCCGTCGAAGCCGGTCGCCTCGAGACTCCGCCGGATCGCGCGGTTGTCGATCAGGCCATCACCGGGCATGCCCCGGTCGAGGCGCAGATCGCGGGTATCGGCGAGCCAGTCCGATACGTGAAAGTGACGGAGCCGCGCGCCGGCGCGCGCGATCTGCGCGTCGAGTTCGACGTCCCACCAGGTCGCGTAACTATCGAGCGCGAGCGCGAGCACGTCGTCGCGATCGAGCGCATCGAGGCAATCGTTGGCCTCACCCAGCGTGCCGATGACCGAGCGGTTGCCGCACAGCATCGGGTGCAGCGGTTCGAGCACGAGCCTGACCCCGGTAGCGGCGGCGTCGTCGGCGAGCTCGCCGAGCGCCTCGAGCGCGCGCGCCCGCGCGCCGGCCAGATCCCGCTCGAAGTCCGCCAGCCCGCCGGTAATCACGATCAGCGACGGCGCGCCGATTGCCGCCGCCTGCTCGAGCCAACGCCGGTTGGCGTCGAGCGCGGCGCGAAATTCGCGCTCGGCGCGGTGGCAGAACAGCCCGCCGACGCACAACGCGACGGCTTCGACGCCGTGATCGGCGAGCAACTTGCGACCCGTTTCGACCCCGACCGCGTCGAGCTTGTCGCGCCAGACCGCGGTCTTGCCGATGCCGGCGCGCGGGAGCGCCTCGACCGCGGCGCGAAAATCACACTGCTCCATCAGCGTGACCTGGTGAACGCAATAGCGGTCGGGATGGATGTCGACGCTCAAGACCGGCTCAGTAGGTCGCGCGGCCGCCGGACAGGTCGAAGGTCTGGCCGGTCGTAAACGAGCAGCGCGGACTCGCGACCCAGGCGGCCATGTCGGCGATCTCGTCGACCCGGCAAAACCGCCCCATCGGGATCCGCGATTTCTTGTCGGCGATGTACTCGGCGCTCATCTCGGCGAACAGATCGGTCTCGGTGATGACCGGCGCGACCGCGTTGACCGTGATGTTGCCCGGCAGCAACTCGCGGGCGAGGCTCTTGGCATAACCGATGACCCCGGCCTTGGCGGCGCCATAGGCGCAGGCCCCGGGATTGCCTTCCTTGCCGGCGATCGACGCGACGATGACGATGCGGCCGTAGTCGCGTTCCAGCATGTGCGGGACGAACGCGCGCGTGCTGAGGAACACGCCGGTCAGGTCGACGTCGAGCACCCGCTGCCAGTCGGCAAGCGTGTATTCCCACGCCGGTATCGTCGGCCCGTTGACGCCGGCGTTGGCGATCAGCACGTCGACGTGTCCGAGCGCGTCGAGGGTTGCGTCGCGCGCGGCCGCGACCGCGGCTTCGTCGCCGACGTCGGCGCGAATCACGGCCGCGAAGTCGGGGTCGCCGTCGATCGGCGCCGGCTCGATGTCCCAGCCGCAGACGGTCGCGCCCAGTTCGCGAAAACGGCGCGCGACCGCGCGACCGATACCGCGCGCGGCGCCGGTGACGACCACCCGTTGCTGCTCGAGATCGAAGCTCATCGTGGCTCTCATTCCCCAGGTTGATTGGATATACTACCCGCTCGCCCAGCAACTGCCTACAGGACTCGCGTGACCGATTTTCTCGTCAACGTCGGCGAAGGCGCCCGCTTCCGCAAAACGGTGGCCGAATCCGACGTCTACCAGTTCGCCGGCATCACCGGCGATTTCTCGCCCAACCACGTCGACCAGGTTTACATGGAGCGCTCGGCCTACGGTAAGCGCATGGCGCACGGCGCGCTGCTGGTCGGCTTCATGTCGACGGTCTCGACGCTCGCGATCGCGCATACCCGCGACGGCGACGAGACGCCGGTCGCGGTCGGTTTCGATCGTATCCGCTTCCTGAAGCCGGTATTCCTCGGCGATACCGTCACGCTCGACTACCGCTTCACCGCGATCGATCCCGCGCGCCGGCGATCGACCGCGAGCATCGAGGTCACGAACCAGCACGACGAGCTGGTCGCGGTCGCGACGCACATCCTGCAATGGGTGCCGAATGCGAACTGAACACGACACCACGCAACCGTGAGCGAAATTGCATGAGACGCCTGCTGCTGGTACGCCACGGCGAGAGCGAATGGAACCGCCTCGGCCGGATCCAGGGCCAGACCGATTCGCCGCTGACCGATCTCGGCTTCGCCCAGGCGCAGCGGATCGGCGCCTTCCTCGTGGCAAGGCTGGCGACGGCGAACTTCCGGATTTACGCAAGCCCGATGCTGCGCGCGCGCCAGACCGCCGACGTCATCGGCGCGGCGCTGACCTACCCGCCGGGCGAAATCCGCGTCGACGAACGCCTGAACGATTTCAATGTCGGCGAGATCGCCGGCACCCCGGGCTGGGAGCAGGTCGCGCGCGAACATCCGGGGCTCGCCTGGTTACGCCTGAACGACCCGCTCGCTTTTCACCCGCCGGGCGGCGAGAGCGGCGCCGATTTCCGCCGCCGGCTGGCCGATTTTCTCGACCAGCCCGACGACGGCCGCCTGATTCACCTGATCGTCAGCCACGGCATCGTCAACAAGTTCCTGCGTTCGATTCGTCTCGATCTGCACGGCGCCGACATCATCGCGCTCGGCGAATCGCAGGACAGCGTGTTCGAGCTGGACGGAATCCGCGAGACCGAGCACCGGCTCGAGGACGAACCGGTCACATGAACAGGCGAGTCCACATCGATCTCGGCGAGCGCAGCTACGATGTCGTCGTTGCGCCGAACCTGCTCGGCGACTGCGACGCCGCGCTCGCGCCGCTCGTGCGCGCGCGGCGCATCGCGCTGGTCACCGATCCGTGGGTCGGGGATAACCTGCTGCCGGCCTTCGCCCCGACGCTCGACGCGTTGTCACCGGGCTGGACGCGGTTCACGGTCAGCGGCGGCGAGGCGGCCAAATCCTTCGCCGGCATCGAGGCCTTGCTCAAGGACATGCTCGACGCCGGCATCGATCGCGGCTGCGTGCTGCTCGCGTTCGGCGGTGGCGTGGTCGGCGACGTCGGCGGCTTCGCCGCGGCGCTGTTGATGCGCGGCATCGACCTGATCCAGGTGCCGACCACGCTGATGGCGCAGGTCGACAGCTCGGTCGGCGGCAAGAACGCGATCAACACCGCGCACGGCAAGAACCTCGTCGGCACCTTCCTGCAGCCGAAGATCGTGCTCGCCGACGTATCGTTGCTGGCCTCGCTGCCCGAGATCGAGCTGCGCTCCGGCTACGGCGAAGTCGTCAAGTGTGCCCTGCTGCGCGGCGAGCGCGAGTTCGCCTGGCTCGAGGACAACCTCGAGCGCATTCTCGCGCGCGACCCGGCGGCGCTGGTCGAGGTCGTCGCGATGGGCGTCGAAACCAAGGCCCGAATCGTGTCCGAGGACGAACTCGACCGCGGCCGCCGCGCGCTCGTTAACCTCGGCCATACCTTCGCCCACGCGTTCGAAACCCAGGCCGGCTTCGGCGAATTCCCGCACGGCTACGCGGTCGCGACCGGGCTTGCCTGCGCCGCCGACCTGTCGGCGCGGCTCGGCGCGTTGGCGCCGGCAACCGTCGAGCGCGTGACCGAACACCTGCGTCGCGCCGGCCTGCCGACCCGCCTCGACGAACTCGCGGGCGACGGCGAGTGGCGCGCGGCGGCGATCGAGCGCAGCATGCTGCATGACAAGAAAACCGTCGCCGGGCGCACCCATTTCGTGCTGCTCGAGGATCTCGGCAAACCCTGTGTCAGCGACGCGGTGCCGCCGGCGGCGCTGCGCGAGACGTTGCTGTGGGCCGGTGCCGTCGACGGCGGCGAGGCCGGCGCGTGAGCGCGCGGCGCGCGCTGATCGCCGGCGTCACCGGCGCGATCGGTTCGGCGGTCGCGCTCGAACTGGCGCGCCGCGATGACTGGACCGTGGTCGGATTATCGCGGCGCGCGAGCCCGTCGCCGCTCGCCGGCGTCGACTATCGCCGGGTCGATCTCGACGATTTCGCCGCCAGCCGGGAGGCGCTGGCCGCACTCGAGCCGGTCACGCACGTGTTCTACTGCGGCCGCGTCACCCACGCCGAGCAGGTCATCGAGGATCCAGCGGCGAACCTGCGCCTGCTCGATCACCTGATCCGCGCGCTCGAAGCCGGCGGCCATCCACTCGAGCACGTGCACCTGGTGCAGGGCGGCAAGGTTTACGGCGTCCACGTCGGCCCGTTTCCGACGCCTGCGCGCGAGGAAGACCCGCGCCCGCCGATCGAAAACTTCAACTTCGACCAGCAGGATTACCTCGAGGCCGGCGCCTCTGCTTCCAACTGGAGCTGGTCGGCGTCTCGGCCGAACACGCTGCTGCATTTCTCGCCCGACATCGGCCGCAACCTCGTCAGCAGTATCGGCTGCTACGCCGCGATCTGCCGCGAGCTCGGTCGAGCGCTCGACTTTCCCGGCGCGGCCGGCGCGTGGGACAGCCTGACCCAGCTGACGACGCTGACGCTGCTCGCGCGCGGTGTCGTCTGGGCCGCGAGCGAGCCATCCTGCGCCAACCAGGCCTTCAACTTCACCAATACCGACACGCTTCGCTGGGGCGAACTATGGCCGCGAATCGCCGAGTTTTTCGATCTGCCGTGTGGCGAGGTCCGAACGCTGCGCCTCGCCGACACGATGCCGGCGCAGGCCGACGCGTGGACAGCGCTCGCGCAGCGGCACGGCCTGCGTTTCGCCGAGCTCGACCGGGTCGCCAACTGGGGCTATCTCGACGCGACGCTCGAGCGCGACTGGGACGAAGTCTTCAGCCACGACAAGGCGCAGGCGTTCGGTTTTCGCGAGCACGACGACAGCATGGCCCGCTTCGCGCAATTGCTCGCGCAGTACCGCGACGCCAGGATCCTGCCGTGACCCGGCGCGCGCTCGCGCGCTATTCGCGGGCCGCGACCGCGGCTTCGGCGTAAAGCACTTCGTCGGTTTCGAGCGCGGCGATCGCGTCGGCATCGTAGCCGAGCTCGCCGGCGATCTCGCGGTTGTGTTCGCCGAGCAACGGCGCCGCCGTCCGGATCGTCGTGTCGCAGCCGGAGAAGCGAAACGGCAGGTTCGGCAAGCGCACCGTGCCGAGCACCGGGTGCTGCTGCTCGATCATCATCTGCCGCGCCGCGATCTGCGGATCGGCGATGACCTCGTCGATGGTCTGCAGCTTGGCGCTTGGTACTTCGGCCGCATCGAGTGCACGAAGGCAATCGGCGACCGGTCGCGCGCGCGCCCAGGCGCCGACCCGTTCGAGGATTTCCTCGCGATGCGCGTTGCGCCCTTCCTGGCTGTGCAACCGCGTATCGGCGGCATACTCGTCGCCGCCGATCAGGCGGGCGAGGCGAATCCACGCGGCGGTGACCTGCGCGGTAATGACGAGGTAACCGTCGGCCGCCGGAAACACGCCGTACAGCGTCGCCTCGGGCAGGTCGTGACCGGTCTGCGCCGGCAGCTCGCTGCCGTCCGACAGCGTGTAGCACTGGACCGCGAATTCCTGCATCGACAGCATGCAATCGTAGAGCGCGAGATCGATGTGCTGGCCGCGTCCCGATTTGACCCGGCCGAGCAGCGCGGCGCATACCGCCGCGACGCCGTGGGTGCCGGTATACATGTCGGCGATCGCGAGCCGGAACAGCGGCGGCGCCTCGCCAGGCACGCCGACGTACGACATCGCGCCGCTTTTGGCCTCGGCGATCAGGCCGAAGCCGGGCTGGTCGGAGTCGGGCCCGCTGTGGCCGTAGGCCGAGATCGAGCAATAGACCAGCCCCGGGTTGCGCTCGGCGAGCGCGGCGTAGCCGAGGCCGAGGCGCTCGAGCGCGCCCGGGCGGAAATTCTCGACGAACACGTCGGCCGAGTCGACGAGCCGGTGTAAAAGCTCGAGTCCGCGCGGGTCCTTGGCGTCGATGCACAGCCCGCGCTTGCCCATGTTCTGCTGCAGGAAGTACCCGCTCTGCCCGTCCTTGAAATACGGGTGGGCGCGGCCGGCGTCGCCGCGCGTCGGCCGCTCGACCTTGATGACCTCGGCGCCGAGCGCGGCGAGGCAGCGCGACAGGTGCGGCCCGGCGAGGAAATGGCTGTAGTCGATGACGCGAAAGCCCGCGAGGGGCAAGGCCTGGTTGGTATCGGTCATGAATCCGCTGTCGTCTGTTCAGGATTACGGCGCGGACCGCGGGGCTGCGCCCGGCGAGTCCGGCCGCGGCCATGATATACCGAATCGCGATCGGGATGCGGCTCGAATTCGCCGCGTAATTGCGCTAGCCGACGGCGAGACTCGACGACGGCCCGACCACTCGGCCAGGCGCGGCGAGGTAATCCTGCGAACCGTGCAACGCCTCGACCGCGCAGTTGCCGCTGAGGCTGACCCACAGGCCGATCTGCTTTTGCCTGTCCCGCAACGCGCGGGTGAACGGGTTGGCGGCGAGTTTTATATGATGGCCTTTTCGTTGAACGGCTGATTGCGCTCGATGCGCTCGAAGTTGAACGGTGTCAGGTCGAGCGTGCGGTATTCGCCCCAGGCAATCAACTCGGCGGTGCCGCGGCCGAGCGCCGGCGACTGCTGCAGGCCGTGACCGGAAAAGCCGTTGACGAAAATGAAATTCCCGACCGTGGTATGCGATCCGATGATCGCGTTCTGGTCGAAGGTATTGAACGCATAATGCCCGACCCACGAGTTGACCACGCGAATCGCGTCGAACTGCGGAATGCGGGTGGCGATGACCGGCCACAGCTTGTTCATCCAGATGTCGTGGTCGGGTTCGTAATCGTCGTAGTCGACCGCCGGGTCGACGTCCGGCGGGCAGCCGGCCAGGTAATAGGCGCCGTCGGTCCGCATGTGCACACCGCTCGGATCGATGGTCAGCGGCAGGTCGCGGTCGAGCGGCCGTTCGGCCTCGAAGATGAAGGTGTAGCGCTTGCGCGGTTCGACCGGAATCTCGATGCCGGCCATGCGCGCGGTCAATACCGCGCGCGGGCCGGACGCGTTGACGAGCGTGCCGCAGCCGACGACCTCGCCGGACTTGAGCGTGACGTTCTCGACCCGGGTCCCGGCGGCGTTTAGCCCCATCGCGACGACCTCGTTGCCGAGATACTCGACGCCGCGCTCGCGGCCCGAGCGGCGCCACCAGTCGAACAGCGTGCCGCCGTCGAAGTAGCCTTCATCCACGAGGTTGTGGTTGCCGCCGACGATGTCGTCGACGTTGAAGAACGGGTAGTCGCGCTTGATCTCATCGGCGGTCATGTACTTCGTGCCGGCGCCGCAGGCTTGCTGGATCTCCTGGCTCTCGCGGAGCACCTGCGCGAAGTCTTCGTTGTCGGCGAGGTACAGGTAGCCGTAGCTCTGGATCGGCAGGTTCGGCACGCGCGGATCGTCGCCCATGTAACGCTGCAGGTTCTTGACGAAGTCGGCCGCGAACTGCGAGATGCGCACGTTGAGTTCGTTCGAGAATTGCTGGCGCATGCAGCTGTTGGTGTGCGTGGTCGAGCAGGCTTCGTAGGTCGGATCGCGTTCGACCACCAGGATCGAGCCGTCGAAGTCGGGGTTGTCGGTCAGGAACCACGACACCGACGCGCCGTACATCGCGCCGCCGACGATGACGACGTCGTAGTGCGACCGCCGCGGCGCGTCGGTCGGCAGATCGCGGCCCGTCAAACCGCGTCCCCGCGCAGCACGGCTTCCTCGACCGCGGCGATTTCGGCGGCGCCGAGCCCGTAGACGTCGCGCGCGACCTCGGCGCTGATGTAGCCGCGCGCGAGGTCGCGGCGCACCAGCGCCGGATCGCGCTCGGCCGGCGGGCCGTAGCCGGCGCCGCCGGGAAACGCCAGCATCACCTTGCGCCCGGCCGGCACGAATTGCTTGCCCTTGCCGCGCATCGCCTCGCCGTCGTCGCGCGCGATCGTCGTCGGCGCGCCGTCGCGGCCGTCCTGGCGGCCGCGCGCCGGGTGGTGCACGCGGTCGAACATCGCCGAGAAGTCGAACTCGTGGCCGTCGCGCGCGCCGACTTCCATGTATTGCCCGAGCCCGCCGCGGAACTTGCCGGCGCCGCCGGAATCGGGGCGCAGCTCCTTGCGCCAGATCACGATCGGGCCGGTGTGCTCGGTGGCCTCGACCGGCATCGTCATGACCCCGGACGGGAACGCGGTCGCGCTCATGCCGTCCTGCTGCGGGCGCGCGCCGGAGCCGCCCGAGTTGAACGCCAGCACCTCGGCGCGCCGCGCGCCGGCCGGTTTCGACGCGGCCGGCTTAGGCGCGTCGCTGCGCGGGCGCAGCGATACCTGGAAATTGCACAGCGTGCCGGCGCCCTCGGCCGGCACGGTGCCGGGCAGGATCTTGTCGAGCGCGTCGTAGACCGCGTCGGGAATCATGTGGCCGATG
>JAHEKJ010000051.1 GCA_024638385.1 Gammaproteobacteria bacterium | reverse complement strand
ACCAACTTTTTGAACCAGCCCTGTTTGGTCGAAAAATCCTCGTCGATTCGGCACAGCATTACCGAAATATTGTCCTTTCCGCCTTTCTGGTTTGCCTTTGTAATCAATTGCTTGGCAGCTTCTTCTAGATTAGCACTAAATTGCTTAATAGTTAAGTATATATCGTTGTCTTCAACTAAATCGGTTAATCCATCAGAACATAGCAAATATATGTCGTTTTTCAGGACTATATCCTCCTGGATGTCCGGCATGACGATCGGGTCGATGCCGAGCGCGCGCGTGACGAGGTTTTTGTTCATCGAATTGCGCGCCTCTTCGGGGGTGTAGAATCCCCGGTCGATGAGTTCCTGCAACAGCGAGTGATCCTTGGTGATTTGCTCGAAATTGTCGTTGCGCAAACGGTAGCATCGCGAATCGCCGATGTGCGCGAGCGAGAACGAATTATTGTAAAACTGCAGCACGACGATGGTCGTGCCCATGCCCTTGTGTTCGGGGTTTTCCTCGGAGGTTTTGTAGACCAGCTCGTTGGCCGCGACGACGGCGTCCTGGATGCAGATCGATTCCTTCGAAAAGCCGCTGGCTTCGTCGATTTCTCCGGGTTCGATCTGCGGAATGCGCTGTTGCAGCTCGTCGACTATCGTGTCGACCGTCATGCTGCTGGCGATCTCGCCGCCGCGGTGACCGCCCATGCCGTCGGCGAGGACGACCAGGCCGAGCGCGCTGTCGAAGCCGATTGCATCCTCGTTTTTTTCACGCACGCGTCCGGCGTCGGTGAGTCCCGTGATCGATATTTTGTTTTGCAAGTTCATCTAGGCGGCGGGATTACTGTTTGAGAAATCCCTTGAGGGCGCTGGCGAATTCGGCTCCGGTCTGGAAGCGTTGATCGGCATCCTTGGCCAGCGCCTTTTCGATCACGGTGGCCAGGGCGTCCGGAATCTCGGCACGGATCGTGCGCACGTCGGGCGCCTCTTCGTTGGTGATCTTGAACATCAGGCTGGCCATCGAATCCGCCTTGAACGGCAACGAACCCGACAGCATCTGGTAGAGCATGACGCCGAGCGAGAACAGGTCCGAGCGGCCGTCGACTTTCTTGCCGGCGAGCTGCTCGGGCGACATGTAAGACGGCGTGCCCAGCACCATGCCGGTCTTGGTCTTGCTCGAGTCGGTGATGCGCGCGATTCCGAAGTCGGTGATCTTGAGGGTGTCGGAATCCGGTTCCCACATGATGTTGGCCGGCTTGATGTCGCGATGGACGACGTTTTGCTGATGCGCGAAATCGAGACCCTCGGCGGCGCGCTGGACGATGCCGAGGACCTTTGACATCGGCAGCAGGCTATCGGGCTTGGTGTAGCGAGTCAGGTCGTGCCCCTTGAGAAATTCCATCGCGATGTAGGCGAGGTCGTGCTCTTCGCCGGCATCGTAAATGGTGACGATGTACGGATGGTTCAGGCGACCGGCAGTCTCGGCTTCGCGAAAGAACCTTTCCTTGACCTCGTCGAGCTCGTCTTCCTCGAATTCCTGCGCCAGCGCCATCGTCTTGATCGCGACTACGCGGCTGATCTTCGGATCGCGGCCGAGATAGACGATTCCCATCGCGCCCTTGCCGAGTTCCTTCTCGACCTCGTAGCGGCCGAGCATCGGCTTTTCGACGCCGCCCTGATCGAGTACCAGCGTGCCGCCCGCATGGCCGCCGCCGCCGCCGAGCATGACGGTTTCCTCCATTTTTTGCGCGCGCTGCATGCGCGACTCGACGTCGCGAAAACCCTTGTCGTATTTGGACATGTACTGGTAGACCGAGGTCGCCTTGTTGAACTGGCGCTTGCGCTCGAAGTCGAGCGCGAGATTGTACATCGCCTCGAGTACCTGCTCGTCGACCGGGCTGCATTTGCGAAACTTCTCGAAAGCCATGTCGAGCTGGCCCTGGGTCTGGAAAGCGATGCCGAGCATGCGGTTGCTCTCGGCCGACTCGACATCGGATTTGGCCTTGCCGCGCTCGGTGACGAGAAACCGTTTGGTCGTGATCAACAGGTATCCAATTGCCAGCAGCGCGGCCGGCGTCATCAACTGCACCCACATGGTATTGTTCGTCATCAATACGTAGTGGGTTGCGATCAGGGCGAGCAACAGCACCAGGCTGACGACGAACGCGACCCCGGCCTTGAGCCGCGGCAGCAACACCATCAGGTAGAGCGCGATCAGCAGGAAGGCGCCGGCGCGCGTCCAGAATCCCCATTCCGGCTCGATGAAAAAATCTTCGTTGAGAATACTCGAAACCGAGTGCGCAAGCGTCAATACCGGCGCCATCGCCGGGTCGATCGGCGTCACCTGCGGCGTGCCGACGCCGGTCGCGGTGGGGCCGATCAGCACGATCTTGTCGCGGTACTTCTCGAGCGGAATCTTGCCGCTGAAAACGTCGTAGAAGGAATCGACCTGAAAAGCCGGAAAGCCTTCGATGTCCGAATAGTAAAAGGTGTTCATCTGCAGCTGCGTGTCGGTCTTGATCGACAGGCTGCCGAGCTCGACGCTCTCCGCCAGGTTGACGCGGATGTCGTTGTTGTCGAGGTTGAGACTCAGCGCCGCCAACTGCAGCGAAATCGACGGGAAGAAGCGATCGTAGTATTGCAGCACCAGCGGCTCCGAGCGCACGCCGCCGTCGAGATCGGGCAGCGAGTTGAGGTGGCCGATGGCCGCGGCGTGGCGGCCGATTTCGGGAATCGGTGGCAGCAGGTTGACGCTCGGAATCGGAAACAGGCCGTTGGCCTGCGCCGAGATCCGGTCGCGAATCTGGTTGAGCGAGTTGCGCAGTATGTATTCGGGCAACTCGGAATCGGGCTTGCCGCGAGGATTGCCGAGGTAGAACACCATTGCCAGCACCACGTTGTCGGCTTCGGCCAGGCTTTGCGCGAGTTTGGTGTCGGTGTCGAGCGCCTGCTCGGCTTCGAACAGGCTCGACTTCAGCGTTTCGATATCCTGGCTCAACCGGGTGTTGACGCTGGACTGGCGATAGAACTCCAGGATTTCGGCAACCGCGCGATTCTTGCCCTTGATCTCGAGCATCGCGCGCAAAGCGTCGATGTCGGCCGGCACGTCGTTGAAGCTGGCATTGGAAAAGAACTCGATCAGTTCGCGAATGTACAGGGTGCCGGGATCCTGCTGCGGCTCGAGGAAGAACACCGTCTGGCCGATGACCTTGGCACCGCTTTGCGCAAGGCGGTTGATCAGTTCGGCGTGCAGATCACGAGGCCATGGCCAGCGACCGATGTTGTTGATGCTCTCGTCGTCGATCGCGATGATCGCGATCTTTTCCGACGGCAGACGTTCGGTCGAACGCACGCCCCAGTCGTAAAAGCTGCGCTCCAGTCCCTGCAAGGGAGCGGTACCCGAGAAGACGACGACAACGATCGTGATCAGCAGCCCGGCAAACCAGTCGCTACTCCAAAAACGGGATTTCATACCGTCTCCCTAGTGTCGTTTTATTATTGAACGCCCCCAGTAAACAGGCGTCGAACTGGACGTTGGCTCAGGAATACAGGCTAGCCCAAACCGTATAATATTCAATTGTTTATGCGTTCACCTTGAACTGGTTAACAGCTTGTGACCTCCCTGCCGTTCAATCGATGCGCGAGCGCTCTAAACTATAAGGTTGTCGTCCCTTTTTTACCAGTATTAAGGCCAATTATTTACGCCTGGCTCGATTTGAAATGCACCGTGATTAACCTAGAATAGATTGCGTATCGGCGCGGGCTGGATTTCGCTCCGCCGACGTCGCTTCGCCGGAAAAACATGTCCGAATTGCTCGACAGGATCGATCGTCTCAACGAAATAGGAATCGCGCTCTCCGCCGAGACCGACACGCCGAAATTACTCGAGCTGATCATGATGGGGGCGAAGTCGCTGACCCATGCCGATGGCGGTTCGCTATATTTCGTCAAGCAAGGCGAACTCAGTTTCGAAATCATTTCGAACGATTCGCTCGATATCCAGATGGGCGGCACCTCGGGTAATGAGATCACGTTTCCGGCAATCCCGCTGGTTGTCGACGGTCAGGAAAATCACAGCAACGTCGTCACCCATTGCGTGCTGTCGGGCGAGACCGTCAATATCGCCGACGCTTACAACGAGGACGGATTCGATTTCAGCGGCACGCGCAATTTCGATGTCCAGACCGGTTACCGGACGCAGTCGATGCTGACGTTTCCGCTCAAGGATCACGAGCAGGAAATCATCGGCGCGCTGCAGTTGATCAATGCGCGCGACACTGGCAGCGGAGCGGTGATCGAGTTTCGCGAAGTCGAGCAGCAGCTCGCCGAGTCGCTGGCATCGCAGGCCGCGGTTGCGCTGACGCAGCGGCGGCTGATCAACGAACTGCGCGAGCTGTTCGAGTCCTTCATCCGCATGATCGCCTCGGCGATCGACGACAAGTCGCCGTATACCGGTGGGCATTGCCGCCGAATTCCGGTGCTGACCATGATGCTCGCCGAGGCGACGCATCGAACCGACGATGGGCCGCTGAAGGATTTTCGCATCGACGACAAGGATCGCTACGAGCTCGAGACGGCGGCCTGGTTGCACGATTGCGGCAAGGTCGTCACACCCGAGTACGTGATGGACAAGGCAACCAAGCTGGAAACGATTTACGATCGAATCCACGTTCTCGAAGCCCGTTTCGAAGTGCTGCGGCGCGACGCCGAGATCGAGTTTCTCGAGGCCTGTCTCGAGCACGTTTTGAGCGACGCCGAGCGCGCGGCGAAACGCCAGGAATTCGAAAACTACTGCGCCGAACTGCAACGGGATCTCGAGTTCTTACGCCACGCCAACGTCGGCGGAGAATTCATGCGCGACGAGGACATCGCGCGGGTCGAACGGCTTGCCGGGTTCGAATGGACCGACGCCACCGGCGAGCGCCGGCCGTTGTTGAACCAGGACGAAGTTTCCAATCTTTGCATCAAGCGCGGCACGCTCAACGACGCCGAGCGCGAAGTCATCAACAATCACATCGTCGCGACGATCAAGATGCTGGAATCGCTGCCGTTTCCGAGAAACCTGCAGAACGTTCCCGAGTACGCCGGCGGACACCACGAAAAAATGGACGGTACGGGATACCCGCGCGGGCTTCGCCGCGACGAGATGTCGGTGCAGGCGCGAATCATGGCGATCGCCGATATCTTCGAGGCGCTGACCGCGAGCGACCGGCCCTACAAGCCGGGCAAGACCCTGTCCGAATGCCTCAAAATCATGGGGCTCATGAAGCAGGACAACCACATCGACCCGGATATCTTCGACATCTTCATTCGCGAAAAAGTCTATCTGGATTACGCCGAGGAATTCCTGTTGCCGGAGCAGATCGACGAGATCGACGAGACGGCTATTCCGGGATTCGCCGCGAGCGCCTGACGGCGTTCAGCTGGAGACGAGGTCGGCGGGTTCGGCGGTATCGACGCCGTCGCGTAGCACGTAGGACTCGATGTCCTTTTCGTTCAGCAGGAACGACGCCGCCGAGCTGCGGCGACCCGTGTCGCAATAGATGACATACTTCTTGGCGGCGTCGAGCGAGTTGGCTTTCATTCGCAGAAAAATCAGTGGAATATTGATGCTGCCCTTGATGTGCTTGGCCTTGTGTTCGGTCGGCAGGCGCACGTCGAACCAGACCGCTCCGCTCGCGATCAGCTTCTTGGCTTCGTCGTAGTCGACCCAGTTCAGCAACGGTTCGTTGAGCAGCGAGTTGAAATCTTCCTTGCCCAGCCGCATCAGGCTGCCTTCGGTCAGCATCGTCACCGTGGCGTTGCGCTTGCTGTCGGAGATCAGGGCTTCCTCGCCGAAGCTGTCGCCGACCGACAGGGTCGCGAGCTTGACGCCGCTCGGATTGGCCGGCGTCGAGCGCGTGACCAGGCAACGGCCTTCCTTGATGATATAAAAGTAGTCGCCCTCGTCGTCCTGCGCGATGATCTTGCCGCCGGGCTTGAAGCTGACCGATTCCATACGCATGAACATCGCCTGGATATTGGCGGGCGGAATCCGGTGGAAGGCGCGGGTCTGCAGAATTCGCGTCATCCAGTCCGTTTCTTCGTCTTCTTCGTCGACCGCCTCGACCGAGTAGCTGCCGGTCTGATCCCAGGTCAGCATGATGTCGAGCATGTCGCTGTTGATCTTGGTCACGACGACGTCGGACTTGGCGCGCGCCGACACCGGCCGCGGAAATCCGTGCGCCAGCGGTTGCAAGCCGTCGGGCGAACCGGCCTTGATCACCTTGATGACTTTCTTGTCCTGAACCAGCTCGACTTCGCCCTTGAGGACGTAGACGTGGCACTTTTCGGTGTCGCCTTTCTTGAACAGATAACGCCCCGGCTGAATCGCCGTGGCGCTGATTTTCTTGATTAATTCTTGAGCGTTTTCTGGATTCAGCGAATTGATCGGCGAGAGCGTTTTTATCTGTTTGGGGTCGATCTCTTGGCTCATAGTGTTACGCAGAATCCTTTACCAGTAGCGAGGCAAGCAGCTATTTTGGCGGCTGGTTCCTGATAAAGCAACCGTTCGCGCCAAAAATCAAAACCGCGTTCTCGGGTTCGCGCAGGTCATCCCGATTGCTGGGTAATGTCGACATAAAGCTTGAGTTTTTGCCCGGGTTGCAGGTACTTGCCGACCCGGTTCCAGCGTTTGATGTCGGCGACGCTGATGTTGAACTTGTTGGCGATTCGGTAGAGCGAATCGCCCTTGCGCACGGTGTAGCGTAGCGCGTGCAGGGCGTTGCTCGGCCGCGTCTGGTTGACGCTGATCGTGCGCGCGACATCGTCACGGGTCCAGACCACGAGTTTCTGCCCGACGCGCAGCGTGTCGATCGGCGCCATCGCGTTCCACTTGGCCAGCTCCCGCGTGGTAACGCCGTAGTTTCGCGAAATGCTCCACAGGCTTTGCCCCGGGCGGACGACATGCACCAGCTTCTTGCCCTTGCGCGACGTGTTCTGGATGCGGGCGACGCGCGACGACTCGCTCAGGGTATAGGTTTGCAGCGACTTGGTCGCGGTCGGAATGGTCAGATACTTGCCGGCGCGAATCTGCGTGCCGCGGATATTGTTGACTTCCCGGATCAGCGGAATCGTCGTGCGATATTTGCGCGCGATGTGGCTCAGCGTCTCGCCGTTTCTGATCTTGTGCCGGACCCAGTTGATGCGCTGACTGGGCGGAACCTTGGCCACCGCGACGCGAAAGGCTTCGGCCTTGCCGCGCGGCAGCAGCAGGCGGTGCGGTCCGCCGGGCGCCGTCGCCCAGCGGTTGAAGGCCGGGTTGAGCTGATATAGCTGATTTATCGAGACGCCGGCAAGATCGGCCGCCAGCGCGAGGTCGATCTGGCCGTCGAGCTCGACGATTTCGTAATCGACCTCGTTGGTGATCGGGACCAGGTCGAGGCCGTATTTTTCGGGATGCGAAAACAGTTCCTTGAGCGCGAACAGTTTCGGTACGTAGGCGCGGGTTTCGCGACGAATCTTCGTCAGGTGCCAGAAATCGGTCGGCCGTTTGCGCCGCTTGTTGTAGCGCACGGCGCTGCGGATCTTGCCGGGGCCCGCATTGTAGGCGGCGAGCGCCAGCTCCCAGTCGCCGTCGAAGGTGCTCGCCATGCTGTCGAGATAATTGATCGCGGCGCGGGTCGATTCGATGATGTCGCGGCGGCCGTCGTACCACCAGTTTTGCTTGAGTCCGAGCAGCCGTCCGGTCGACGGAATGATTTGCCACATGCCGGACGCGCGGCCGTGGGAGTACGCGAAAGCCTGGTAGGCCGATTCGACGATCGGCAACAAGGCCAGTTCGGTCGGCAGGCCGCGACCTTCCAGCTCGTCGAGCACGAACGGCAGAATCGGACGGGCGCGCTCCATGACCCGCTGCAGGTAGCCCGGATGATCGAGGTACCACTTGAGCTGGGTCTCGATGCGCTTGTTCATGACCGGCTCGAGCTGCATGCCGTCGCGCAGGCGGAACCAGGCGCTGTGCTCGACCCGGGTCTGGCGCAGCCGCTGTTTGATTTCGGCGACGATACGCGCCTCGCGCCGCAACGTTTCCTCGTGCAGTGCTACCTCGTGCTCGACATCGAGATCGATTGCTGCCAGTGGTTCGAACCGGCCGGGATCGGAGTCGACCTCGGGTTGTGTGCGGCGCGATTCGGCAGCGTCGAAATCGGCGATACCGAGATGCTGATTTGCGTCGATTTCGGTCAGCGAATAGCCGTCCACCGTCACCGGCGCGGCGCCGCGGTCGGCAGGAGGGTTGCTGGCGCAGGCGCCGGCGGCGAGGGCGAGCAAGGTCGGAATCAGAGCATTCCGTTGCTCGCGCAGGGACTTGAGCCAGAGAAACATTAGTATCGGTTGTTGTTAGTAGCTAGAATACATTGATTGTAACCCCCGATTCGTAAGTTTCAAATGAGATTTTGGAGACAAGCCACTGAAAGAAAAGGATTTCACACAATCGACGAGTGGTATTCGAGTGAAACCGGGCAATATTTGTTCAACGAGCTCGTCGAGCGCCTGAATCCGATCCTGACCACCACTTTCGGTTACTACTCGCTGCAGGTCGGTTGCACCGGCTTCGCCGCGCGTCTGCAGGAAGCCTGTCGCGTCAAGCACCAGTTCACGCTCGACGATTTGGGTTCCGGCGCCCAGGTCAGGGCCAATCCGTCGATGTTGCCGGTAGCTTCCGACAGCGTCGACCTCGTCATCCTGATGCATCACCTGTCGAACACCAGCGAACCGCACGCGATCCTGCGCGAGTCGTTCCGCATATTGATCCCGGAGGGCAAGCTGGTGATCATCGATTTCAATCCGGTGTCGTTGTGGGGCTTGCGTTACCTGTTGCAGTCGTGGCTCGAGCACGTGCCGTTCAACGGCCATTACTACACCGCGCGGCGCATCGACGACTGGATGCGATTGCTGGTATTCGACCAGGAGCGACACCACCGGGTCGGCTACCTCCCGCCGATCCTGAAACCGTCGGTGACGCGTCACCTGAGCTGGTTGGAGAAAGGCACGCGCCGCTGGCTGCCGGTCCTCGGCGCGCTGAATCTGCTGGTCTACACCAAGAACATTTCGCCGCTGACGCCGGTGCGCCATCGCTGGGTGACGCGCAAGATCCTGCCTGGCAAGATCGCACGGCCGACCGCCGGGCGCGGGATGAAGTATGATCGCTGAGTGGAAATGCCGGCGGCCCGTTGCGGCGGACTGGCCATCGGTGAGTCGCCACTAAGATGCCGGAACGAGTCGTCATGCATACCGACGGCGCCTGCCGCGGTAACCCCGGCCCGGGCGGCTGGGGCGTCGTCATGCGTTACCAGGACCGCTGCAAGACCCTGTCGGGCTTCGCCGCCGAAACCACCAACAACCGGATGGAGCTGACCGCGGTGATCGAAGGGCTGCGCGCGCTCAAGCGACCCTGCGAAGTGATCGTGCATACCGACTCGAAGTACGTCATGCACGGGATCAGCGAGTGGCTCGCGAACTGGAAGCGTAACGGCTGGAAAACCGCGGCGCGCAAACCCGTCAAGAACGACGACCTCTGGCGGCGGCTCGATACCGAGAGTGCGCGTCACCGCGTCGACTGGCGCTGGGTCAAGGCGCACGCGGGGGTCGCCGACAACGAGCTGGCCGACCGGCTGGCCAACGAAGCCATCGATGCGGAGACGAACTGATGCGTCAAATCGTGCTGGATACCGAAACCACCGGCCTCGAGGTCAGTCTCGGCCATCGCATCGTCGAGATCGGCTGCGTCGAGCTGATCAATCGCCGCGTGACCGGCAAGCACTGGCATTATTACCTGAATCCGGAACGGGAGATCGACGGCGGCGCGTTCGAGGTCCATGGTATCAGCAACGATTTCGTCGCCAACAAGCCGCGTTTCGCCGAGCTCGCCGAGGAGTTCCTCGCCTATATCGACGGCGCCCAGCTGATCATCCATAACGCGCCCTTCGACGTCGGTTTCATCGACCAGGAACTGGCGCGCCTGGATCCGCCTGCCGGCGGCGTCGAGACGCGCTGCGATATCCTCGACACGCTGGTGCTGGCGCGGCAAAAACATCCGGGGCAGAAAAACAACCTCGACGCCCTGTGCAAGCGCTACGAGATCGACAACGGTCATCGCAGCCTGCACGGCGCGCTGCTCGATGCGCGGATCCTCGCCGACGTCTACCTCGCGATGACCGGTGGCCAGACCAGCCTCGGCCTCGACGCCGGGCAGGGCGAGACCGCGAGCGACCGGACGACCGAGGCGGTGCCGATCGAACCCGGTGCCCCGTTGCCGGTCTGGCGACTCGACGAGGCCGCGCTCGCGGCCGATCGGGAATATGCCGCGTTTCTCGCCGAGCAGCACGACGATCCGGCATGGAAGTGACTCGGCGAGCGCCGCCGGCGATCGCCGAGTCATCCCCGCGCAAGCTGAGATCTTTCGGTTCTCGCCAGCTACCCGGTTACGGCCGGATTCGTATTCACGAGGATTTGAGCAGCCGCGCCTGATCCCGTTTCCAGTCGCGATCCTTGACCGTGGCGCGTTTGTCGTGGGCGCGCTTGCCGCGCGCGATGCCGAGCTTGAGCTTGGCCCGCCCGCGGCTCCAGTAGGCCGACAACGCGACCAGCGTGTAACCGCGGCGCTCGACCAGGCCGGTCAGGCGGTCGATCTCGCTGCGATGGGCGAGCAGTTTGCGGCTGCGCGTCGGATCGGCCTTGACGTGCGTCGACGCGCTCGCCAGCGGGCTGATATGCGCGCCGATCAGCCACAGCTCGCCGCCCTTGATCATCACGTAGCTTTCCTTGATTTGCAGCTTGCCGTCGCGCAGGCTCTTGACTTCCCAGCCCTCGAGGGCGATGCCGACCTCGAGGTCGTCCTCGACGAAGTAGTCGTGCCGCGCCAGCCGGTTCCGGGCGATCGTGTTGTCGGGGGTCTTGCTTTTTTTCTTCGCCATCGGTAGTTTTCGCAACCCGGCTTCGTCGGGGCGCCTATTCTCGGGTGAAATAGTCGACAAAACAAGCGCGACGCCGGGGACGCGCCTTGCCACGGCGGCCGCCTTCGCTATACACTTTCAGACTTGCCATGGTGACCTGTTTCGGTCCCTTCGTGACGATCAACTGTAAATCCCGCCAGGCCCGGAAGGGAGCAACGGTAGCAGGGCCATCGGGTGCGAAGGTGTGCTGATTCAGGTCGCCTCCATTTTCAGCAGCGAGCGACTGCCGCGAGCGATCCGCATGAGTTACCAGGTACTAGCGCGCAAATGGCGGCCTGCCGACTTCGGCCAGATGGTCGGCCAGGAGCACGTCGTGCAGGCCCTGACCAACGCGCTCGCCGACCAGCGCCTGCACCACGCCTACCTGTTCAGCGGCACGCGCGGGGTCGGCAAGACCACCCTGGGACGCATCTTTGCCAAGGCGCTCAACTGCGAGCTGGGCGTCAGCGCCCAGCCGTGCAATGCCTGCTCTTCGTGCGCCGAAATCGACGAGGGTCGCAGTGTCGACCTGCTCGAAATCGATGCGGCGTCGCGCACCGGGGTCGACGACATGCGCGAGCTGCTCGACAACGTGCAGTACGCGCCGACTCGCGGACGCTTCAAAATCTATTTGATCGACGAAGTGCACATGCTGTCGAAGCACAGCTTCAACGCCTTGCTCAAGACGCTCGAGGAACCGCCGCCGCACGTCAAGTTTCTGCTGGCGACCACTGATCCGCAAAAGGTGCCGGTCACGGTGTTGTCGCGCTGCCTGCAGTTCAGTCTCAAGCGCATGTCGCGCGCGCAGATTCAGGGCCAGCTGCAACGCCTGGTCGAAGCCGAGCAGGTCGCCGCCGAGCCCGCCGCGCTGGCGCGGCTCTCGGCCGCCGCCGACGGCAGCATGCGCGACGCCCTGAGCCTGCTCGACCAGGCGATCGCCTACGGCGCCGGCGAGGTCAGCGGCGACGTCGTCGAGGCCATGCTCGGCACGATTTCCCGCGAGTATCTCGAGCGCCTGTTCGACGCCTTGCTGGCGCGCGACGCGGTCGGTCTGATCCGCGAGGCGCGAACGGTGATCGATCATAACCCCGACTACCAGCGAGTCTGCGCCGAAATGCTGGCCCTGCTGCAGCAGTTGGCGCTGTACCGGCAGGATCCGGCGCTGGCCGACGACGAGATGTTCACCGCGGAGCTGCTCGCACGCTACGCCGCCGCGTGGTCGGCCGACGAAATCCAGCTCTATTACCAGATCCTGCTGCAGGGTCGACATGACCTGCTGCTCGCGCCCGACTCGGCCGCCGGTTTCGAGATGCTGATGCTGCGCCTGCTGGCTTTCGCGCCGGCCGATGCGACGCTCGCGCCGCAGGGCGAAAAAAAAAAGCCTGAGCTGAAGACGCCGCAATCGGCCGCCGCGGGCTCGCAAGCGGCGGGCGACGAGGCGCCCGCCATCGACGACTGGTCGACCCTGGCCTACGAACTCGATCTCGGCGGACTCGCGCAGCAAATCGCCGCCAACAGCCTGCTCATCGGCCGCGATGCGGAAAGGCTCGAACTCGGCCTGCTGCCGGAGATTCATGACCTGGTCACGGCACCACTGGTGGCGGAAATCAGGCAAGCTCTCGAACGGCGTCTTGGGGTATCATTGCGGCTCGACTTCAGGGCCTTGCCGGAACTCGCATCGTCGACCCCGGTCGAAGCCAGGGATCGGCGGCTCGAGGACGAACGCAGCGCGGTCATAGCGGCGATTCGCGACGACCGGGTCGTGCGCAAGCTCGGCCATGCGCTGGCGGCGGAGCTCGATGAATCCAGTGTCGTCAAGATCGGCGACAACGAGTGACAATACTAGAGGTGAGATCATGAAGGGCGCCCTCGGCGATATGATGAAGAAAGCGCAGGAAATGCAGGAAAACCTGCAAAAGGCGCAGCGCGAACTGGCCAATCGCGAAGTCACGGGCGAAGCCGGCGGCGGCATGGTCTCGGTCGTCATGCGAGGCTCGCATGAAGTCACCCGGGTCCGGCTCGATCCCGAGCTGGTCGGCGAAGACGTCGAAATGCTCGAGGATTTGATCGCCGCGGCGATCAACGACGCCGTGCACAAGGTCGAAAAGACCAACCAGGCGGCGATGCAGGAAATCACCGCCGGCCTCAATTTGCCACCCGGTTTCAAACTGCCCTTCTAGTTCATGTCGTCGGCCAGCCTCGACGCGCTGATCGCGGCGCTCACCTGCCTGCCCGGAGTCGGGCGCAAGTCGGCGCAGCGCATGGCCCTGCATTTGCTCGAACGTGATCGCGACGGCGCCCGGCGGCTCGCCGGAGCGATCGATGACGCGCTCGAACGGGTCGGGCATTGCGAGCGTTGCCGCAATTTTTCCGACCAGTCGATATGCCCGGTCTGCGCCGATGCCAACCGCGACCAGGCGACGATCTGTATCGTGGAAACGCCGGCCGACGTGCTCGCCGTCGAATCCTCCGGCGCCTATCGCGGGCGATACTTCGTGCTGCTCGGACGCCTGTCGCCGCTCGATGGTTACGGTCCCGACGAGCTCGGACTCGAGGCGCTCGAAGCGCAGCTCGAGGAAGGCGAGGTCGGCGAAATCATCCTCGCCACCAGCGCCACGGTCGAAGGCGACATCACGGCGCAGTATGTCGCCGATCTCGCGGGCCGGCACGGCATCCGCAGCAGTCGACTCGCGCGCGGCATTCCGCTCGGCGGCGAGCTCGAGTTCGTCGACAGCGGCACGCTGTCGCGGGCGCTCGACGGGCGGCAGCGATTCCAGTAAAGCTTATCGCCATCGGGGGGCTCATGGCAGAAACCATTTTTTCCAGAATCATTCGCAAGGAGTTGCCGGCGGACATCGTCCACGAGGACGACGAGATCATCGCCTTTCGCGACATCAATCCGCAGGCGCCGGTGCACCTGCTGATCGTGCCCAGGGTCGAGATCGCGACGGTCAACGACATCCGCCCGGAGCAGGCCGAGCTGATCGGCAAAATGGTGCTGACCGCGCAACGCCTCGCCGCCGACGCCGGCATTGCCGAAGACGGGTACCGGCTCGTCATCAACTGCAATCGCCACGGCTGCCAGGAAGTTTTCCATCTGCATCTGCATTTGATCGGCGGGCGCCAGCTGCGCGGCCTGGCCGGCAGCTAGCCCGGCCGGACCAGGTCTCAGCCCGCCGCCGTCGGGCGTTGCAGCAGCTTCAGGTAGCTCCGATAGCGTGACGGCGCGATCGCGCCGGTCCCGAGCGCGGCGACGACCGCGCACCCCGGCTCGTCGGCATGCCGGCAATCGTTGAAGCGGCAATCGGCGGCGTGCGCGCGAATCTCGCGAAAACCCTGCGCCAGTGGGCGCGCGTCGTCGACGAAGGGGTTGAATCCCCGGACGCCGGGCGTGTCGATCAAATCGCCCCCGCACGGCAGGTGGTAGAGACGGCTCGCCCGGGTCGTGTGCCGACCCTCGTCGCCGTGCGCCGACAGGGCCGCGATCTTGATGTCTTCGTCGGGTAGCAGATACTGCGTCAGCGACGACTTGCCGACCCCGGAGACGCCGCTCAACACCGACACCTGGTCGGGCAGGCTGCGTTCGAAATCCTCCATGCCGACGCCGCTCTTGACGCTCGTGTGCAGCACCGGATAGCCCAGCGGCGCGTAGATCCGGCGCAAATCGAAGGGATCGTCGACGTCGGCCGCCAGGTCGATCTTGTTGAGCAGGATGTGCGCGTCGATTTCCTGCTGCTCGGCCGACAGCAGATACTCGTCGAGCAGCAACAGGTTGGGTTCGGGCGCGATCGCGAGACACACGAACAGCCGGCTGATGTTGGCGGCGACGGCGCGTACCTGGCCGAAACCGTCGACGCGTTGCAGCAGGTTGTCTCGCGGCAGCACGGCGACGACGCGAAACTCGCCGCCAGTGGTGGTCTCGACCGCGACCCGATCGCCGCAGACGATCGTGCCGAGGTTTGCCCGGATCTGCGCTTTGCCCGTTTCGCCGGGCGCGAGCTCGATCAGCACCCGCTTGCCCTGATGCGAGACTATCCGGCCGTGGCGGCTGTCGTCGCGCCCGGCTTCGGCGCGCTGGCCGGCGCGGATCCGGCGTTGCTGCTGCCGGCTAAGCCGACGCCTGGCCATCCCGGGTGCAGTCTGCGGCCGCGCTGCGCGGCATCAATCGACACTCCCGCGGCCACTCGCGGCCAGGGTTCGGAGATGATTGATGCGGATCGTCGCCGGGGGATGCGAATCGTAGAAAATCGAGTGCAGCGGGTCCGGCGTCAGCGTGCTGGCATTGTCCCGGTAGAGGTTGACCAGCGCCGAGATCAGCGCGCGGTAATCGCTGTTCGAATGCGCGAATTCGTCAGCCTCGAATTCATGCTTGCGCGAAAGCGCCGAGAAAACCGGGCTGATGAAATAGGTGAACACCGGCATCACGAGCATGAACAGGATCAGGGCCGTATGCGTCGACGGTACAGAAACGCCGAGCCCCGAATAAAACCAGTCGGAGCCCATCAGCCAGGCCAGCAGGGCGAAGCCGATAAACGAGAAGGCCGCCGACAGCAACATCGACTTCTTGATGTGATGACGCTTGAAATGGCCCAGTTCATGCGCCAGCACGGCTTCGACCTCGTCGGGCGAGAGCGTTTCGAGCAAGGTGTCGAAAAAGACGATGCGCTTGTTGTGACCGAAGCCGGTGAAGTAGGCGTTGCCGTGCGACGAACGTCGCGAGCCGTCGACGACGTAGACGCCCTGGCTGTGAAAGCCGCAGCGTTCGAGCAGCGCCTCGATGCGCGCGCGCAGGGATTCGTCCTCGAGTCGACTGAAGGTGTTGAACAGCGGCGCGATGAAAGTCGGGTAGGCCCAGATCATCGCCAGGCTGAAAGTCATCCACAGCGCCCAGGCGTACAACCACCAGTTTTCCCCGGCGCGCTGCATCAGCCACAGGATCGCCGCCAGCAGCGGTGCGCCGAGGACGATTACCAGCACCGCGGTCTTGAACATATCCTTGATCCAGGTGGCAAGCGTGGTCTGGTTGAAGCCGAAGCGCTCCTCGATGACGAATGTGCTGTACCACGAAAACGGCAGGCCCAGCAGCGACGATATCAGCAGCAGCGAGAAGATCACCCCGATGCCGCTGATCAGCAGCGGGTAGTCGAATTGTGCCCAGGTCCGGTCGAGAATCTCGATGCCGCCGCCGAGCGTCCACAGCAACAGCCAGAGCGTTTCCCAGGCGAGCAGGATCCGGCCGAAGCGCAGTTTGGTGCAGCTGTAGTCGGCGGCGCGGCGGTGGTCTTCGAGCGATATGCGATCGGCGAAGGCCGCCGGCACGCGCTCGCGGTGGGCGCGGACGTGCCGGATCTGGCGCTGACCCAGCCACAGGCGGACGATGACGGTCGCGGCGACGAAACTCAGGAACAGGGCGGTGAATACCGGCATCGGCAAATCCGGGCTGAAAAACTTGCTATAGTCTAACGCATATTACCCAGCCTGTAGACGGGAGCAGCGGATGACGCTGAACGACAACAATCTCATCTGGATCGACCTCGAAATGACCGGCCTGGATCCGCAGCGAGACGAGATCATCGAGATCGCGACCGTCGTCACCGATCCGCATCTGGCGGTACTGGCGCAAGGCCCGGTCGTCGCGATTCATCAGTCCGAGGACATCATCGCGGCCATGGACGAATGGAATACCCGGCATCACGGTGATTCCGGCCTGATCGGGCGCGTGCGTTCGAGCCACAGCGGCGCGGCCGACGCCGAGCGCGAGACGCTCGAATTCCTGCGCGCCTGGGTGCCGCCGGGTAGATCGCCGATGTGCGGCAACAGCATTTGCCAGGATCGCCGCTTTCTCGCCCGGCTGATGCCCGAGCTCGAAGCCTTCTTTCATTATCGTAACCTCGACGTCAGCACGCTCAAGGAACTGGCGCGGCTATGGACGCCGGATCTGGTCGGCGGATTTGCCAAGAAGGGTGCGCACCTGGCGCTCGACGACATTCTCGAATCGATCGACGAACTGAAATACTATCGCGAACACTTTATTCGGGTTTAATCCGCGAATACTTCATTCGGATTCAATCGGGATCCGGGGCAGCGGTCCGGTAGCCCTGCTCGTCATGGCGGCGCGCAGTTCCGCGACCGCATCGAGCGCCAGGTCGATTCAGTTCGTTCCGGCGGCGCGCACGCCCGCTGGCAGGCATGATTTTGCTCGTCGACAGGGCTTCGGGTAGCGCATCGGGCGGCGCTGAAATCAAGTCTCCGCGCGGCGCTCCCGGAGCGGTTCGCGGCTCAAGATTTCGCCGTCGCGGTCGATACGGCAAACGTCAGTTTCGAATCGGATTACGGACCGCGCATGGATCTTGCCTCGTTGATCGGCATCATTTCGGGTATCGGTTTGATCGTCGCCGCTATCGTCCTCGGCGGCGAGGTGCACAACTTCATGAATGTGCCCGGCATCATGATCGTCATGGGCGGCACGATGGCCGCGACGTTGCTGACCTTCCAGTTTCGCGATGTCGTCAGCGCCTTCAAGAGCGCCTACTTCGTGTTTTCGTCACCCAAGCAGGACTCGCAGGAGCTGATCAACACGATGATCAAGCTCGGTACGATCAGCCGCCGCAAGGGCCTGCTCAGCCTGATGGACGTCAAAACCAATTCGCCGTTCCTGAAGCGCGTCTGCACGCTGATCGCCGACGCCGCCGACGAGGAAACCCTGCGTTCGGCGATGCGCACCGAGATCGACTCGATGCGCATGCGCCACTTCGTCGTGCAGGACGTTTTTCGCAAGATGGCGATGTACGCGCCGTCCTTCGGCATGCTCGGCACGCTGATCGGACTGATCCAGATGCTGTCGATGCTGGCGACGCCGGACAACCTCGGACCGGCGATGGCGATCGCGCTGCTGACGACTTTTTACGGCACCCTGCTGTCGACCGCGATCTTCCTGCCGATCGCCGGCAAGCTCAAGTCGCGCACGCTGGCCGAGGTCATGAACTTCGAAATCATCTACCAGGGTGCGGTCAGCATCCTGCAGGACAATAACCCGCTATCGGTTTACGAGAAACTGTCGTCGTTCGTGCCGGCGAAAAAGCGCAAGCCGATGCAATCGTTGCGGCAGCGCGCCTGATGTCGGCGAGGTCCTTCAGCGACATGGTCGAGGCCGACGAGGGCGGCAGCGCCTGGGTCGTGACCTTCGCCGACATGATGACGCTGCTGCTGGTCTTCTTCATCCTGTTGTACACGCTGGCCGATTTCGAAGACGAGGCTTACAGGCAACTGATCGAATCGGTGCAGGTGATCGACGGTGACGGCAACCAGGTCAGCGTGATCGACTTCGCCTCGCGCAAGGGTCGCAACCCGCAACCGATCAAGCCGGTCGAGGACTTGCTCGGCATGAATCCCGCCGATGCGCCGGTCGAGAATATCAAGCCGATGATCGTGACCGAGATGGAGAGCATGATCGACAGCACCGACCTCGCCGACAGCGTCGAACTCGAATACGACGGCGATCGGATCAACCTGCAAATTGATGGCCGATTTCTGTTCGGCTCGGGTTCGGCCGAGCTCAAGGACCGCGCGCGTTTCATCTTCGCCAATCTCGCGCAAATGTTTCGCGAGCATGCCGATTACAGTATCGCGATTCGCGGTCATACCGACGACGAACCGATTTCGACCGCGCAGTTTCCTTCCAACTGGGAACTGTCGGCGGTCCGCGCGACCACCGTGTTGCGCTATTTCATCGAGCAGGGCATCGACCCGGTGCGCATGACCGCGACCGGCTATGCCGATTACCTGCCGCTGGTCGACAACAGCAACCCCAACAACCGGGCGCGCAACCGGAGGGTCGAATTTGTTCTGGAAAAAGAAAGCAACCATTGACCTGTCGCTCGAATCGCGACACCAGGATCACCGCAGCGCGTACCGGATCGCCTGCGCCGAGGAAGACCCGGTCATCGTCGTGATCGACGGCGAATCGCATCGCGCCGTCAACATCAGCGGCAACGGCATCGCCTTCCGCGCGAACGGATTTCGCGCCGGTCAGCGCAAGCGCGCGATGATTCGCCTGTCGAGCAAGGAGCGGGTATTTCCGGTCGTCCTCGAAGTGGTCGCGATCCAGCAGAACCTGTGTCGTTGCTGTTTTCGAGAAATTCACGAAGACGCGGAAAATCTACTACACTCCTACATACTGGATCTGCAGAAAGCGAAGATCCGGCAAAATCAACGGCATCCTTGATGCCCGAGAGCAGGCTGGGGTAGTGCATGGGACCTGGAAACCGCAAGTTTTTCCGGTGGTTATTGGGAGGTTTTCACCAATGACATTGATTTTCAGAGGGAAATCGTCCATCATTACCGGTCCATTGGCGGTATAAAAACCACCCTAGCCAAGTATCTGATTTTACTCGTTTTTTTGGGAAGCGGTTTTGATTAAACAGCGCACGTTGAAAAATGTAATCCGCGCCATGGGCGTCGGTTTGCACACAGGGAAAAAGGTGTATCTCACACTGCGGCCGGCACCAATCGATTCCGGTATCCGATTTCGCCGCATCGATCTCGACGAACCGGTCGAGATTCTGGCCCGCCCGGACAAGGTCGGCGACACCAATTTGTCCACTACTCTAGTCGAGGGCGACGTCCGGATTTCGACGGTTGAACACCTGTTGTCGGCGATCGCCGGTCTCGGCATCGACAATGCCTACATCGACGTCAGCGCCGACGAGGTGCCGATAATGGACGGCAGTTCCGGTCCCTTCGTGTTCCTGATCCAGTCGGCCGGGATCGTCGAGCAAAACGCGGCCAAGAAGTTCATCAAGATCACCAAAAAGGTGCGCGTCGAAGACGGCGACAAGTGGGTCGAGTTCACGCCCTTCGACGGTTTCAAGGTCAGCTTCGAAATCGATTTCGATCACCCGCTTTTCACCAAGCAAAAGCAAACCTGCACGATCAACTTCTCGACGACCTCGTTCGTCAAGGAAGTCAGCCGCGCGCGCACCTTCGGTTTTCAGAAAGATATCGAGCATCTGCGCGCCAACAACCTGGCCCTCGGCGGCAGCCAGGACAACGCGATCGTGCTCGACGATTACCGCGTGCTCAACGAGGACGGCCTGCGTTACGACAACGAATTCGTCAAGCACAAGATCCTCGATTCGATCGGCGATCTTTACCTGCTCGGACACAGCCTGATCGGCGCGTTTTCCGGATACAAATCCGGTCACGCGCTGAACAACCGCCTGTTGCGAGCCCTGCTGGCCGACGATTCCGCGTGGGAAGAGGTCACTTTCGAAGACGCTTCGACCGCGCCGATTTCCTACGCCCAGCCCGTCGAAGCCGCGATATAGGTGCCGTCTTGAATATTCTCATTCTGTCATCCAACAGGGGCAAAATCTGCGGGCTGAACATGGCCAAGCCCCTGCACCTGTTGCTGATGACGGGGCTGCTTGCGAGCCTCGTCGGCGGTTCGGGCTACGTCGGCTATCGACTCAAGAATCCCGATAATCACGCGCTCATCGACGAGTGGCAGTCCAAGGTCCACCGGCAGCAGGTTCAACTCGAGCACATCCGCGAGGAGGCCGACGCCAACATCGACGCGCTGTCGTCGCGCATCGGCCTGTTGCAGGCGCACGTCATGCGACTCGACGCGCTCGGGCGCAAGCTCACGCACATGGCCAGCATCGACCAGGGCGAATTCAACTTCGACCAGGCGCCGGCGGTCGGCGGTCCCGAGACGGTTAGCAACAAGGGGCTCGAACCGGACGAACTGTCGCTCGCGATCGATCAACTCAGCCTCGAACTCGAGGCGCGCGAGGACCAGCTCACGGTGCTCGAGGATCTCGTCCTGAACGAGAATTTGCGCAAGGAAGTCCAGCCCAGCGGCCGTCCGATCACGCGCGGCTGGATCTCGTCATACTACGGCATGCGCACGCACCCGATTTCGGGGCGCCGCGAGATGCACAAGGGCGTCGACTTCGCCGGCAAGCTCGGCGGTCCGGTCATCGCCGTGGCCAAGGGCGTCGTGACCTATGCCGGCAAGCGTTATGGTTACGGCAAGGTCGTCGACATTGCCCACGGTAACGGTTACACGACGCGTTACGCGCATAATTCACGCCTGATGGTTTCGGTTGGCGATACGGTAGAAAAGGGTTTTCAAATTGCCGAGATTGGCTCGTCGGGGCGCTCCACCGGCCCGCACGTTCACTTCGAAGTCCTGAAGAACGGTCGCGAGATCAATCCCGTGCGGTTTATTCGTTCGTCGAACTGAGCGGCAGCCGCGTTAAGTCGGCGGTCCGCTTGAAACTTTCCAGCTAGTCACCACCTCTGTTAACTGTTCGGTTGATACGGTCGCTCGATGTTGTCCAAAATTGGTAAGGCCCTGTTCGGCAGTCGCAACGATCGCATCATCAAGAAACTGAGCCAGCGGGCGCAGCGCATCACCCAGCTCGAGCCGCAGATGCAGGCCCTGAGTGATGCCGACCTCAAAGCCAAGACCGACGAGTTCAAGCGACGCCTCGGCGACGGCGAGACGCTCGACCAGATCCTCGACGAAGCCTTCGCCGTCGTCCGTGAAACCTCGGTGCGCGCGCTCGGTCTGCGCCATTACGACGTGCAGCTCATCGGCGGCATGATCCTGCACGACAACCAGATCACCGAGATGCGCACCGGCGAGGGCAAGACCCTGGTCGCGACCCTGCCCGCCTATTTGAACGCGCTGACCGGCAAGGGCGTGCACATTGTCACGGTCAACGACTACCTGGCCGAGCGCGACGCCGAATGGATGGGGCACATATATGGATATCTCGGCCTCAGCGTCGGCGTCGTCCTGAGCTCCAAGGATTACAACGCCAAGCGCGAAGCCTATCAGGCCGACATCACCTACGGCACCAACAACCAGTTCGGCTTCGATTACATGCACGACAACCTCTGTTTCACGCTCGACGAACGCGTGCAGCGAGGCCTGTACTACGCGATCGTCGACGAGGTCGACTCGATTCTGATCGACGAGGCGCGCACGCCGCTGATCATCTCCGGGCAGGCCAGCGACAGCTCGGACCTCTACCAGCGCATCAATAGCGTGATTCCGAAGCTCAAGCAGGTCGAAATCGAGGACGGCCCGGGTGACTTCACGATCGACGAAAAATCCCGCCAGGCGTATCTGACCGAGGAAGGCCACGACACGGCCGAACGCCTGCTGGTCGAGGCCGGGCTGCTGGAGGAAGGCGAAAGCCTCTACGATGCCAGCAATATCGCGCTGGTACACCATCTCAACGCCGGCCTGCGTGCCCACGCGCTATACCATCGCGACGTCGAGTACCTGGTCAAGGACGGCGCCGTCGTCATCGTCGACGAATTTACCGGCCGCACCATGCCCGGGCGACGCTGGTCGGATGGTTTGCACCAGGCGATCGAAGCCAAGGAAGGCGTGAGCATCCAGCACGAGAACCAGACGATCGCGTCGATCACCTTCCAGAATTATTTCCGGCTCTACGAGAAACTGGCGGGCATGACCGGCACCGCCGACACCGAGGCGTTCGAATTTCAGCAAATCTACGGTCTCGAAGTCGTCGTCGTGCCGACCAACATGCCGATGATCCGCAAGGATTTAGGCGACCTGATCTATCTGACCAAGCCCGAGAAATTCGACGCGATCATCGACGACATTCGCGATTGCGTCGCCCGCGGTCAGCCGGTGCTGGTCGGCACGACCTCGGTCGAAACCTCGGAGTATCTGTCCGCGCTGCTCGACAAGCTCAAGATCGAACACCAGATCCTGAACGCCAAGCAGCACGAGCGCGAGGCCCGGATCATCGCCGACGCCGGCATGCCGGGTACGGTTACGATCGCGACCAACATGGCCGGGCGCGGAACCGATATCGTGCTCGGCGGCAACCTCGAGGTCGATTTGAGCGAGGTTTCCGAGGACGACGCGGCCGCGCGCGAAAAATTGACGCGCGAGTGGCAGCAACGTCACGACCAGGTCATAGCGGCCGGCGGCTTGCACATTATCGGCACCGAACGCCACGAGTCGCGGCGCATCGACAACCAGCTGCGCGGCCGGTCGGGTCGCCAGGGCGACCCGGGCTCGTCGCGGTTCTACCTGTCGATGGAAGACAGCCTGATGCGGATCTTTGCGTCCGAGCGGGTCGCCGGCCTGATGCAGCGTCTCGGCATGGAAGAGGGCGAGGCGATCGAGCATCCCTGGGTCAGCCGCGCGATCGAAAATGCGCAGCGCAAGGTCGAGGCGCACAACTTCGATATTCGCAAACAGTTGCTGCAATACGACGACGTCGCCAACGACCAGCGCAAGGTCATTTACCAGCAACGCAACGACCTGCTGCACGCCGACAGTATCAGCGAGGCGATCGCCAACATGCGCAAGGACGTGCTGACGGGCCTGTACCGCGCCCACGTGCCGGCGAATTCGCTCGAAGAGCAGTGGGATCTGACCGGGCTCGAGCAAACGCTCGCCAGCGAATTCGGCGTCGAGCTGCCGCTCGCGCGCTGGGTCGAAGAGGACGACGAAATCGGCGAGGGGGAAATCTACGACCGGATCGTCGAGCATTTCGATAACGCCTATCGCGACAAGGTGGAAATGCTGGGCGAGGAACTGACCGTGCGCCTCGAGAAGGAAATCACGCTGATGATTCTCGACCGGCACTGGAAGGAACATCTCGCGGCAATGGACTACCTGCGCCAGGGCATCGGTCTGCGCGGCTACGCGCAAAAGAATCCGGTGCAGGAATTCAAGCGCGAATCCTTCGAGATGTTTACCGCGATGCTCGACGGTATCAATTACGAGGTCGTGCAGGCACTGGCCCGCGTGCAGGTCCGCAGCGAGGCGCAGGTCGAGGCGCTCGAGCAAAGCCATGCCGCCGAACCGGCGATGAAAATGGAGCATGCCAGCGCGCAAAACCCGCTCGACGCCACGGCGCCCGACGACGAAGAGGCGCACCAGCCTTACGTGCGCAAGGAGCGCAAGATCGGCCGCAACGAACCCTGCTGGTGCGGTTCGGGCAAGAAATTCAAGCAGTGCCACGGCAAGTTGTAGGCCATGGCGGTCGGCTTACAGGCTCCGGGTGAACTCCATCCCGTCGACGGCATCCGGCTCGCCGCGACGCACTGCGGTATCAAGGCCGATCCCGCGGTCGGGGATCTCGGCCTGATCGAAGTCGCCGCCGGCGCGAGCGTCGCCGCGGTTTTCACGCAAAGCCATTTCTGCGCCGCACCGGTGATACTGTGCCGGCGGCATCTGCGCACGCATCCGGCGGCGCGCTATCTGCTGATCAACTCGGGTAACGCCAACGCGGCGACCGGCGACGCGGGCCTCGAGGCCGCGGCCGCGAGCTGCGCGGCGGTCGCGGCGGCCGGCGGCGTCGCGCCGGAAGCGGTCCTGCCGTTTTCGACCGGCGTCATCGCCGAGCCCTTGCCGCTGGATCCGATTCGCGCTGCGATCCCGCGGCTCGTCGACGCGCTGGCGGACGATGCCTGGCTCGCCGCGGCCGAAGCCATCATGACGACCGATACGCTGCCGAAGGCGATTAGTTCGCGCGTCGAAATCGGCGGCCGCACCGTCACGATAACCGGTATCGCCAAGGGTTCGGGCATGATCAAGCCGAACATGGCGACGATGCTCGCCTTCGTCGCCACCGACGCGGCCATCGACGCCGCTGCGCTGCAAGCGCTGCTGCAGGAACTGGTCGCCAGCAGCTTCAACGCGATCACGGTCGACGGCGACACGTCGACCAACGACTCCTGCGTGCTGATCGCCACCGGGGCTTCGGGGGTCGATCTCGGCAGCGGCGGTGAAGTCCTGCGCGGCGCGCTGCGGGACCTGTTCGAGCGGCTCGCGCAAGCCGTTATCCGCGATGCCGAGGGTGCGACCAAGTTCGTCGAGGTCGTGGTCGAAGGCGCGGACGACGAGGCCGACGCGCGTGCCGTCGCGTTCACGATTGCCGAATCGCCGCTGGTCAAGACCGCGCTGTTCGCGTCGGATCCGAACTGGGGGCGGCTGATCATGGCGATCGGTCGAGCGCCCGTCGGCCGCATCGATCCTGCGCGCGTCGATGTCCATCTCGGCGACTTGCGCCTGCTGCACCGCGGCCTGCCCGATCCCGGCTACCGCGAAGCCCTCGGTCAGGCCGAGATGCAGCGCAGTGAAATCCGCATCGGCGTGAACCTCAATCTCGGCGCCGCGCGCGCGCGGATCTGGACCTCGGACCTGTCCTACGACTACGTCAGGATCAATGCCGAATACCGCAGTTGACGCGCCGATCGTCGATCCCGGGGCGATCGACGAGGATCATATCCACGTGGTCGCGGCGGTCATCTGGCGCGACGCCGCCGAGCGCGAGTTCCTGATCGCGCAGCGCCGGCCGGGACAGCACCTGGCCCATCTGTGGGAGTTCCCGGGCGGCAAGCGCGAAGCCGGCGAGAGCGCCTGGCAGGCGCTGCGCCGCGAACTCGGCGAGGAGATCGACATTCGCCCGACGCGGGCGGCGCCGTACATGCGGGTCTATCAGCGCTACCCGGAACGCAACGTGCTGCTCGATTTCTGGATCGTCGAAGCCTACGACGGCGTCGTTGCGGCGCGCGAGCAGCAGCAGCTGAAATGGATTTCGACCGCGCAAATCGACGACTACCGGTTTCCGCCGGCCGACCGGCCGGTTCTCGACGCTATAGCGAACAGCGCGATAACAGGAAGACGACGTCGTCCTTGACCTGCGTCGCCGGCGCGTCGCCGCCCTTCGGTAGCATGAAGCGCACCGAGTAGCGGTGCTTGCCGGCGCTGATCTCCGGATAGTAGGGCGCGTCCGCGTCGACGCCGATGCGGATTAGCTGGTTGGCCTTGCGGGTATCCAGCGACTCCTGGTAGAAACCGTTCTCGGCGATGACCTGATTGGCGCTGGCGCTGTCGCGAATGGTGCCGAGAATCAGTTCGATGACTTCCTCGACCTCGAGATAGGGCGCGGCCCAGCGCCGCAGATCGGCGACCCGCTGCTCGTGTTCCCGGTTCAGCCAGAAACGCAGCTGCGGCAGGTCGAAATCGCAGGAGCCGCCCGGGATCGACGTGCGCTGCTTGATCCCGAGCAGGAAATCGGCGCGCTTCAAATGTTCGCCGAGTTTGCCGTCGAGGCGGTGAATGCGGTCGAGCGAGCTCTTTTGCTTGCTCAGAATCAGATCGAGCTTGGCGCGGTCGATGTCCGCATGATCGGTCATCGCCCTGAGCGCGACATGCTGGCGCTCGAGCTCCTTCATCAACTCCTGCTTCAGGTCTCCCCGCTCGAGCAGCGACGTGATTTCGAGGATCGCGAGCAACGCCGAGTAGGCGCTCCAGTCGCCCTTCAGCGACTCGAAATAGTGATAGCGTTTCATCAGCGTCTCGACGCGCAAACACATGCGAATGCGTTCGTTCAGCGGCTGCTCGAAAGTCCGGTATTTCGCCGACATTGCAAAAAACTATGGGAAAAACC
>JAHEKJ010000152.1 GCA_024638385.1 Gammaproteobacteria bacterium | reverse complement strand
CGAAGTCGGCCGCGTGCGCGCCGAGCAGGCTGCCGGCGGCCGAGATCGCGAGCCCGGCGAGCGCGGCGCGAACCTGGCCGATGCGATCCGAGAACAGGCCGAAGCCGGCGCCGAAGAGGGCACCGACCAGCGTCAGCAGCGATACGATCCAGCCGGCCTCGAACAGCGACAGCTCGAGCTCGGCGATGATCAGCGCCAGCGACGCCGCGGTCTTGCCGATCTGGAACGCGGCGATGCAGCCGGCCAGGAACGCGACCCAGACGCGCGGCCACGCGGTTACGACGGTCGCCGCCGGCGCGCTCACGCGTCTTTCCGGGCGGCTGCAAAGTCGCTGCGCTCGAGCAGCCATGACATCGCGAGCCCGGCGACCAGCCCCCAGAATGCGGCGCCGATGTTGAACAGCGGCAGGTCGGCGACCGTGACGAGGAACGCGACCAGCGCGCCGAGGGTAAAGCGGTCCTTGAAACAGGTCGTGAAGGCGGCTTGCAGGATCTTCAGTAGCGCGAGCCCGGCGAGCGTCGCGACGAACGCAGCCGGCGCGTCGAGCAGGAAGCGCGTGAAAGTCGGCGCGAGCAGGCCGAACGCGAGCGCGAGCACGCCGACGAAGAGTCCCGCGGTATAATGCCGTTCGCGCGCGCCCGAACTGCTGACGATCGCATTCGTCGGCCCGGTCAGGCAGCTCGACACACCACCGACCGCGGCGGCGACGAGGCTGCCGAGACCGCAAGCGGCGGTGATCGCGTTGACCGGCGGCGCGTGGCCGGCCGCGCGCAGCACCGCGATGCCCTGGCCGTTTTGCACCACCAGCACGGTGATCGCAAGCGGCACGACCAGCTCGATCGCCGCGGCGAGCGACCAGGCCGGCGCCTGGATAATCGGTGCGATGAAGTCGAGCGCGGCGAAGGTGCCGGCGTCGAAGCGGCTGTCGACGAGCGCCGCGCCTGCGCCGACCAGCAGCGCGCCGATCAGCGGCGGCATGCGTCGTCCGAGCGACGGTACGACCGACAGCACGATCCACGTCACGACCATCGGCCCGGCCACGGCCAAGTCCTCGTGCAGCGCGCGCACGAGGTCGAGGCCGAAGCGCAGGAATACGCCGGCGACCATGCCCATGACGATCGGCATCGGCACCGCCGCCATCGCGCGCCGCACCCAGCCGGTGATCGACAACACGAACATCAGCGCCCCGGTAAGATAAAACGCGCCGACGACCTCGGCGAAGGAAAGATGCGCGAGCGACGGCCCCACCAGCACCGCGCCGGGGATCGTCCAGAAGAACACCAGCGGCTGGCGGTAGAACCAGCAAAAGAAGATCGAGATCAGGCCGTTGACGAAGAAGACGCCGAACACCCACGACGCGATCTCGGCCTCGGACAGGCCCCCGCGGCTGCCGACCGACAGGATGATCGCGACCGGCGCGGTGATCGCGAACAGCCAGCCGACGAAGCCGTTGGCGGCATAGGTGAGGCCAAAATCTTTCCAGATTTCGCGCAGGGAAGGGCGCGAGCCGGCCGGCCTTTCGAGGTGCCCGATCAAATCGCTGCGGCGGCGCTACGGTAAGCGTCGCGAGGAGATGGTTTCATCGATGCGATTGCTCGTGTTTTCGCCGCAGCATATCAGCGTCGCCATGCCGATGCAGCGAATTCATTGCGCGTCCGGGCCGATTGCAACCCCTTCTCGTCAGACTCGTTCGATGATTATCGCGATGCCCTGGCCGACGCCGATGCACATCGTGCAAAGCGCGTAGCGGCCGCCGGAGACGAACAGCTGGTTGACCGCGGTCGTGACCAGGCGCGCGCCGCTCATGCCGAGCGGGTGGCCGAGCGCGATCGCGCCGCCGTTCGGGTTGACCCGCGGGTCGTCGTCGGCGAGGCCGAGGTCGCGCAGCACCGCGAGGCCCTGCGCCGCAAACGCCTCGTTCAACTCGATCACGTCCATCTGTCCGAGCTCCATGCCGGCGACCTCGAGCACCTTGCGCGTCGCCGGCGCCGGGCCCATGCCCATGACGCGCGGCGCGAGGCCCGCGGTCGCCATCGCGACGACGCGCGCGCGCGGCGTGAGCCCGTGGGCCGCGGCGATTTTTTCGTCGGCGAGCAGCAGCGCACAGGCGCCGTCGTTGACGCCGGACGCGTTACCGGCGGTGACCGTGCCGCCGGGCCTGACGATCGGCCCGAGCCGGGCGAGTTTTTCGAGCGAGGTTTCGCGCGGGTGTTCGTCGCGCTCGACGACGACCGGGTCGCCCTTGCGCTGCGGCACGACGACCGGCACGATCTCGGCGGCGAAGAAGCCGTCCCGTTGCGCGCGCGCGGCGTGTTGCTGCGAGCGCAGCGCCATGCGGTCCTGCGCGTCACGCTCGACGTTGAAGTCTTCGGCGACGTTCTCGGCGGTTTCGGGCATCGAATCGCTGCCGTATCGCTCCAGCATCAGCGGGTTGACGAAGCGCCAGCCGATCGTCGTGTCGTAAATTTCGGCGTTGCGGCTGAACGCACTCGCGGCCTTAGGCATCACGAACGGCGCGCGGCTCATGCTCTCGACACCGCCGGCGATCATTAGGCGGGTTTCGCCGGCTTTGATCGCCCGCGCGGCCGTGCCGAGCGCGTCCATGCCCGAGCCGCACAGGCGGTTGACGGTGGATCCCGGAACCTCCTGCGGCAGGCCCGCGAGCAGCAGCGCCATGCGCGCGACGTTGCGGTTGTCCTCGCCGGCCTGGTTGGCGCAGCCGAGGATGACGTCGTCGATCGCGTCCCAGTCGACGTCGGCATTGCGCTCGACCAGGGCTTTGAGCGGGATTGCGGCGAGATCGTCGGTGCGCACCGACGCGAGCGCGCCGCCATAGCGCCCGATCGGCGTGCGGATTGCGTCGCAGATGAATGCTTCGGTCATGTCGGTTCCTCCGTTGCCAGGTCGAACATACTGGTCGCGATCAGCTCTAGTACCACGACGTCGTCCTGATTGTGCAAATGCCAGCGCCACCTGAGAATGCCGAGCCCGGGTTTCTTCTCGCCGCGGCGCGCGTCGAGTACCTCGACGCGCAGCGTCAGATCGTCGCCCGGGCGCACCGGCGCGGTCCACTTTAAATACTCGAGTCCGGGTGATGCGAACGACTCGGAGCCATCGAGGAAGGCGTCGACCGCGAGCCGCATCGCGATGCCGCAGGTATGCCAGCCGCTCGCGATCAGGCCGCCGAAGCGGCCGTGTTTCGATTGCTCCGGGTCGGTGTGGAACCACTGCGGATCGTAAGCCTGCGCGAACGCGACGATCTCGTCCTGCGATACCCGGCGCGGTCCGGTCTCGAGTTTCTGGCCGGCATGGAATTCGGCGAATTTCATCGCTCGGCAAACTCGGCTTTGCGTTTTTCCTGCAGCGCGGCGAAGCCTTCGCGCGCGTCGCCGCCGCCGAAACCGATCATCTCGGCCGCGAGCGAGTGCTCGAACGCCGGCCAGGCCGCGCGCAGCCAGTGGTTCAGGCTCCGCTTGGTTTCGGCGAGCGCGCTCGCGCTGCCGGCGGCGAGCTGCGCCGCGACCGCGCGCGCCTCGTCGAGCAGCTCCTCGTCGGGCACGCAGCGGCTGACGAGACCGATGCGCTCGGCCTCGCGACCGTCGATCGGCGTGCACAGCAGCAGGTGATACTTGGCGCGCGCCATGCCGCACAGCAGCGGCCAGATCAACGCCGCGTGGTCGCCGGCGGCGACGCCGATCTTCGTATGCCCGTCGATGATCTTCGCGCGCTCGCCGGCGATCGAGATGTCGGCCAGCAGCGCGACCGCGGCCCCGGCGCCGACCGCGGCGCCGTTGATCGCGCTGACGATCGGCAGCTCGCATTCGAGCATGTTGCGCACGAGGTCGCGCGCCTCGCGCATCACCCGCACGCGCTCGGCCTCGCCGTCGAGCATGGCCTGCACGAGTTCGGCTGTGCCGCCGGCGCAAAAGCCCTTGCCTTCGCTGCGCACGAGGATCGCGCGGACGTTTTTGCGGGCAGCGAGCTCGCCCCAGACCGTGGCGAGCACCGCGTGCGCGGCGGCGTCGGTTGCCGGCATCCCGCCCGCGGGGCCGAACACGATCTCGGCGACGCCGTTGTCGCCGATCTCGGCATACAGGTTTGTCGCCAGCTCGATGAATTCGCTCATTGACTCTTCTCCCGCCAGGTGCGCTGGCGCAACCAGGGACTCACGCGGTAACGCTCGCCGCGGTAGTGCGTGTCGAGCCGGTCGAGCAGCTCGATGACCGCACGCGTGTTCCAGCCGTCGAGCCATTCGAACGGCCCGGCCGGGTAGTTGACGCCGAGCTTCATCGCCGCATCGGCGCCGTCCTCGCTGCAGACGCCCTGCTGCACCGCGTCGGCGGCCTCGTTGATCAGCATCGCGATCGTACGCGCGACGACGAGCCCGGGCGCGTCCTCGATACGCACGGGATTGAAGCCGAGCAGCGCGAGCCATTGCGGCGCGGCCGCGACCCATTCGGCCGACGCGCGCGCCGAGTGGCTCCAGGCGAGCGCCATGCCGGAGGAGTCGTCCGACAGCGGCAAATCGAAGACCGCGACGTCGCGGCCGAGTTCGGCGGCGCAGCGGCCGTCGGTCAGGCGCAGTCGCGCGCTGTCGGCCTGCAGGCCGCTCCAGTCGCTGTCGCGGACGCGTTCGAAATGGAGTCCACGGCTTTTCAGCGCCGCGGCGATGCGGTCGGCGAGCGGTTCGTCGCCGTGCACCGCGAGCGTATCGAACGAAGGCGGCGCTTCAGGCAGTGGAAACTTCGCGATCTCGGCTTTGTCGTCGCCGGCGTAGTCGTAGAAACCGCGTCCGCTCTTGCGCCCGTAAAGCCCGCCGGCGACCATTTCCCGCTGCAGCAGCGACGGCGCGTAGCGCTTGTCGTAGAAATTGGCCTCGTAGACCGATTGCGTGACCGAAAAATTGGTGTCGATGCCGATCAGGTCCATCAGCTCGCACGGGCCCATGCGGAAGCCGGCGCCGCGCAGGCACGCGTCGAGCACCGCCGGCGTCGCCGCCCGCTCTTCGAGCAGGCGCAGGGTCTCGGCATAGAACGGCCGCGCGATGCGGTTGACGATGAAGCCCGGCGTCGAGCGCGCGTGCACCGCGGTCTTGCCCCAGGCCTCGGCCAGCGCGAACACCGTGTCGGCGACCGCCGGGTCGGTCTGCAGCCCGGCGACGACCTCGACCAGCTGCATGATCGGCACCGGGTTGAAGAAGTGCATGCCGACGACGCGGCCGGGGTACTCGAGCCCGCCCGCGAGCGCGGTGATCGAAATCGACGAGGTGTTGGTCGCGAGCACGCAGTCGGCGCCGACGATGCCCTCGAGTTCGCGCAGCAGGCCGCGCTTGACTTCGAGGTCTTCGACGATCGCCTCGACGGCGATGCCGGCTTCGGCGGCGGCGTCGAGCGAATCGATCGGCGCGATCCGCGCGAGAATGGCCTGCGCCTCGTCAGCGGTGAACTTGCCTTTGGCGACGAGCTTGTCGAAGGTGCCGCGCAGCTTGTCGAGCGCCTGGCCCGCGGCGTCGGCGCGCGCGTCGTGGAGCAGCACGCGATGGCCGGCCTGCGCCGCGACCTGGGCGATGCCGGCGCCCATGATGCCGGCGCCGACGACGACTACGGTGGCTTCGTCGAGCTTGCTCATTCGGGAATCCAGTCCGCTTTGCGCTTGGCGAAGAACGCGGCGAAGCCTTCCTGCGCCTCGGCGGTCGCGCGCACGCGGCTGATCGTCTGCGCGCTGCGCTCGATGACGTCGTCGCCGATCGGGCCGACCGCCATCGCGGCAAAGTATTCCTTGATCTCGCGCTGCGCGCCGGGGCCGCAGGCGAGCAGGTCGTCGAGCACGGCGTCGAGCGCGGCGTCGAGTTCGTCGAGCGCGACGACCTGGTGCACGACGCCGATCGCGAGCGCCTCGGCGGCGCGAATCCGCGTCGCCGACAGCGCCAGCCGGCGCGCGTGGCGCTTGCCGACCGAATTCAGCACGTACGGCCCGATCGTCGCCGGCAGGATACCGAATTTGGCTTCGCTGACGGCGAAGCTCGCGTTATCGGCGGCGATCGCGACGTCGCAGGCGCAGGCGAGGCCGAAGCCGCCGCCGAGCGCGGCGCCCTGGATGCGCGCGACGGTCGGTTTCGGGCAGGTATCGATCTTGCGCAGCATCGCCGCGAGCCGGCGCGCATCGTCGAGGTTCCATTCGACCGACGCCTCGCTCGCGCGCTTCATCCAGTCGAGATCGGCGCCGGCGCTGAAGTGCTTGCCGTCGCCGGCAAGCACGATCACGCGCACGCTGTCGTCGCCGCCGAGCTGGTCGAAAGCCGCATCGAGCTCGGCGATCATCTTTTCGTCGAACGCGTTGTAGACGTCTGGCCGCGCCATCATGATTTGCGCGACGCCGGGCCGGCGCGTGTCGATGCGGAGCGTTTCGGGTTGACTCATCGTTCGGTCTCCGGCAATGCAGATGAAACGCGGCGGGGCAGGGCGCCCGCCGCGCAAGCCGACTCGATGTTAAACCGGTTGTCCGAATCTGTCGATTCGGTCCGGCCCCGGCCGAGATTAATTGAAGCGCACGTACTCGAAATCGACCGACTGGCGGTTGATGCCGATCGCCGGTGGCGCGATCCAGTTGGCGAACTTGCCGGGATCGACGACGCGGCCCATCAGGCTCGCGACGAACGCGCGGTCTTCGTCGGTCGGCAACCACTGGTCCCGCTGCGCGTTCCACTGCGACTCGCTCGTGACCTCGCCCCGCGGGCTGATCCAGGTGCCGGCGAGCGCGCCGATCTTGCGGTGAAAGGCCTTGTGCGGCACCTCGAGACGATGCGGCAGGCCGGCCTTCTCGATCACGCGGTTCCAGCGCTTGACGCCGGA